>DASXXR010000404.1:0-29424 GCA_036502945.1 Paraburkholderia sp. | reverse complement strand
CTCGGCGCTGCCGCCGTTCGCGAGTTCGCGCGTGGCGCGCTGGCGGGCTGCGTCATAGTCTTTCAGCACGATCGCATTGATCGCGGGGTTGGCGGCTTCGGCACGCGAAATCGCGGCGTCCAGCAATTCGCGCGCGCTGACTTCGCGCTTTTTCACCAGTTCGGCGAGGCCGATGGCGTCGTGGGCAAGGTAGTCTGATTGCACGGCTTGAGCGCCTCCCGAACGAGCGACCGATAGGGGTTGGACGACAGGTGTGAGAAGCGCGCGCTCCGCACGCCGGCGTAGCGCCAGCGCGCCGATCGCCGGCCCGCCCTGACGGACCACGCGCGGCGCGCTGCTCCCGCGCCGCGCCACAAGCGTCAATTTACAGGCGTTCGCCGAGGAACGTCAGTGTGCGTCCGTGCGCAAGCGCGGCGGAATGCTGGTGATAGCTTGCGCGATCGGAGCAGTTGAAGCCGTGATCGGCGTTCGGGTAGAGGTGAAACTCGACATCGTTGCGACCGACGAAGCGTTCCTTCACCTGCCCCACCGCCGACAGCGGAATGCCCGAGTCGAGCTCGCCGTAGTGGAACTGCATCGGCACCTTGATCTTCGGCGCCAGCTCGAGCAGGTTCTGAATGCCGCCGCCGTAATAGGACACGGCGGCGTCCACCGCGCCTTGCGCGGCCGACAGATACGCGAGCCGGCCGCCGAAGCAATAACCGATCGCGGCGATCTTGCCGGTCACCTCAGGCATCGCGCGCAGCGCAGCGGCGGTCGCGCCGATATCGGCGACCGCCAGATCGACGTTGGTTTTTTGCAGGATCTCGATGCCCTTGTCACGATCGGCGCCGACGTAGGTCAGTTCGACGCGCGGCTGCGTGCGCCAGAAAATGTCCGGCGCAATTGCGATATACCCGTCCTGCGCGTATTGATCCGCGACGGAGCGAATGTGGCTGTTCACGCCAAAGATTTCCTGAATGATGATGACGGCAGGACCCTTACCGCTTTTCGGCAGAGCCACATAGGCGCCGAAATGATCGGTGCCGGCGGAAATGTCGATCCAACGGGAAGTCACGCTCACGGTTGCTCTCCTTTGCGAAGCAGTAGTTCGGAAAAAACGGCGCCCAGTTTGACATCAAAAGACAGGCGATGCAGTCGGCTTACAGACGCGCTGACGGCCGCCCGTCACGCGCCGACCTCGACATCGGTGACGCGCGCCATTTCGGGCCGTCACGCGCGCGGCATACGCAATTCGATCATGGAGCGGTTAAGTGCGCAGCTGGACCGGGTCGCGCCGTATCCGGTGCAGAACGCGCTAACCCAGGAGCTTCGGCAGGCTGCCGCGCGCGCGGATAACGGCGACTATCTGTCGCTGTGGTCCGGGCAGGGTGCGCCGCTGGGTCGCAAACGGCGCGAAGGAATCAGCGCGGCGGAGCTTGTCGATGCGCTCGACGAAGAATGTCGTGCGGCGGCCGCGGCGCTGATGTCAGTCGCGCGTTGAGCGCGCTCATTAATCTGCGCACGCAATCGGCGACGCGGGCGCATATTCGGACCATTAACGGTATTTGAGGCAAAAGCTTTAGAGAATTCTTATAGCACCCCGGTCTTGCCTAGCGGAAACCCGTATCGGCACGCGGTTTCGTCGGCCATCTGAGCGCCCAGTTTCTAAGGAGTGGGATAAACGCTATTGGTAGTGATCCCACTTACTCAAAAAACCCCCGCAAATTAATTTGATCGCCTACACTTGCGCGCTGGTACGGTGGCCGCCTGCCACAAACAGGCCGGTTAATGTGCTTGCCAAGTGCATGACGATGCATCCGGCGGAGTCGTCCACGGGATTTGAGCGACACGTGTAGGAAGCGGGGCACAAGGGCGATTACGTTGTTTTTGGGACCGAAACTGGAGACTCACATGAACATCAAGATTCAAAAGCTGTTGCCGATCAGCGCTGCGGCGATGCTGTTCGCAACGTTGGCAACGACCGCGGTAGCTGACGAGGTCGTCAAGATCGGCCACGTCGCACCGTTGACGGGCGGCATTGCGCACCTCGGCAAGGACAACGAAAACGGCGCGCGTCTCGCGGTTGAGGAAATCAACGCGAAGGGCCTGACGATCGGCGGCCAGAAAGTCACGCTGCAACTCGACGCGCAAGACGACGCGGCTGACCCGCGCACGGCTACGCAGGTTGCGCAGAAGCTGGTCGACGACAAGGTCGTCGCAGTGGTCGGCCACCTGAACTCGGGCACGTCGATCCCGGCATCGAAGATCTATAGCGATGCGGGCATTGTCCAGATCTCGCCGTCGTCCACGAACCCGGCCTACACGCAGCAAGGCTTCAAGACGACGTACCGCGTCGTTGCGACCGACGCGCAGCAAGGTCCGGCGCTGGCGAACTACGCGGCCAAGGGCATGAAGGTGAAGAGCGTCGCGATCGTCGACGACTCGACCGCTTACGGCCAGGGTCTTGCGAACGAATTCGAAAAGACCGCGAAGTCGCTGGGTCTGAACGTGATGTCGCATGACGCGACGAACGACAAGGCTGTCGACTTCCGCGCCATTCTGACGAAGATCAAGGGTGAAAACCCGGACGCGATCATGTACGGCGGCATGGACGCCACCGGCGGCCCGTTCGCGAAGCAAGCCAAGCAGCTCGGCCTGCGCGCGAAGGTGCTGGCAGGCGACGGCGTGTGTACCGACAAGCTGTCGGATCTGGCCGGCGACGCGACCGACAACATCGTCTGCTCGGAAGCCGGCATGGCGCTCGAGAAGATGGAAGGCGGCGCGGCTTTCCAGGCGAAGTACCAGAAGCGTTTCGGCCAGCCGATCCAGATCTACGCACCGTTCACGTATGACGCGGTGTACATCATTGTCGATGCGATGAAGCGTGCGAACTCGACGGATCCGGCGAAGATCCTCGCAGCGATGCCGAACACCGACTACAAGGGTGTGATCGGTGAAACCACGTTCGACGCGAAGGGCGACCTGAAGCACGGCGTGATCTCGCTGTACAACTACAAGGGTGGTAAGAAGACGCTGCTTGACGTTGTCAAGATGTAAGAGCAGCTGACGACGGTTGACGGGCTTGCCTGTCGGCTGTCGGCGCATCGCGCATGAAGCACGCGGGTTCGTAACCGCGTGCTTTTTTTATGGGCGAACGGCCGTGGCGCACGCGGTGAACGGGGTTTGCTTGATCAGGGGAAGCAGGTGCCGTCGTGCTCCTGCGCCGCGCTCGACTAATATCTAGCTCTGTCCGCGTCAGCGGACCTCCCGTGCCTGTGCCTGTGCCTGTGCCTGTGCCTGTGCCGGTGCCGGTGCCTGTGCCGGAGAAGGCCGGGGCCACCCATTCGCATCGCCCGAGGACGCGCCGTTGAACATTCCCGCTCACGCTCCGCTTCACTTGCTGCACCGCGTCGCCGCCGGTACGCTCGCAACCCACTCCCGCGAACCGCAGGGTTTTCCCTATCCATCGATATTGCCGTTCGCGCCCGACGCGCTGCATCGGCCCACCATTCTCGTCAGCCGGCTGGCCGAGCACACCCGCAATCTGCATGGCGATCCGCGTGCCGGATTCCTCGTCGTGGACGCGCCGGATGGCGACGTGCTCGATGCGGAGCGGGTCACAGTGCTAGGCTCGTTCGAGCCAATCGAGCCCGCGCCGCACGTCGTGCGCCGCTACCTGCGCTATCACCCGGACGCCGCGCGTTATCTCGCACTCGGGGATTTCTCGTTCTGGACGCTTTCGCTCGAGCGGATGCGCTATATCGGCGGTTTCGGCAAGATGGGCTGGCTCGACGCGGCCGAGCTCGATCCGCTCGCGCCGCTGCCGTTCGAAGACGAGGCCGCGCTGATCGCGATGTTCGACGCGCATCCGCGCAGGCCACGGCAGGCCGAACTGATCGGCGTCGACCGTTACGGCGCGGATATCAGGATCGGCGGCGCGCGCATCCGCAGCGCGTTCGACGCGCCGAAGCCGCATTCGGCCGCACTGCACGCGGGGCTCGAGCGGTGCATTGACACGTTAGCAATGAGCGGGCGCAGCTCTTAACCTGTGCCTACTTTGCCGCGAAAGTTTTCATGAAATGAAATGTTTTTGCTCTGTATCCGCCAATGGTTTTCATGATCCGGGAGTCGATTCAGAATTTATTCATCTGCGACACCACTTTTTCAGCAAAATGCGAATTTACTCACAGTTGAACCACGACCGGCTTTCGACACTTCGGTGAAAATTTAAGAAATAGAAATTAATTAATTTGGGCGTGCCCCTTTTCCCAGGTTTCTATTTCGTGTTAATCTCGCCTGCAAATTCCGAGGCATGATCACCTTCAAAGGACAAAATCGGCTTCAGACCGACGTCCATTTATCTGAACGACAAAGGGAACCTATGTCTTCCTACAAGGACCTCCTCGCACAGCGAGAGAAACTCGAAAAGCAGATCGAAGAGGCAAAGGCGCGTGAATATGCGGAAGTGCTGAACGAGATCAAGCAGAAAATGACTGACTACGGCATTACGCTTGCCGAACTCGGCGGCGGCCGGGCGAAGCATGCGAAGGCGGGCCGCGCGCGCGCCGGTGTCGCTCCGAAGTACCGTGATCCGGACAGCGGCAGCACATGGTCGGGCCGCGGCAAACCGCCGCGCTGGATTGCTGGTCAGGATCGCGACCGGTTTCTGATCCAGAAGTAATCGCAATGTCCGGCATACACTGCCGGTCGATAAAACCGCGCTGCCGTTATGAGCGCGGTTTTTGTTTGTCCGCGTTTGGGCAAGCAGATGGAATGCGAATGCTTCGTGTTTTGGTAAACGCATGATTTGAAAGAAAATTTGATGCACTAAACTGCTCTTTAACAAAGGGCCGGGTAGAATGAATGCATTGAATCCTGCGCCATTTGTATGTCTTCGAACCTCGCCGCGCAATCTGCGGAAAAACACCAGGTCGCACGCAAAAGTACGTACGTCAGTATTGCGCTCAACGCAGTATTGATGGCGGCGCAAATCGCGATCGGCGTGGTAGCGCATTCTCAGGCGCTGGTGGCGGACGGCATCCATTCGTTCGCAGACCTGGTATCTGATTTTGTCGTACTGATCGCGAACCGCCATAGCGGAGCAGAGCCGGATGCCGATCACAATTATGGCCACAGCCGATATGAAACGGTCGCATCGTTGTTTCTCGGCGGACTGCTGATTGCTGTCGGTGTCGGTATGTTGTGGCGGGCCGGTATGCGGCTCGCCGATTCACAGGACATTCCGGCCGTGCACGTGAGCGCGCTCGCGGTTGCGGTGGTCGTCCTGGTCTCCAAAGAGGGACTTTTCCGCTACATGCTGCGCGAAGCGCAGCGCGTGCGTTCGGCGATGCTGATCGCCAATGCATGGCATGCGCGTTCGGACGCGGCGTCGTCGCTGGTGGTGGCGCTCGGCATTGTCGGCAGTCTGTTCGGCGTGCATCTGCTCGATCCGATCGCCGCCGCCATTGTCGGTTTCATGGTGGCGCGCATGGGGTGGGTGTTCGGCTGGGACGCGTTGCAGGACTTGTCCGATCGCGCGCTCGACGAACCTGCTGCCGCAGACGTGCGCGCGCTATTGATGGCGACGCCCGGCGTGCGCGACGTTCATCAGCTGCGCACGCGCAAGATGGGCGACCTCGCGCTTGTCGACGCGCACATTCTGGTCGACCCGCTGATTTCAGTGTCGGAGGGACACTATATTGCCGAGACGGCACGAACGCGCGTGTTGACCGACAACCGCGTGCTCGACGCACTGATCCACGTCGATCCGGAGAACGATGCAATCGCGCGGCCTCCCGTCGATCTCGCGCCGCGCGAGCAGATCGTCGCGCAAGTCGAGGCGGCGCTGGCTGAGCACGGGTTGAAACCTGCGGCCGTGAACCTTCACTACCTGAGCACGGGGCTCGACGTCGAAGTGACCTTGCCCGCCACCGAACCCACCGCCGCCGAAAACGACGCCCACCTGCTGGCGCGTCTCGATCTCGAAGGTCTTGAGCGCAGGCTGGGCGCGCGCAAAGTGAGCGTGCAGCGGGCGATCAATGTCTCGACGCTCTCCGCGGCCGTTGCGCAGGGGCGGCGCACCGTCAGATAAAGCTCAGATGGAAGCCGGCAATCGCGGAAAGTGAAGCCGCAGGCGTCAGAGCGGCAACTGCGTATCGAACTTGATCTCGCGTAAAACGACGCTTGTGCGGACCTGCGCGACGGCGGGAATCTTGAAGATGCGTTCGTGCAGAAAAGTGTCGTAAGACTTGATGTCCGGCGCGACGATTTTAAGAATGTAGTCGGATTCGCCAGTAGTGCTGTAGCACTCGGTGACTTCCGGGCAGGTGGCGATTTCGCGCTCGAATTGCTCGACGCCGCCCTCGGTATGCCGCATCAAATGAATATGCGCGAGCGCGCAGACATGCAGGCCGAGTTTTTCGCGATCCAGCAGCGCCGTGTAGCGCTGAATGATGCCGGACTGCTCCATATCTTTGATACGGCGCCAGCACGGCGTACTCGACAAGCCGACCTGGTCGGAGATCTCCTGCACGGAGCGGCGCGCATCCAGCTGTAAAAGGCGCAGGATCTTCTGAGAGAACGTATCGAGTGTCAACTGCGGCCTCCGTTTGCGTCGCCGTCCCTCAATGGTAGAGGTCGCGAAAACGGAACGCAATGTAAACCGCGTTTTGCGAGGCGGATTGCCTAATTTGCGGCGCCACCGGCGGCGTTTTGACCTGAGCCGTCCCCATCAGTCGCGCCCGGAGCGGTGCGTTGCCGGGTCGCGCGCAGTTCTGCAAGCATGTTGCAAAAGAGCGCGCCCTGTTCGATGGCGTCGTCGAGTGCGACGTGGGTGTGCGGCAGGTCGTCGAACCAGTGCTTCGGCAGACGCGGCTTGATGCATTTGCGATACGGCAAGCCGGTCATCGCGAACGCCAGCGTCTTGATGTCGAGCGCGGACCACGAAAACGGACAGCGCCCGGCAAAGCGCATCATGTACCAGAACATGAAGGTGAAATCGAAGCCGGCCGGCATCGCGACGAACACCGGCTTGCCCGGCAGCGCTTCGACCCATTCGACATACGCGGCCAGCGCCTCGGCCGGTTGCCGCAACGCTTTTCGGCAGGCGGCCCACGCGTCGGGCTGGGTTTTCCACCATGCTTCCTGGACTGGGTGCGGCGCGGCGCCATCCAGCAATTCGAGGTTCGCGGAGAAGCTGCCGATCAACTGCTTGTCCGCTGTGTACGCCGCGGACGCAAAACTCAGCATCGAATGCGGACCGGGAATCGGGCCGTCCGCTTCGACGTCGGTGCTGACGTAGATTTCTTCGTTCATGCGGCGACTCCGCCGGCAACGTAGGGGGATGCGCGGCGCTCGTCGCTGAACGAGACGAGCAGCGAACTGTTCTGACGAAACGGCGTGACGGGAATCAGAGTGACTTTCATGAAGACGATGCGCGGCGGCAAAGAATCGATTGTACCGGCCGCCGCAAAGCACCGCCCGACGCGAGCTAGCCTGCTGCAAGGCGGCCATTCTTACAGTAATAGTAAAAATTCATCGAGGTTATTGAGCGTTCGGCAACCCGGACTTCTGTTTTGGGTATAATGCGCCCATTGTGTGCGGCAGAAACGCACCTCCACCGGTCGACGCATTCATCGTTCAAAACGGGAATGCGGGTTGCCTCCAAGTAAGTGCCGTCGTTGTTTCGTTATTGTCTGACGGCAAATCCAGCATCGAAGGTTCGATGCACACGTCTTGTCCAGCCAGGCGCCGCGCGCCTGCAACGGCCTTGCTGCCGTGCCGCTGGATGGGGCCTACGCCGCTGTTCCTGCGCGCCATGTGTAGTTCTGGGCGCAAGAGCGTCATGCCACGCTCGATGGCGGCATGTGGGGTCTGGTCAAGCTGCGGGGACAGTTTGCGCCAGACGTGAAAACTAACCGTGCGGTAGCGGCGAAATGAGCCGCGTCCGGGCTTGGATGCTCAGCGCTTTCGTGCGCGGCGTCTGTTCGTGCCTTGCCGCCGGAGTCGCATGCAACACGCAGCCATCGCGTGATGCGGCTCACCTTTTGTAATTGTGTTTGTCTTATGAAAACTCGGCTAACCCGACGTATCGGGATACTCTTTGCCTTTTCGATCCTGGCCGGCTGCGCGGTGCCACCGGGCGCGACGAACGAAGCGAGCGGCGTGCCTCCTTTGAGCACCAAGGGTGCGCAGAGCGCAACCGTGCCGCCAGCTTACGGTTCGGCCAGCAATGTGCCCGCTCCCGCAGCCGACCCGAAAGGCAAGCTGGCGGACGCAGACGCGTTGACGGACGCCGGCCCGAACGTCGCAGATTTCCGTCAGACCGGCCGTGCATCGTGGTACGGCAAGATCTTCCACGGTCGCAAGACCGCAAACGGCGAGCGCTTCAACATGAATGCGCTGACCGCTGCTCACCGTACGCTGCCGCTCGGCTCGTACGTTCGGGTGACGAACCCGGCGACGAACGAGTCGGTTGTCGTGCGCATCAACGACCGCGGCCCGTACGCGCGTGGCCGGATTCTCGATCTTTCTTATGCTGCGGCGAAGATTCTGCACCTGCAGCACGCGGGTACGGCGCGTGTGCAGATTGCAGGTTTGACGCAGCGGGAAGCCAAGGTTGAACAGGCGGAGATGCTCGCCGCGAACGTCAACCCGAACATCGAGAAGTAACCTGACCGACTCCGCACGCACCGCCCGTGCGTGCACCGACGAAAGGGCCGCGCTTGTGAACCGCGCGGCCCTTCATTCTTTCGTGAGCTGCAACGCGCGTGTGTACAGCGCATTGCGCGACGTGCCAGTGATGGCAGCCGCCATCTTCGCGGCACTGCTCACCGACAGTTCCTCCAGCAGGATGCCCAGCAGCCCATCGTGATCGTGCTCGCCCGCAACTTGCGGCGCTGCGCCCTCCACGACCAGCACAAACTCGCCGCGCTGCCGGTTCGGATCAGCCGCGAGCCATGCTGGCCCTTCGGCCAGGGTGCAGCAGTGCAGCGCCTCATGTAACTTCGTCAACTCGCGTGCGATCAGCAAGCGCCGCGCGCCGCCGAACGCATCGAGTAGCGCGTCGACCGTTTCGACGATCCGGTGCGGCGCTTCGTAGAACACCATCGCGTGCGCGTGGGTTGCGAGCGGCTGAAGCATGGCCGCGCGCTGCTTCGTTTTCGGCGGCAGGAAGCCGAGAAACGAAAACGTCGCAACCCAGTCGCCGGCTGCGCTGAGCGCCGTGGCGAGCGCGCTTGCGCCGGGCAGCGGAATCACCGGCAAACCTGCCTCGCGCACCGCGTCGACGAGCTTCGCGCCCGGGTCCGAGATGCCGGGCGTGCCCGCGTCCGATACATACGCCACCCGTTCGCCCGCTTGCAGATGTTCGACGATGCGCAGCGCGGCCGCGCGCTCGTTGTGCTGATGCACGGCGACGAGCGGCTTCGAGATTCCATAGCGCGCGAGCAACTGGCCCGTGTTGCGCGTGTCTTCGGCGGCGATGCGATCCGCGAGTCCGAGTACGTGCAGCGCACGCAGCGTGATGTCGGCGACGTTGCCGATCGGCGTCGCGACGACATACAACGCGCTAACCGGGTACTGCTGCCCTTGCGCAAGTTCGGAGAGAGGAGTCATGAGACGGAAAACGCAGACTGACGAAGCAAGGCCGACATTGTGCCATCCCGCGGCGTCCGGCAAGCCGCGCCGCGTGCGCGCGGAAGCACGCACGCGCGACAACTTTTCGCACGACGTCCGGTCGAAAGACGTCGGAGCCGTCTTCGAGGCGCATGCACTCGCGTTTCTGCAACGGCAGCGGTTGCGCTTCGTCGCGCGTAACGTCGTGTGCCGCGGGGGCGAGATCGACCTCGTGATGCGCGAGCCCGACGGCGTGCTCGTTTTCGTCGAAGTACGCGCCCGCGCGCGGGCGCGTTACGGCGGCGCGATGGCGAGTGTCGGCTGGCACAAGCGGCAACGGCTCGTGCGCGCCGCGCAGCATTACCTCGCGCTACGCGTGCGCGATATGCCGGCGTGCCGCTTCGACGTCGTCGCTTTCGAAGCGGGCCGGCTCATCTGGCTGCGCGACGCGTTTCGCGCCGACGACATTTGAGCCGCGATACCGCGCGCGAGTACGTTAAACTTGCGGACGCGCACGGGGCCGCGCGCAGTGTTGCATGCAGCGCAGTGCGCAGTGCAGCGACTTACTTGCGGTGCGGCATGGGTCCGGCGAACGCAAACGTCTTCACAATCCGCGCCGCGCGTCGTGCGGCATATTGCGGTGAAACGCGCAGTACAAGATAGAGACTCGATGTCAGTCGAACGCATTCAACAGCACTTCCGCGACAGCGCGGCAGTGCAACTTGCCGCGCTGGAAACCTTGTCGATGCCGATCGCCGCCGCGATCGACACGATATTCGCTGCGCTCGCAAACGGCAGCCGCATTCTTGCGTGCGGCAACGGGGGCTCGGCCGCCGACGCACAGCACTTCGCGGCCGAACTGATCGGCCGCTTCGAGCGTGAGCGGCCCGGCCTTCCGGCCATTGCGCTGACCACCGATGCGTCTGTTCTCACCGCGCTCGCGAACGACTACGCGTTCGACCAGGTCTTCGCCAAGCAGATTCGCGCGCTCGGCCAGCCTGGCGATGTGCTGCTCGCCATCACCACGTCGGGCGACTCGGCGAACGTGCTGGCCGCGATAGAAGCGGCGCACGAACGGGAGATGGTCGTCGTCGCGCTAACGGGCAAAGGCGGCGGCAAGGTCAATGACGTGCTGAACGATACCGATATCCCCATTTGCGTGCCGGTCGAACGGACCGCGCGCATTCAGGAAGTGCATCTGCTGACCATTCACTGTCTGTGCGACGGCATCGATGCGATGTTGCTGGGCGAAGATTGACCTCGAAGGAGAGCTAGTTGATGAGCGCATACCGCGTGAAGAGTACGCTTGTGAGGACCACGCTGGTGGTCGGGCTCGCTGCCGGACTGGCCGCGACGTTGCAGGGTTGTGTGCTGGCGGTGGCGGGCGCGGCGGGCGGCAGCGCGCTGGTCGCAACCGACCGGCGCACGCTCGGCGCGCAGACCGAAGACCGCGAGATCCAGGTGAAGGCGATCTCGCAGATCAACGGGAGCCTGACCGACCAGGCGCACGTCAACGTGACGGTGTTCAACCGTCGCGTGTTGCTGACAGGCGAAGTGCCTGACGAAGCGTCGAAGCAGAAAGCGGAAAGCGTGGTGCGCAGCCTTAACAACGTGAATTCGATCGTCAACGAACTGACGGTGCAGCCGGCCACCTCGTTCACGTCGCGCACGAACGACACGTACCTCGAAGGGCGGGTCAAGACCGCGCTGATCGCCGAGAGAGACATCTCCGCGAACAACTACAAGGTGGTGTGCGAGGACGGGGCCGTGTATCTGATGGGCCTTGTTACCATGAATGAAGGCAACATCGGCGCCGATCTCGCGAGCCGCGTGCCGGGCGTGACGCGGGTCGTGAAGGTGTTCCAGTACATTCAGCCGCAGGAGGCCGTGGCGGCTGCCGCCGCAGCGGCGGCCGCGCCGAGCGCTTCGGACCCGAGCGCGGCGGCGGTGCCCGAAGTGACGACGGGCGCAGTGCCGGACGCATCGGTGACGTCGAAGCCGCTTGACCAGCAGCCGCCGGCGCCCGTCTCGAACTCGACTTCGGTGCATCCGGGTAGCCCGAAGGCTGGCCAGTGAAGCTCGCGGTTCGGATTGCGCGCGGCTTGGCCGCAGCGTGTGCGCTGCTGGCTTTGTCGATCGTGGCGACGGCGGCGCGGGCGGCCGATGCGCCGCGCGGGCTGGTGATCGCGCAAAGCAACGCGTGCCTCGGCTGTCATGCGATCGACCGCAAGCTTGTGGGGCCATCGTTTCAACAGGTGGCGACCCGGTACAAGGGCAATGCGCAGGCCGAAACGCTGTTGGCCCGAAAAGTCAAAGACGGCGGCTCGGGCGTTTGGGGGGCGATTCCGATGCCGGCCCATCCGGCGATGAGCGATGCGGATATCCGCATGGTGGTCGATTGGGTGCTGGCCGGCGCGCCTTCGAAATGATGGCGCCGCCCTGGCAAATCAGAAAGGCGCTGTGCTAGAATCGACGGCGTCGTAGGGGCGGTAGCTCAGCTGGGAGAGCGTCGCGTTCGCAATGCGAAGGTCGTGAGTTCGATCCTCATCCGCTCCACCAAGTACTCCCGAAAGCCGGCCTTGCGCCGGCTTTGTCGTTTGTGCGCGGGAAGTTTGCGCGCGGGAAAAGTAGAGGCGTTCAACGTGCGAAAGGCACAGCAGCAAGTCGCACGCTGCGCGATGCGCTCCCGCCACCTCATTCGTACGCAAAGAAGCTGCCGAACTTATCCATGCGCTCGAGCGCCATACCCGAGCCGCGTACGACGCAGGTCAGCGGGGCTTCCGCGACGAGCACCGGCAGGCCGGTTTCTTCTGCCAGCAGCCGATCCAGGTCGCGCAGCAAGGCGCCACCGCCCGCGAGCATGATGCCGCGCCCGGCGATATCGGCGCCGAGTTCCGGCGGCGTGTGCTCGAGCGCGATCTTGACCGCCGAGATGATCTGGTTCAGCGGATCGGTGAGGGCTTCAAGGATTTCGTTGCTGGAAACCGTGAAGCTGCGCGGAATGCCCTCCGACATATTGCGGCCCTTCACTTCCATTTCCTTGACTTCCGAGCCCGGGAAAGCCGAGCCGATTTGCTTCTTGACGGCTTCGGCAGTCTGTTCGCCGATCAGCATGCCGTAGTTGCGGCGGATATAGTTGACGATGGCTTCGTCGAACTTGTCTCCGCCTACGCGCACCGAACCTTTGTACACGATGCCGCCGAGCGAGATCACCCCCACTTCGGTGGTGCCGCCGCCGATATCCACCACCATCGAGCCGGTTGCTTCCGACACCGGCAGGCCTGCGCCGGTTGCGGCGGCCATGGGTTCTTCTATCAGGTAGACCTGCGACGCGCCCGCACTATGCGCCGCTTCCTTGATTGCACGCCGTTCAACCTGGGTGGAACCGCACGGCACGCAGATAATGATGCGAGGCGACGGCGCAAATATGCGCGGGGCGTGCACCATCCGGATGAACTGTTTGATCATCTGCTGGGTGATGTTGAAGTCGGCGATCACGCCGTCTTTCATCGGGCGGATGGCTTCAATGTTGCCCGGCACCTTGCCAAGCATCTGCTTGGCTTCCTTGCCGACGGCGAGAATGGTTTTTTTGCCATTCGGGCCGCCTTCCTGGCGAATCGACACGACCGAAGGCTCATCGAGAACGATGCCCTTGCCGCGCATGTAGATCAATGTGTTCGACGTGCCGAGATCGATCGCGAGGTCGTTGGAAAAGTAGCTGCGCAGAAAACCGAACATTCAAAATCCTGTGTCGCTTGATACCAGGCGTTGGGCCTGTCCTGCGCGACCATGCATCGGTCGGAAGAGGAAAGAATAACAGTTCGGCACTATCGCAGAAGCCACGTTCCGGGTTGTCGTGGGGGAGCGGTCATTTCTAACGCCGCAGTCACCCACCCGGGGGCAGCCGGGCCGCCCCGCAGACGCCGCTCTTCTAGGAGAAGTATGCAAATGGCAGCGTGGCCGCCACATAGACCGCGATTTCGGTCGTCAACCATCCTGCGGCTAGCGCCGTTGCGGAGACAACGGTTCCCGCAATGGTGCAGGCGACCAGCTGTCGCCGGTCGATTTGCAGACCGGCAATTCTCCGCTGGTGGCTTTCATCGCGCCCGTCGTCCTGCGCTAACGCGGCATCCGGGCGGATATTCAGGCTGGACATGATAGAGCCTTGCTGATTGATCCGCACATTCTGTCATTTCGCACATATCGGGCGCGTAAAGATCGCCACGGAAAGCGCAAAAAGGACGCACCTGGTCCGCGCATCTGCTGGTGATCGCCGCTCGACGTCGCGTTCGCACGCGGGTGAGACGGCTACGGTTGCTCAGCCCACGTTCATCGGCAGCAGGACCATTTGCCTGCCTTGCAAACGCAGGCGGGTCTGTATCTCGATCGGCGTGTGGTTGTGCAGCCACGCAGTCAGAAAATTGACCCGCCTGAAGATCAGTTTGCTGGCGAAGCACACGCTGTCCGGAAACTCGTCCATCACGGTTTCGGCAAGCTTCGTGAACTCGCCGACAGGATGCGTTCCGAAGGCGATCCGGGAGTCCGCCGCTATTCCGTGCTGGCGACAGTGCGCGACGTAGTAGTCCAGTGCTGTCGAGATCGTTTGCCGCACGCGCTCCAGATGCTCCGCGCCTTCGTAGGATTGCGCATCGACTTCGCCGACGGCGAGAAAGATCACGTTCCTGAAGTGCCCCGGAAAGAGCCGGCAGACCCGCAGCAGCGCGTGCATGCTCGCACCGCGGTGCTTGCCGACGAGCAGGACGGCCGTGGGCAGCGACGGGTCGGGCTTGCCGGGAGCGGTCGTTTCTTCGACCTCGGGGGCCGCGCCGGCGAACGGCGCGTCCTCTTTCGCGATCTGGTCGCGCGTTTCGCTGTAGTGATGTTTGATGAGAAAACACAACGCGACCACCGCGCTTGTCACCAGCACCGTGAGCCAGCCGCCCTCGGCGAATTTCTCGATCAGCGTGATGACCAGGATGGTGCTTGTCAACGCTAAACCGAGCGCCGCCAGCGCCAGGTTTCTTAGCCAGTGGCCGCCGTCACGGCGATGACGCCACCAGTAGGTGCACAGGCCGAGCAGCGACAGGCTGAACGTCAGAAACACGTTGATGCTGTACAGAACCACGAGAACCGAAACATCCCCGCGCGTCCACGCCAGGATCACAAGACTGGCGATGCCCATCACGACGATGCCGTTGCGTCGGACGAGCCGCGTCGACAGGTCGCGAAAATGGCGCGGTACCCATGAATCGGCGGCCATGTTCGACAGCACGGCGGGGCCGTCGAGAAAGCCGGTTTGCGCGCCGACAAGCAGCAGTCCCGCCTCGAATGCCAGTACCGCCGCCAGCAGTGCGTGCCGCGCAAGCGGCGAGCCGAGCCCGAGATGATCGATCACGCTGCCGAACACGACCGCGTTGAGTGTCTGGCCCGCCACGGGCTGCGCATGCCACAGCATGTAGAGCAGGATGATGCCCCCCGCCGTGAACGCAAGCGAGGCCGCCATGTAGAGCATGGTGCGCTTGCCGTTCGGCACGCGCGGATCGGCCAGCATGTTGACGTTGTTCGACACCGCTTCAAGGCCGGTATAGGTACCCCCGCCCAGCGAGAATGCGCGCATTAGCACCGCGATGACCACCAGCGGTCCGAGCGATTGCGACATGCCGCGCGCTTCACCCACGGCGCCGGGGACGACCGCCGCGAGATGATTGCCGTGCACGGCCACGCCATAAACGATCAGCCCAAGATGCAATATCACGAAGCCAAGAAAAATCGGCAGCAACACGAGTGTCGATTGCTTCATGCCGCGAAAGTTGAGGCCTGTCATCAGCATGATGAGCGTCAGTTCGGCGGTGAGCTTGAAGGTTTGCGCACCGGGCGGCAGCAGGCTGAAGAACGCGTCGACCCCGCTCGCGAGCGACGTTGCAATCGTCAGCACATAGTCGACCAGCAGCGCCGCACCCGACACCAGCCCCGGGCGCGGCCCGAGTAAAGCAGTCGCGACACGGTACCCGCCTCCACCGGTTGGAAACAGCTCGATGACCTGGTTGTAGCCGATCGCGATGATGAAGACCGTGGCAGCGGTGGCGAATGCGAGAAACAGAGCAAGCGACGTGTGCTGGCCGAGCGCGAGAAACGCTTCTTCCGGGCCGTAACACGACGATGACAGCCCATCCGCGCCGAGCCCCACACAGGCCAGCAGCGGCGTAACGGCAATCGCACGGCGGGTGCGAGGATCGAGAGGATCGAGGGGTTGACGGAAAATCAAACGCCACATCTTGTCGATAGTGGCCATGGTGCCTCCAGGTCAGATCGGACCTGTCGACGAACGTGTGCGCCAAGGCTTCCGGTACCGGTGAAAGGGTCCGGTGGCAAGCAGCTCGGGCTGTCGTCGACATTCCGCGCTGCGAGAATGTAAGACAGTTTGCTGCGTTAAGCCAGTCCGCTGTGTCTGCAACTCGCGAAGCCAATGGTTGAGACATCCTGAACATCACACGGCGCTCCGATCGAAACGTGACGCCCCCCGTGACCCGACGCGCGCCTTACGCCAAAGCAAGCGCCCGGTTTTTCCCGACCGTGAAAACCGACACCGATCCGCTCAGCCTCATCGCCTGCTCGTCGAGCGAACCGGCAGCCGCCGCCGCCTGCTCGACCAGCGATGCGTTCTGTTGCGTCACTTCATCGATCTGGCCGACAGCCTGATTGACTTGTTCGATCCCGCGGCCCTGTTCATCGGAAGCCGTCGCGATTTCGCCGATGATCGACGCAACCTGCCTGATCGCTTGTTGAACCTGCGCGGTCGTGCTGCCTACCTCTTCCGCCTGGCTCGACCCTGAGCGAATCGTCGCGACCGAACGCGTGATCAGGTCCTTGATCTCCTTGGCGGCCACCGACGAACGCTGCGCGAGGCTGCGCACTTCCGCCGCGACGACGGCGAAGCCGCGCCCCTGCTCGCCGGCGCGCGCCGCCTCGACGGCGGCGTTCAGCGCGAGGATATTGGTCTGAAACGCGATGCCCTCGATCAGCGACGTGATCTCCGCGATCTTCGCGGAACTGGACGCGATCTCGCTCATCGTACCGACCATGCGTTCGACCGCCTGCTTGCCTTCGTCCGAAATGCGCGACGTGCTGAGCGCAAGCGAGCTCGCCTCTTTGGCGTTGTCCGCGTTCTGTTGAACCGTGACGGTCAGTTGCCCGAGGCTTGCCGCCGTTTGCTGCAGCGAGACCGCCTGCTGCTCGGTTCTGCTGGACAGATCGAGATTGCCGGCGGCGATCTGTTTCGATGCAATGCCTACCGCATCGCTCGACTGCCGGACCTCCGCGACGACTTCCGCCACGCGCTCAAGCAAGCTGTTCAGCGCGATGGCGGTATGGCCGATTTCGTCCATGCGGTCGACGCGGGCATGCTGCGAGAGGTCGAGCGAAGTGCTGACCGTCTGCAAGGTCTCCTGCAGACGGCCGAGACCGTTTCCGATCAACCGATAGAGGTGGATGCCGAACGCACCGGTCGCGAGCAGCGCGGTGGCGACGATCGCGATCATCAAGCCGAAAGCCGTTTTGAATCCCGCCGCATTTTCGTCGCGCAGCGCCTGGCTGCGTTGCACGTCGTAGTCGATGTGATCGTGCAGACCGTTATCCAGTGCGAGCGCGGCCGTGTGCACTGTGCCGTTGTCATGCAGCATCGCGAGCGCGCCATCCTTGTCGCCCGCGCGGAATTTTTCGAAGAACTGGTCCCGGGCGCTGCGATAGGCGGCGATATGCGCGCGGTCGGCGTCGAGCATCTTTTGTGCGGTGTCGTCGGAGACGTCGTATTCGGCGACATCGCGGTCGACTTTCCGGTCGGTGTCGGCGATCAGTTTTTCGATCGCGGCGCGGCTCGTGTCGTCGATGCCGTCCACGACATACCGATAGACGTTCAAGCGGATATCGGCGACGTCGCTGAGCGCCGTCGAGATCGATTTCAGGCCGGGAATCGTGTGTGTTTCGAGACTTTCGATGCGCTGATACGAGCCGTACAACTGCGCGAGGCCGTAGCCGCCGACAAAAACCAGCGCGAGCAACGCCACGCCAAGGGTTACTACGAGTCGTCGAACGATTGTCATGGATGGTTTTCGGATAGTCGGTGGCGGGGCGTGGGCGGCGCACTTCGATACACAGCCGGACGACTCGTTTACGGGCGTACCGACGTTAACTTGAGCGCCGGAGCGAAGCCGTCCGACATTGAGTTCAGCCAACTTCGCCGCACGAGCGGACATTTCGCTTGCGCCGCCGAGTTGCCGGCTGACGCAGCTTTCAGATGACCTGGAGCCGGCCGTCGCGCCCCAATCGAAGCGGCACGCACATTTCATTCTGTCAGCCGGAATTGCTCTCGCATGCAACCGTTCTGGAACCGCGCTAGCCTCGTGCTCGTGTCAATGCGCAATGGCGCAATCAACCGTATGACCTGAGGTTTCCCATGCAGCTTCGCCGAGGACGCTCGATCGAAGTGGATTTCTTCCGCGGCATCGTGCTGATTGTCATCGTTCTGGATCACGTTCCCGGCAGCGTGCTGTCGCATTTGATGCTGCATGCGTACGCGCTGTGCGATTCGGCGGAAGTGTTCGTCTGTCTCGGCGGTTATGCGTCGGCGGCGGCCTACGGCGCGGTGCTCGCGAAGCACGGCGCAGACGCCGCTCAGAAACGCTTTTTCAGGCGCTGCTGGGAGATCTACCGGGCCTATCTGCTGACGGCCTTGCTGACGCTGCTGTCCGGCGCGGTGCTCGCGCTGCTCCATCTGAACCGACCGATGGTCGAACTGACCGGCTGGCCGTCGTTTTCCGGCGCGCCGCTGCGTGAGGCGTTCGATATCGCGGTGCTGCGCCGCCAGCCGTATCTGTCGAGCGTATTGCCGATGTACGTGCTGTTCCCGCTCAGCGTGCCGTTCATCGTGCCGCTCGCGCAGCGCTCCGCGGCGGCGGCGCTCGCGTTGAGCGTCGTGATCTGGGCAGCGGCGCGCCCGCTCGCGGCGCTCCTGCGGATCGACGACGTCGCCGATTGGGCGTTCAATCCGTTCGCCTGGCAATTGATGTTCGTGCTGGGTATCCTGTGCCGTGTGCGGCCGGTCAGCGATGGCTTTCTCGCGTCGGACACGGGGCGCTGGCTGACACGCATCGCCTTCGCCGCGGTGATCGCTTTCGCCGTCGTCAAGCTCTTCATCCTGACGCAGCCGCTACCGGGCCATTTGAAACAGAACCTGTCGATCGAACGCGTGATCAATTTTGTCGCCATCGCCTGGCTTGCCGTCGGGCTCGTCCGTGTCGGCAGCGTTGCCTGGCTTGCGCAACGTCTACCCGCCGTCGTCACGGTCGGGCAAATGGGGCTGGTTTGTTTCGTCGGCGGTACGGTTGTTTCGCTGGTCGTCGATACGGCCACGCCACACGCATTGCACGGGTTCGCGCATACGATGGCGGGGCTCGCCGGCGATTTCGCCGCGATCGTCGCAGTGCTGCTGCTGGCGCGCATCTGGCGGGACCGGAAAGGGCAACAGTCGCGTGCGGCCGTGCGCGGAGCCGACGTTTGATGGGCCCCCGCGCCGACCGTCTGACGCGCGTCGCGCGCCTCTTTGTCTGGGTCGTCGCGCTCGGGCTCATGAATGGCTACGTCAATGCGGGTGACGCAACCGCGGGGAACGCAACCGCGGAGCACACAAGCGCGCATCTCGCGCGTGCGTCTGCGGGAGCGGCCGCGCAAAACGCGCCCGCTCCCGCGTTGCGCTGCGCGGACCTGGCGGGCACCACGCTGCTGCCGCAAACCATCGCGCTGCCGACCAACGGCGTGCAGATCGACTCTGCGAACCTGATTCCGGCCACGGCGTCCGGCAACGAGGCGGGCGACTACTGCCGGATCACCGGCAGCATCAAGGCGATGAAGCCTGGCACACCGGATATCCGATTCGATCTGAACTTGCCGCGCAACTGGAACGGCCGCGCGTTGCAACTAGGCGGAGGCGGCTATAACGGTGTCGTCGTGAGCGGCGTCGGCGTGATGCCGTTTTCTCCGGATCATGCGCCGCTCACACAAGGTTACGCGACCTTCGGCGACGACTCCGGCCACGTCGGCAATTCGGCGCAGGCGGTGTTCGGTCTCATCGACGAAGCGGTCGTCAACTTCGGCTACGCGCACCTGAAGAAGACCCATGACGCGGCTGTCGCGCTGATCAAGCGAGCCTACGGGCGCGCGCCCGAGCGGATGTATTTCGCGGGCGGCTCGACGGGCGGCCGCGAAGGCTACACGGTCATGCAGCGCTTTCCGGACGACTACGACGGTGTGATCGCCAATTCGCCGGCACTCAATTTCACGGGTGTGCGGCTGCTTGGGGTCAAGGTGGGCCAGGCCGAATACGCGACGCCCGGCGGCTACGTGCCGCCGGTGCTGCTCGAGCGTGTGTACCAGCGCTCCCTCGCCGTATGCGACAAGCTGGATGGCGTGGCGGACGGCATCGTCAGCGATCTCAGCGCATGCCGCAAACGCGAGCCGGAAGTCATCGATGCGGTACGCTGCAACGCGCCGGGGCGGCGCCCAGGCGCACGCTCCGCGCACGACGACAACTGCCTCACCGACACGCAGCTGGCGACGCTCTTCATCCTGCGCGACGGGCTGTCGCTGCCGTATCGCCTTGCATGGGACGTCGACGGATATCGCGGCTACAACGTATTTCAGGGCACGCGTCTGACGGGCGGCCTGGGTCTTGGACACGAGCCGGTCCGTCTGCCGTCGCCGACGTTCGTCGCAAACGGCTATCTCTTCACGCAGAGCGACGGCTACATCCGTTACTTCGTCACGCAGAATGCAGCGTTCGATTCACTGACATTCGACGTGCTGCAGCCCGGCATGTATCAGCGCCAACTGGTCGCGCTGTCGCAGACAATCGGCGCGATGAGCCCTGACCTGACGCGCTACATTGCGCACGGCGGCAAGCTGATCACGCTGCAGGGTCTGGCCGACGAAGTGATCAGCCCGAACCAGACCATCGCTTATCACGATGCGCTCGTACAACGCTACGGCGCCGAGCGCGTCGATTCGTTCATGCGCCTGTACATGGTGCCGGGCTATCAGCACGGCGGCGGCGTGTTCGTTCCGTCGGTCGATCTGCTGAGCGCGCTCGACAACTGGGTGACGCGCGGCGTGTCGCCCGAAACGCTGCAGGCCACGGATATTGCAGCGGCGACGAACGGGCGCTCGCGTCCGCTGTGCCGCTATCCGCTGTATCCGCGCTACCTCGGCAAGGGCGACATCAATCGCGCCAGCAGCTTCACCTGCGCGGAGCCTTGAGCGCGCATCGCCCAGGACAATCGGCGTTTCATTGAGCGCCTGCGAGCACGGATGCGCTCTTTCTGTCCACGTGCGGGGTCTGCCCTGTAGTATTGGTTGCGAATGCAAACGGTTGTCGAACGCGGCGACGCGCGAGTGTCCTGTTCGGTAATGTTTGCGGAATAAAGCGCACGCAAACCATTAGTACGAAAGCAAATCAGGCAATACTTACTCGCTGTCTTTTCCGGAGAGTCCATGAACCCATCGAAAGGCCCCGCTCTCGCCGAAGTGTTGGCGCGCCATCGCGACACGCTGTTGACCGACTGGCTGAATCAGCATCTTTCTATCGCACTGCGCCGCGGCCTCGCAACCGAAGCCGAAATGGTCGATCAGTTCCGCAATTTCCTCAGCGTATTCGTCGATACGCTGTCGCGCGCCGATACGCTCGATGGGACCCGCCCCGAATGGGAACCGGTGCGTGTGTTTCTGGCCGACATCTCGGCGCATCGCGCGCGTCAGGGTTTCACACCGGTCGAAACCGCAACGTTTGTGTTCTCGCTGAAGCAGCCGCTCTACACGCGCCTGCGGGACGAGCTCGACGCCCGGCCCGCCGATCTGGCGGAAATGAGCTGGTCCGTCAACCTGCTGATCGACGCGCTCGGCCTTTATACAACCGAGGTGTTCCAGCGCAGTCGCGAGACGATCATCATGCGCCAGCAGGAAGAACTGCTCGAACTGTCGACGCCGGTCGTGCAACTGTGGGACGGCATTCTTGCGGTGCCGCTGATCGGCACGCTCGATTCGGCGCGCACGCAGGTCGTGATGGAGAATCTGCTGCAGAAGATCGTCGACACCGGCGCGGCCATTTCGATCATCGACATCACCGGCGTGCCGACCGTCGATACCCTCGTCGCGCAGCACCTGCTGAAGACGGTCGCCGCCGCGCGGCTGATGGGCGCGGACTGCATCATTAGCGGCATCCGTCCGCAGATTGCGCAAACCATCGTGCATCTCGGCGTCGACCTGACCAACGTAACCACCAAATCGACGCTGGCCGATGCGTTCGTCGTGGCGCTGCAGCGCAGCGGCTCGAGCATCGCGGCGCGCGTCGCGACCTGAGGCCGCCGACGATGGACCGCATCCCAATCCTGCGCCTGGGCGACTGTCTGATCGTCGCGATTCAGGTCGACATGCACGACCGGCTGGCGATGGCGCTTCAGGAAGACCTGACCGCGCGGATCGTCAAGGATTCGGCAAAGGGCGTGCTGATCGACATCTCGTCGCTCGACATTGTCGATTCGTTCATTGGCCGCATGATCAGCAATACCGCGGCGATGGCGACCGTGCTCGATGCGCAGACGGTGGTGGTCGGCATGCAGCCGTCGGTGGCGATCACGCTGGTCGAACTCGGCCTCACGCTGACCGGCGTGCGCACCGCGCTCAATGTCGAGAAAGGCATGGCGCTGCTGCTGCAGCAGCGCCGTTGACGACGCAAGGCGCCCACTTATGGATTCAACCGGCGTCACGGTGAAACAGGTCTTCGAAATCGGCTTGCGCTCCGATCAGGAGATCGTTCGGCTGCGCCAGATCGTGCGCGACCAGTCGATCGCGCAGGGTTTCTCGCTGATCGACCAGACGAAGTTCGTCACGGCCGCGAGCGAGCTGGCACGCAATACGCTGATATATGGCGGCGGCGGTGACGCGCACTTGAGCGTCATCGCCAACGGTACGCGCACTGGGCTTCGGCTTACGTTCGTCGATCAGGGCGCGGGCATTCCCGACCTCGATCGCGCGATGCAGGATGGATTTACAAGCGGTTCGGGCCTCGGGCTCGGCCTGGGCGGCGCGCGGCGCCTGTCCGACGAGTTCGAGATTCATTCGGAACCGGGTAAGGGCACCACGGTGTCGATCACGAAATGGAAACATCGCTGAGCGGTCTGCGCGGGATGCACGCGTCGTACGAGATCGACGACGCGAGCGGCGTCGCATTTGCCCGGCGCGGCGCGAACGAGGCCGCGCAAAAGGGCGCGTTGAACGAAACGGATCTTGGGCGGGTTGCGTTGATCGTGACCGAGGCGGCCACCAACATCCTGAAGCATGCGCAGCACGGCGAACTACTGGTGCGCGAACTGCCGGCGCCGACGGCGGACCTGACGCGCGTGGCGTCGGCAGGCGTCGAAGTGATCGCGATCGACCGCGGGCGAGGCATCGCGGACGTGCGCGCAGCGTTCGACGACGGGCGTTCGACGGCCGGCACGCCGGGCACGGGCCTCGGCGCGATCCGGCGGCTCTCCGACGAGATGTCGATCTATTCGCAGCCGGGCCTCGGCACGGTGCTGCGCGCGACGGTGCGCAGCCGCGGCGCGGGTGAGCGCGCTGCGGCGCAGCCGGTGTCGGGCACCGACATCGGCGGCGTATGCGTTCCGTATCCCGGCGAAAAGGTGTGCGGCGACGCATGGGGGATCGAAGCCGATCAACAGGGGTTGACGATCACCGTCGCCGACGGGCTCGGTCACGGGCCGGATGCGCACGTGGCGGCCGCCGGCGTGATCCATGCGGTGCACCGCCGCGCGGGCCGCAACCCCGCGGCGCTGATGCAGTTTGCGCACGACGCGCTGCGCACGACGCGCGGCGCCGCCGCCGCGATTGCGCGGCTCGATCTGGCGCGCTCGCAGTTGTCGTTTTCCGGCACCGGCAATATCGCCGCAGCGGTGTCCGGTGTCAGCCGGCCGACGCTCGTTTCGGGGCATCTGTCGCCGAACGCCGCAGCGCATGACACACGCAGCAGCTGGCAGTTGATCTCGCGCAACGGCATCGTCGGCCATACGATGCGCGATGCGCAGGAGTTCGAGGTGCCGTGGACGCGCGACGCGTTGCTGATCCTGCATTCGGATGGCATCGGCACGCGCTGGGATCTGTCGGCTTATCCCGGCCTGCATCTGCAGCCCGCGGTGATGATTGCGGCGGTGCTGTACCGCGACTTCTCGCGCCGCCGCGACGATGCGACCGTAGTAGTGGTGAAAGCGGATCAGGGAGCACATTTCACGCATGACAACCCAGATACTACGTATCCGGCTTGATGCCGAAGAGGATGTGGTCGCCGCGCGCCGCCGGGCACGCAGCATTGCGGCGGGTCTCGGCTTTTCGCCGCTCGATCAGACGCGCATTGCGAGCGCGGTGTCCGAAATCGCGCGCAATGCATTCGACTACGCGAACGGCGGCGAAGTCGCCTTCGCATTCGATGGCGATTCGAAGCCGCAGGCGTTCGTCGTCGAAGTGCGCGATCGCGGGCCGGGCATTCGCTACCTCGATGCCGTGCTGGATGGCACCTACCGCTCGGCAACCGGCATGGGCCGCGGGATCGCCGGCAGCCGGCTGCTGATGGACCGCTGCACGATCGAAACGTCGCCGGAATGCGGCACGACGGTTTCGATGGCGCGCTTTCTGCCGGCGGATCGGCCGGAACTTGCGGCGTCCGGCATCGACGGGGTTGTGAAAAGCCTGATGCTGGAGCCGGCTCACCGTGCGGCCAACGGGGCGGCGAGCCGCTCGTTCGACGAAATACAGGAGCAGAACCGCGAACTGCTGTCGACGCTGACCGAATTGCGCGACCGCCAGGACGAACTGATGCGCCTCACCCAGGAACTCGAAGCGACGAACCGCGGCGTGGTCGCACTGTATGCCGAACTCGACGAACGCGCCGATGAACTGCGCCGCGCGGATGCGATGAAAACGCGCTTCCTGTCGAACATGAGCCATGAGTTCCGCACGCCGCTCAGTTCGATCCGCGCGCTGTCGAATCTGCTCCTCAACCGGCTCGACGGCGAATTGGGCGGCGAGCAGGAACGCCAGGTGCTACTGATCCGCAAATCGGCCGAAGACCTGACTGAAATCGTCAACGACCTGCTCGACCTCGCGAAGATCGAAGCGGGCAGAACCGACGTGTTGCCGACGTCGTTCAAACCGTCGGGCCTCTTTGCGGCGCTGCGCACGATGCTGACGCCGCTGTTGACCGATCCGGCCGTGCGGCTGATTTTCGAGGACACCAACGGATTGCCGTCCATCTTCACCGACGAAGCGAAGCTCACGCAGATCCTGCGTAATTTTGTCTCGAACGCGCTCAAATTTACCGAGCGCGGGCAGATACGCGTCGGCGCGCGGCTCGAGCCGGACGGCCAGCAGATGACGTTCACGGTCGTCGACACCGGCATCGGCATTGCGGAGGAGCACCAGCAAGTGATATTCGAGGAGTTCGGGCAGGTGCAAAGCCATCTGCAACAGCGCGTCAAGGGCACCGGCCTTGGCTTGCCGCTGTGCCGCAAGCTGGCTGCGCTGCTGGGCGGGTATATGGGCGTCGAAAGTACGTTCGGGGCTGGCTCGACCTTCTATGCGACGCTGCCGCTGCACCTGAGCGTGCAGGACGACGCGGATGACGCGGATGAAGCGGTGCATGACGCGCAGGCGGCGGGAGCCCGAACCGCAGTAGCGGTTCCATCGCCCGGCGCCGGCAACGGCGCGGGCCTGTCCGCCGCGCGCGGAGGCCGCGCATGAGCTTTTTAGCCCCGCTGATACTGAACGTCGACGACAATGACGGCGCGCGCTATGCAAAAACGCGCGTGCTGCTGCACGCCGGTTTCGACGTGATCGAAGCGGCGAACGGCCAAAGCGCGCTCGATCAGGTTCGCACGCGCTGCCCGGCGCTCGTGCTGCTCGACGTGAAGCTGCCCGACATCAACGGTATCGAAGTCTGCTCGCGCATCAAGCGCGATCCGCAGACGCGTTCGACGCTCGTGCTGCAGACATCGGCGGCTGCCGTGCAGTCGCTCGACAAGGTGCGCGCGCTCGACGGCGGCGCGGACAGCTATCTGACCGAGCCGATCGAGCCGGCCGAACTGGTGGCGAACGTGCGCGCGTTGCTGCGGCTGCATCGCGCCGAGGAAGCGCTGCGCGACGCGGACCGGCGCAAGGACCAGTTTCTCGCGACGCTCGCGCATGAGTTGCGCAACCCGCTCGCGCCGATCCGCAACGCCGTCGAACTGATGGACCCGAAATATCACGCTGCCGATGCCGTCGTGCGCGACGCGCGGATGATCGCGCGCCGCCAGGTCGAGCATCTGAGCCGGCTGGTCGACGACCTGCTCGACGTATCGCGCATCACGCACGGCAAGATCGCGCTGCGCATGGAAAGCGTCGAGATTGCGTCGGCGGTGGCGACGGCGGTGGAAACCAATCAGCCGTCGATCGAAAAGAAACATCATGCGTTGCGCGTCAGCCTGCCGGACAAGCCGTGTGTGATTCGCGGCGATCCGATTCGGGTCGCGCAGGTGATCGGCAATCTGCTGTCGAACGCGGCGAAGTACACGCCCGACGGCGGCGAAATCGAACTCGATGCGCACGCAACCGACGGCGCAGTATCGATCCGCGTGCGCGACAACGGCATCGGCATACCGCACGCGGAGTTACCCGACGTGTTCAATCTGTTCATGCAGTCGGCCGATGCGCTGGCGCGCTCGGAGGGCGGGCTCGGCATCGGCCTGTCGCTTGCGCGCACGCTGACCGAACTGCACGGCGGCACGATCGAGGCACGTTCGGAAGGCCCCGGCAAAGGTTGTGAATTCATCGTCCGGCTGCCGCTCGATGTGACGCTGGACCATGCGGCCGCGCTGCAACGCACGTCCACGAACGCCGGCGCGAGGGCGAAACGTCGCGTGATGATCGTCGACGACAGCGTCGACGGCGCCGAATCGATGTGTGTGCTGCTCGAAATGCTGGGCCACGAAGTACGCGTGATGTACGACGGCGCTTCTGCGCTTGCCGCGGCCGCGGCGTTCAGGCCGGAAGTGGTGATACTGGACATCGGTCTGCCCGGCGTAGACGGCTATCAGGTCGCGCGCGCGTTGCGGGCGCAGCCTGCCACAGCGGGCGCGTTGCTGATCGCGCTGACCGGCTACGGGCAGGACAGCGACCGGCAGCGTACGCGCGCAGCGGGCTTCGATCACCACCTGGTCAAGCCGGCGTCGCTTGACGATGTCGAGCGGGTGATCGCAGCGGACGGCGCGGACGGACGGCCACGCAATCCTGGTGTCGCGGCGCCGACGGATCCGGCCGGATGAGATCCGCTTGATCTGATCAATGCACTGCGGGCATGCGTGCCTCAGGATTTACCCGAGGTAGTCACACCCGGCATCGCATCGGGCGACGCACCGTGCCTATCCGACCGGCAAAAAAAAGCCGCTCGCACCGGGGAGTGCGAGCGGAAAGTCGGAGAGTTACAACATCGCTAGCGCTCCACATAGGGTCACGCAGCAACGGCAGTGTAGTGATCTGGGCAACTGACGATAATCAGATAAATCCCAATCCGGCGGCCCCGCAGGTTTCGTTGCCGTTTTGCTCGGGCTGCGACCTACGTTTTTCGGCTTGCTTGTCAGCACAACGGCCTCTCCGTACACTCGCGCGTAGTTCGAGCGTCGCCTCCTGAGCCGCGCCGCAGCAACGGCGGCTCATACGATAACCAACGCGAAACCCACGCCGATAAAGGAGATCCCCGCCATGGCCAACCCCTATTTCCCCCGCTGGCGCCTGCAGCCACGCAGCGAAGGCCGCGTCATCGCAACCGACGAGCGGCTGCCGGTTCCGCAAATGTTCGCGATGGGCGTCCAGCACGTCGTCGCGATGTTCGGGTCGACCGTGCTTGCGCCGCTGCTGATGGGCTTCGATCCGAATCTGTGCATTTTCATGTCGGGGATCGGCACGCTATGGTTCTTCGTGCTGGTCGGCGGACGGGTGCCCAGCTACCTCGGGTCGAGCTTCTCGTTTATCGGGCTCGTGATCGCCGTGACCGGCTACAGCGGTCAGGGACCGAACATGAACATTCCGATTGCGCTCGGCGGGATTATCGCGTGCGGGGTGGTGTACATGATCATCGGTGCCGTCGTGGCGGCGCTCGGTACCGCGTGGATCGAAGCGCTGATGCCGCCGCTCGTGACCGGCGCGATCGTCGCGGTGATCGGCCTGAATCTCGCGCCGATCGCCGTGAAGGGCGTCAGCGCGACGGCCTTCGATTCGTGGATGGCGCTCGTCACCGTGGTGTGCGTCGGCGGGGTCGCGGTGTTTGGTCGCGGGATGGTGCAGCGTCTGCTCATTCTGATCGGGCTGCTGATCGCTTACGCGATCTACGCGATCGTTGCGAACGGAATGGGCATGGGCAAACCGATCGATTTCTCGATCGTCGCGAACGCGCCGTGGCTCGGCATGCCGCGTTTCATGGCGCCGGCATTCAATCTCCAGGCGATGGCGCTGCTCGCGCCGGTCGCCGTCATCCTGGTGGCCGAGAACCTCGGCCATATCAAGGCGGTGAGCGCGATGACGGGGCAGAACCTCGACCGCTACATCGGCCGCGCGTTTATCGGCGATGGCTTTGCGACGGTCGTCTCCGGCTTCGCCGGCGGCACCGGTGTGACCACGTATGCAGAAAACATCGGCGTAATGGCCGTGACCAAGATCTATTCGACGCTCGTGTTCGTGATGGCCGCGGTCATTGCGCTCGTGCTCGGCTTCTCGCCGAAGTTCGGCGCGGTGATCCAGACCATTCCGGGGCCGGTGCTGGGCGGCGTGTCGATCGTCGTGTTCGGTTTGATCGCGGTAACGGGCGCGCGCATCTGGGTCGTCAACAAAGTGGACTTTTCCGATAATCGCAATCTGATTGTCGCTGCCGTGACGCTCGTGCTCGGCGCTGGGGACTTCTCGCTCAAACTGGGCGGCTTCTCACTTGGCGGGATCGGCACCGCGACGTTCGGCGCGATCATTCTTTATGCGTTGCTGAGGCGCAAGCCCGCACAGCAGCCGGCGGTGTGAGGCTTCGCTCCGCTTTCGTTGTTCCGCGCTTGCAGCTCGCGTAAGCACGCCTAAGCTAAATAGATACGCACGGGCGCGGCAACCCTCCCTCCTCGCGAACAACCGGCGACGCACCGTCACAGTGCGTCGCGCCCACGCTCGACGCATGAGCCTTTCAGGCGGTGCAAGCTGGCGGACGAAATACGTTTGCACGTGTGCGCCAGCGTGCGCACGGAGCTTGCTTAACGGTAACGACGACGCAAATTTGAGCACGGGGCCCGTGGGAATCGCGTTCGCGATGAATCCGGCTTCGCTCTCGCGTGAGAGGAAATGCATGACGACAGCGCAACAGGAAAGGGCGGCCGCCCCGCCGCACGGGTTCGAACTGAGCGTCGCTTCGGGGCTGCATCGCTATTCCGTACAGCACGGCGACCTGACGCTCACCAGCGTGTTTCAGCCGATCTTCAGCCTGTCGCATATGCGCGCGGTAGGCTACGAAGGGCTCCTGCGCGCGCACGATCCGCTCGACCGGCCTGTGTCGCCGCTCGATGTATTCGGCGAAGCCGCTCGCGTCGGCGACGTGCTGCAGGTCGACCGGCTCGCGCAGGTCCTGCACATGGAAAACTTCAAGATGCTCGGCGTCGAGCGCGAGTGGTTGTTTCTTAACGTCCATCCTGGCGCACTCACCGATCCTTATCATTCGGCCGC
>DASXXR010000403.1:0-2871 GCA_036502945.1 Paraburkholderia sp. | reverse complement strand
GATGAATCAAATCGATCTGGAGGGCCGCGTCGTCGTCATTACCGGCGGTGCACGCGGCATCGGCTACGCGGTTGCGCAGCGCGCGCTGCGTTCGGGCGCCGCGGTTTCGCTGTGGGATATCGACGCGGAAAGGCTGGCCCGCAGCAAGAACGAACTCGCCGAACTGGGCAGCGTATCGGCGGTCGCCGTCGAACTGACGAATGAAGCGTCGGTCAGCGATGCCGTCGACGCGACCGTTGCCGCGCACGGTGCGATCCACGTGCTGATCAATTGCGCGGGCATTACCGGCGGCAACGGCGCCACCTGGGAACTGGCGCCTGACATGTGGCGCCACGTGATCGACGTGAACCTGATCGGCCCCTATCTGACCTGCCGCGCGGTCGTCCCGCTGATGTTGAAGCAGGGCTATGGCCGTATCGTCAACATCGCATCGGTGGCCGGCAAGGAAGGCAACCCGAACGCGTCGCACTATAGCGCATCGAAGGCAGGGCTGATCGGCCTGACCAAATCGCTAGGCAAGGAACTGGCGACGAAGAACATTCTCGTCAATGCCGTCACGCCGGCAGCGGCCAAGACCGAGATATTCGATTCGATGTCGCAGCAGCATATCGACTACATGCTGTCGAAGATCCCAATGAATCGCTTCCTGCTGCCTGAAGAGGCGGCTTCGATGATTCTATGGCTGTCGTCGGAGGACTGCGCGTTCAGCACGGGCGCGGTGTTCGATCTGTCAGGCGGACGCGCGACTTACTGATCCGCACGCTGGCGGGCGGCGGCGCGGCGCGTTCGGCGCGGCGCGTTTCATCACCCGGTCCATCGCGCACGCTAGCGTCCGGCTAGGTTGCGCGCACAACAAACGGAGCCTTTGAACATGGCGATGCCCACTATCCGGCACGTGCGTGCCTTCGTCGTCCGCGGCGGCGGCGCCGACTATCATGACCAGCCTGGCGGCCACTGGATCGACGACCACATTGCGACGCCGATGGCGCGCTATCCCGAGTATCGGCAGAGCCGCCAGTCGTTCGGCCTCAATGTGCTAGGCACACTGGTGGTCGAGATCGAAGCGAGCGACGGCACAGTCGGCTTCGCCGTCACCACGGGCGGCGAGATTGGCGCTTTCATCGTCGAGCGGCACCTTGCGCGTTTTCTCGAAGGGCAGCTTGTCACTGACATCGAGAAAATGTGGGATCAGATGTATTTCTCGACGCTTTACTACGGCCGCAAGGGCGTGGTGCTGAATACGATTTCGGGCGTCGATCTCGCTTTGTGGGATCTGCTCGCGAAGGTTCGCAAGGAGCCGGTGTACCAGCTGTTAGGTGGGCCGGTGCGCGACGAGCTGGTGTTCTACGCGACCGGTGCGCGGCCGGATCTTGCGAAAGAGATGGGCTTTATCGGCGGCAAGCTGCCGTTGCAGCACGGGCCGGCCGAAGGCGAAGCGGGTCTCAGGCAGAACCTCGAGCGTCTTGCGGACATGCGCGGCCGCGTCGGCGACGACTTCTGGCTGATGCTCGATTGCTGGATGAGCCTCGATGTGACCTACGCGACGAAGCTAGCGAAAGCCGCGCACGAATATGGGCTGAAGTGGATCGAAGAAGCGTTGTCCCCCGACGACTACTGGGGTTACGCCGAACTGCGCCGTAACGTGCCACGCGGCATGATGGTGTCCACCGGCGAACATGAAGCAACGCGCTGGGGCTTCCGGATGCTGCTTGAGATGCAGTGTTGCGATTTGATCCAGCCGGATGTCGGCTGGTGCGGGGGCATTACCGAACTGATCAAGATTTCCGCATTGGCTGATGCGCATAACGTGATGGTGGTGCCGCATGGGTCGTCGGTGTACAGCTATCACTTCGTCGTGACGCGGCACAATTCGCCGTTCGCGGAGTTTCTGATGATGGCGCCGAAGGCGGATCAGGTCGTGCCGATGTTCACGCCGCTGCTGCTCGACGAACCGGTGCCGGTGAACGGCCGGATGAAGGTGCCGGACACGCCGGGCTTCGGTGTGCGGTTGAATCCGGAATGTGCGCTGGTGCGGCCTTATCCGCACTAATGTGCGCTCGTTGCGTCTGCATCGAACTGAATGAATGCGATAGCGATACCGCGGGCTCGCAGGTCAACCCCCAAAAAATCCCGCCGCGCGGCTGACGGCTCAAGGAGACAGATGTGCTGTTGAAGAACAAGACGGTGATCGTGACGGGCGGCTCGCGTGGCATCGGCCGCGCGATTGCGGTGGCGTGCGCGGCGGAAGGCGCCGATGTCGCGATCAACTACTGGGGCGACAACGATGCGTCATATGGGCGCCGCTCCGCGGTCGAAGAAGTGGTCGGCGAGATCGAGGCGTTGGGCCGCCGCGTGATTGCAGTGGAAGGCAACGTGGGCGATCGTGCGACTGGGCCGGACCTCGTGCGCTGCACGGTCGAGGCATTCGGCAAAGTGGATGTGCTCGCAAGCAATGCCGGCATTTGTCCGTTCCACGCGTTTCTGGACATGCCCGCCGACGTGCTGGAGACAACGGTCGCGGTGAACCTGAACGGCGCGTTCTACGTGACGCAGGCCGCTGCACAGCAGATGAAAGCGCAAGGCACGGGCGGTGCGATTGTTGCGACGAGTTCGATCAGCGCGCTGGTGGGCGGCGGCATGCAGACGCATTACACGCCAACCAAGGCTGGGGTCCATTCGTTGATGCAGTCGTGCGCGATCGCGCTCGGGCCGTACGGGATTCGCTGCAATTCGGTGATGCCGGGCACGATCGCGACCGATCTCAATGCGGACGACCTGGCCGATGAAGCGAAGAAAGCCTATTTCGAAAAGCGCATTCCACTCGGCAGGCTGGGGCGTCCCGACGATGTCGCCGATTGCGTGGTCTTTCTC
>DASXXR010000402.1:0-24590 GCA_036502945.1 Paraburkholderia sp. | reverse complement strand
AGCTATCTCGACGTCGTGACCGCGCAAACCATCGCGCTGACCAACGAGCGCACCGAAGACCAGATAGCGGCGCGGCGCGTCGATGCCAGCGTGCAACTGCTGAAAGCGCTGGGCGGCGGCTGGAACAGCGCCGCGCTTACTCCTGCGGGAACATCAGAATGAAGCGGGTGCTCGCGGCGTCGCTTTGCGCATATGCGCTGCCGCCGTGCAGTTCCATGATGGTGCGCACGATGGCGAGACCCAGACCCGTTGATGCAGGTGTGGCCGGCGTGGCAGGCGCGTTGCTGCGTGCCGGATCGACGCGGTAGAACCGGTCGAACACGCGCTCCAGCGCGGACGGATCGATATGCGAGCCCTGGTTGGCGACGCTTACGCGCAGCGCGCCGGGCGTTTGTGTTGCGTTCAGTTCGATTTCGCTGCCCCGCGGCGTGTGGCGAATCGCATTGGCCAGCAGATTGCTGACCGCGCGCCGGAATAGCTCGGCATCGGCGCGCAGCGGCCCGCCGCCTGTCACGCGTACGCGCACCCCGGCGTCCTCGGCGATGCCCTCGAAGTAGTCGGCGACGCGCATCAGTTCCAGCGCGGCATCGAACGACTGCATGCGGGTCACGAACTGCGGATGTTCGGCACGCGCGAGAAACAGTACGCTTTCGATCATTCGCGACAGGCGGTCGCATTCCTCGAGATTGGATTCGAGCACCGCCTGGTACTCTTCGATCGAGCGGGGGCGCGCCAGCGCGACCTCGGTTGCGCCACGCAGGTTGCCGAGCGGCGTGCGCATGTCGTGCGCGAGGTCGGCCGTGTATTGCGACATCCGCTGAAAGCCGCTGGCAAGACGCCCAAGCATCGCGTTTAGCGAAGCGGTGAGCGCGGAGAGTTCCTCAGGTACATTGTCGGCCGCCATCCGCGTATGGAGCCGGTCCACCGTCACGAGCGCGGCGCTCGCGGCCAGTTCGCGCAGCGGCCGCAGCGATTCGCGCACCAGCATCCAGCTCATCAGGAACGCCAGCAGCATGCCGCCGAATCCCGCGCCGTAGAGCCGCTCGCGATAGTGGTCGAGCAGCCGCCAGCGGTCGGTCATATCGCGGGTAATGACGATCGTGACGACGCTGCCGTCGCGCAATGCGGCGTCGGCGGCGAGCGCGCGGACCGGCACGCGCATGTCGCCCTGCCACTCGGCAATGGCGGTGTCCGTGATTCGCGCCGCCGCATCCACCCGTTTTGTCCACGCGAGCGCCGCGCTTGCCGAACTGGCGAAGGTGCCCGCGTTGTGCCCGAACAGCACGTTGCCGTTCGGGTCGCGCATTTCCAGCGACAACGCGCCGTTGCCGAGCACCTGGCTCGTCAACCGGTCCGCGTGCGCGCGCACCTCGGCGAACGATTGCAATTCATTGGCGAGCCGCCGCGTGTGGCGCGTGGCGAGCACGATCTCATCGTCGTCCTGCTGCGTGACCTGCCGGTCGAGCGCGAAGTAAAGCACGCTGCCCACCAGCGCGAAGACGGCAATCGTCGTACCGGCAAACGCGAGCGCAAGCGTAGCGGTCAGGGAACGGCCGGCCATCAGTCGGTCTCTTTGAAGTCGATCACGTAACCGACGCCTCGCACCGTCTGAATCAGCTTGACCGGAAAATTGTCGTCGACCTTAGCGCGCAGCCGGCGAATGGCGACTTCGACGACGTTAGTGTCGCTGTCGAAGTTCATGTCCCATACGTACGACGCGATCTGCGTCCGGCTCAACACTTCGCCCTGACGGCGCGCGAGCAGTTGAAGCAACGAGAATTCGCGCGGCGTGAGTTCGATGCGGGTGGCGCCGCGCCGCACGCGGCGCCGGTTCACATCGATCTCCAGATCGCCGACCTTGAGCAGTTCGCTTTCGCGCGGCGGCCCCCGACGCGCAAGCGTGCGTACCCGCGCGAGCAGTTCGACGAACGCGAAGGGCTTGACGAGGTAATCGTCGCCGCCCAGTTCCAGGCCGCGCACGCGATCGTCCACGTCGTCGCGCGCTGTAAGAAACAGCACCGGCGTGGTACGCGTGGCGCGCAGCGTTTTCAGCACCGCCCAGCCGTCCATGGTCGGCAGCATCACGTCGAGGACGATCACGTCGTAGTCTTCTTCCTGGGCGAGGATGAGTCCCTCGGCGCCATCGGCGACTACATCGACACGGTAGCCGGATTCCTCCAGACCTTTCTTCAGATAGGCTCCCGTTTTGGGCTCGTCTTCAACGACCAGTATCCGCATGTTGGTTCCTTTCGCCAGGCTGATGGATCGGTGAGCCATTTTAAACTCAGGGTGCGGCTGCAGTGTTGGCCGGGCGCCGGCTCATGCAGGCGTTGATGTCCCGGCACGTCAACGCATGACAACTGGGGCGCTAGCGTCGCCCGTTGCATGGAGCGTAGCGAAAATCGCCGTGCTAGCATCGGTGGTCCACGCGGCGGTTATCGAAGCCACGTCCCGAAGCCGCATCCCGAAGCCGCAACCGGCGCTTTCGCGCGATGTGTGTCGCGACGGTTTGCGGTGCCGCTAGCTCCGTCAAGATCAACCGCATGCGCCAGATTCTTCTTGTTGTCGACGTACAGCCTTCCTTTGGTCCGCCGGACTGGCTGGTGACGGATATTCGTTCGCTGCTGGGGCGAGTGCCGTCGGTGGCTACGGTGGAGCGGCACGACGAAAGCCGCACGCCGTTCGAGCGGCAACTGCGATGGCATCCGTCTGTGGGCGACGAGAGCCTGATCGCCGCCGGCCGCGTGTTCGTCAAGCACGGGTATTTACCGCCGCTCGAAGCTATCGAGTATTTGTGGAATCTTGCGCCCGAGCGTGTTCTTGTTTGCGGAATGCAGACCGAAACCTGCGTACTGGCGGCCGGCTATGCGCTGTTCGACGCCGGGCTGACGCCGACCCTCATCTCCGATCTGACCGTCGGTTCCTCGCTGGACCGATCCGGCAAGCTTGGCACCGAGTTATGGCGGCACCATTTCGGGCATGTCATTTCGATGAAGGCATTGGTTGCGGAGTTTGAGTAGCGCGCGTCCCGCTTGCAGGTCTGATGTACTGCGTCCACGAGGGCTTGCGCGACGTCGGGTTCGGACGCCCGGCGGATCGACGTTCAGACACGCCTGCCATCCCATTCGCCTCTCGCCAAGTATGGTCCGCGCTTGTGAACGAACGATGTCATGCGAGATAGCACGAACCTGCTTAACGATTCAGCGGTTATGTTCATCGCATATTGCATGGCGACCGGATCGCTAGCAGTCGATACCTTAAGCGTTTCTTAGCGATAAAAAAATCGCCATCGAATGGCGAACATTAGCGCGCGCGTCAAATATCAGTAATTAAATTGAGTGGGTACCAGGGAAATCACTTTTCCGTGAATTCACGCGCTATTTCCGTATAGATCGCACTCGCTATTATGCGAGATGAATGCGTCTAAGCTTCTATTTAAGGCTTGAGAGGTAAGTGCTGCAAGGGTTTTAGGTTTAGCAACGGTTAGAGATGTACCGCTTGATCCAAGCGGTGGATGCTGCGCCCTCAAACCGATGCGCAAACGATTGCCACATGAGAGTCATGTTTGTTGCCCACGCTTGCTGATGTTTTCTTGTGCGTAATTTTATTGCTGATCCTCACTGGAGCGCGTTTAGTGCGGCCTCAATTGCGTTTCGTCGCTTGCACCAGGCGTCGCATCCCAACCCATTGCAGACAACCAACGAACATGACATCAAATAGCCGACGCGATTTTCTGCGTGCGGCCGCGCAAGCGGCTGGCGCAGCCACAGCACTTGGAGCGGTGCCCATTGGTATCCGAAATGCATTGGCGATTCCCGCGCACAATGCCACCGGCACGATTGACGACGTGCAGCACATCGTTGTCCTCATGCAGGAAAATCGTTCCTTCGACAACTATTTCGGTTCGCTGCGCGGTGTACGCGGCTTCGGCGATACACGCCCGATACCGCTCTCAACCGGCAAACCGGTTTTCTATCAACCCGCGGCGAACCCTGACGGCTATGTGCTGCCGTTCCGCCCCAATCTGCCCAACCTGGGCCTGCAATTCGTTCAGGACCTGGATCACAGCTGGATCGGCACGCACGCAGCCTGGAACAACGGACGCTACGACCAGTGGGTGCCCGTCAAGGGCACCACGACGATGTTCCATCTGACGCGCGAGGACATTCCGTTTCACTATCAGCTCGCCGACGCGTTCACGATTTGCGATGCCTATCATTGCTCGTCGATGACGCCGACGGATCCGAACCGCTACTACATGTGGACGGGCTGGGTCGGCAACGACGGAAACGGCGGCGGCCCGGTGATCGACAATGCGGAAGCCGGCTACTCGTGGAACACGTTCCCGGAGAAGCTGGAAGCCGCCGGCATTTCGTGGAAGGTCTATCACGACATGGGCACTGGCCTGAATCCGTCGACCGGTTGGGGCGACGACGACAATCCGTTCATCGGCAACTTCGGCGACACGTCGTTGCTGTTTTTCAAGCAGTATCAGAACTCACAGCCGGGCAGCCCGTTGTTCGAGAAGACGCGCACGGGTACCCAGGTCAATATAAGCGGAAATTACTTCGACATCCTTCTAAAGGATGTGCAGAACAACACGCTGCCACAGGTGTCATACATCGTCGCGCCGGAAGCGTTTTCGGAGCACGGTAACTGGCCGCCGAACTATGGCGCATGGTATGTCGATCAGGTGCTGCAGGCGCTTACGTCGAACCCGGCAGTGTGGAGCAAGACGGTGCTGCTTCTGACCTACGACGAAAACGACGGACTGTTCGATCACATGCCGCCGCCGTATGCGTCGTCCACGCAGGGCACGGGCCTTTCCACGGTTTCGACTGCGAATGAGTTTTATCCGGGGGCGGGAGACAATCAGCCAGGCCCTTACGGTCTCGGACCGCGCGTGCCGATGATCGCGATCTCGCCGTGGTCGAAGGGCGGCTACGTGTGTTCTGAAGTCTTCGACCATACATCGATTATTCGCTTCATCCAGAAGCGCTTCGGGCACGGCCACAGCCTCGATGAACCGAACGTCACCGCCTGGCGCCGTACGGTATGCGGCGATCTGAGTTCGGCTTTCAATTTCAGAAATCCCAATAGCGGCTTTCCACAACTGCCCGCAACGACGTTCCCCGCGGACAAGAACCGCCACCCGGACGTCATTCCTGCTGTTCCTGGCACGCAGTCGCTGCCTAAACAGGAACCAGGCGTGCGGCCGGCGCGTGCGCTGCCGTACGAATTCTTCGTGCGCGGCGATGTGACAGGGCAGAGCAACGCGTTCCGGCTGCACATCACGAATACAGGGCACGCAGGGGTCAACTTTCTCGTCTATTCGGGCAATGCGCAGGATTTGCCGCGAAGCTACACCGTCGAGGCCGGTAAAGACCTCGCCGACGAGTTGACGCTTGCGCCCGGTGGAAGTTACGACTTCTCTGTGTTCGGGCCGAACGGCTATTTGCGCCGGTTCGTGGGCAAAGCGACCGCCGGGCAAACTCGGCGCGGCGGTGTGCAAATTGCCGATGGATACGATGTTGCGAACGGCAACCTGCAACTGCGCCTGAAGAACGAGGGCAGCGAGCATTGCGTGTTCAAGATCGACAGCGCTTACCCGTCGCGCTTAAACGGAGACCTTCGTGTGCGGGGGAGCGACGTCAATGTGGTGATGGTCGATCTGCGGAGTTCGTTCGGATGGTACGACCTGACGATCACAGTCGACGCTGACAAAAACGCGTTGTGGCGCATCGCCGGCCATGTGGAAACCGGGCGTGACAGCGTGTCGGATCCGGCACTCGGGGGATGAGGCAGGGGTCTGTATGGCAGAGACTGACCGGTTAGCAACTGATGATCGCGCAGGGCTTGCCGGTTCGCACAAGCCGCGTTGTAACGAGTGGCCCGATGGGCCGCTCGTTGCAGCACAGCAAAACAATAACAAGGAGTCAGCTCTGCTGCGCTTAGCCCTTAACAAGCCACTGTTTCCGGCGCTGCTGATGTGCACGCTGCTTGCTGCGTGCGGGGACAACAGCGATACCTCGGCCGATAGTTCGGCGTCGGTAACGGCGCCGGCGGTCGCGTCTCCGGACGCCGCGTCGACGCAATCGTCAACGGACAACAATGGCACGGCGACAGGCCTGCCTCCCCCGCCTTGGGCCGTCTCTGCGCCGCAGCCGTCCTCAGACGGTTTGCTTGCGCCCGTTGTTCATACGGTGGATTGAGGGACGGCCGTCATCTGCGTTACCGCGGACGCGAGTCCGTTCGGATGACCAACTCCGTGAAGCCCGACCGTGTGTCGTGCTCGCGCGAGAACGAGTGTTCTGGGAGGGTGGCCAACAGGACCTCCGCAGTCGTGCGGATAGTGCAGCCGGCCGCCACATGCCCGCCGAATACCTGACCCCGGGCGTCCGAGACCGCCGTGTGCAGGTGCGCGCCGTCAGGCGAGAGGGAGCCTGCGAGCGTCAGTATTTCCAGGTCGCCGCGGAATTCGGTCGAACTGTCCGCGCCCGCCAATCGCAAGCGCGCGACACTTAAGCTGCCAATGCCCTGAATCACAAACGCCGCACGTAGGCCATGCTGCGTCAGTGCGGCTTCAAGCGCTATGCGCAGATCATCGCCTTGCACGAGGCGCAAAGGGTGGGCTTGCATCATGCAGTTCCTCGGGTTGGCAATGCTTCCATTCGCTTGCGGGATTGACGAAAAATGGGCAAGAACCTCGCGAGTTTTACCATCAATTGCCAAAGCAGTAACTGTCTCAGGCTTCACGGGTAATTGTCTGGAATATTTGTTCCACGCTGGGTGTTTTCCGATACGACTGCATTCTTATCGTTGCTTCCATTTGTCAATGTAGAGCCGGGGGGACGGGGATGCTCAACGGTCAGTTATCGGAACTGTCAGCTGTTCATGCGGGCCTTCCTGCAAGGCAAAACACCAGCCATTTCGCGGGGACTTGCATCTTCCGTTGCCCGACCTTTCAGTTGAATCGCTGATCCTGACTTCCAGCAAGGAGAAAAACATGCCCACGATCAATCGCGCAGTCGACGCACTTGCGGTTACACCCGGGAACGCGCTGCCCATCAAGCCATTCGGTCCTGCTCGGCAGTATGCTCGACTGGAGCTTGCCGGGCGGTCAGGACCGTTATTTCACAGCAATCCCCGATCTGGCCGCCGGCGCAGGTTTCAATGCCGAGAAAGCGTCGCAAATCGGCAAGCAGCACGACACCCACTTTCCAGTTTCGCACTAGCACAATATAAATCTGTTTTTTTTGCTTATTTAGGAAATGATGGTTTCCTTTATGAGAATGTGCGTTGGTGATTGACCGTTGCGCCTGAACGAAAGGTCGGTTCAGCGGCGCTGACTGCAACGTTTGCTCCTGACGTTGTCGTGCTGGTCGCACGAGGCACAGGATTCTCAAAAACGTCGTTTGAATGGTCTGCGTTGTCATCTGGATGTCTGTATTTATTGCGGCCCTTGAAAGATTTAAGGGTGTTTTGCTTAAGGTTTAGTGGGTCGGGCTACATCGCACATATGGGAATAACTGCAAAAATTTTGATCGTCGAGTCGGATACAACGAACGCCGAAATCCTGTGGAACGAGGTTCGACTGGCCGGACATGAACCGTTGATGGCGTTTTCCGCCGATCGGGCGAATACGCTGATTGAACGCGAGCATCCTCAAGTCGTTCTTCTCAGGTGGAAGTTGCCTGACGCATCCGGCTTGTCCTTGCTGGGTGACCTGCGGACCCGGTCCGGGACGAGCCGTCTCCCGGTTATCGTTTTCGGCGAGGCGGGTGCGACGGAAGAGGAATGCCTGCGGGCACTCGAGGCTGGGGCAGACGACTACATCAAAAAGCCCTATGGCATACGAGAAGTTCTGGCGAGAGTCCAGGTCGTTTTGCGGCCGGTTCCGCGCAAAGAGGTCCGTCACCGCCTGTCCGTAGAGACGCTGACCATGGACTTCGACGCGCGTCGGGCGTTTGCTCGAACGGGGCGGGACGGTGCGGAGGTGGAGCTTGAACTCGGACCCACCTGTTACAGGTTTTTGCGTTTCTTCGTTGAGAACCCGTATGAGGTGCTTTCCAGAAAGGACATTATCGATAACGTCTGGTTTGGTGCCACCGTCAAGGAGGGGATCGTCGACGTCTACATCAGGTCGCTAAGACTAGCGCTTAAGCCGCTTCAAAGCAGCTTGATCATCGAGACCGTTCGAGGCGCGGGGTTCCGACTGTCCGCGGTTGAAAGAATGCCGTCCGGGGATAACGCTAGACTCTTGCCGAAGGTGGTTTCGGAGTCGGTTTCGTCGCGCCGGCCGCGCACGAATCCTTCAGCGGACGGGCGATTGCATGCGGCCAATGCGCGTAACGAACCGGTACTGGTATCGGATCTGGGCGCCGCGGTTGAAAAGATCAGGCATCTGCAGAAGTTGCTTCTGAAGAAGACGGAGGAAAACCAGCTGCTTCGCGATGCAGTCGAAGCCGTCAAGCCGGGAACATCCGCAAGATCGGAGCCTGCGGTCGGACAGAAAAGCAAGCGTTAGCGCGCCGGGGCAGATTACATACGATGGGAATACGTGTTTATAACGTTTACATAAACAATTCTGTCATTTATGAAATGTTATTGTCATCTTATGCACAGAAAGCTGAATTAGAATCCATCAGCTCGCTTAAGAAAACGTGCCGTTTCCATCATTCTCGTATGACAAACCCGCCCGCTACATCTGCGTCCAGAAGCCGGGGCCGCCCACGTGAGTTCGACATCGATGCAGCGCTGGATAAGGCCGCCCTGATCTTCGGCGAACGCGGATTTTACGCAACCTCGATCAGCGAACTGACCAGCGCGATGGAGCTGGCATCGGGCAGCGTCTACAAGGCGTTCAAAGACAAGCGGGCTGTTTTCGTCGCCGCGTTCGACCGCATGCACTCCATGCGCATCGAGAAACTGCGGCATATTGTTAGTTCAAGCAAGCCGGCTCGAGACCGTATCCACGACGTAGTGAACTTTTACGCCGACGCAGCGAGCGGTGTGGACGGCAAGCGCGGATGTCTTCTGGTCAGCAGCACAATGGGGCTCAGCACCTTCGATGTCGACGTCGCGCAGCGAGTCACCAGCGGTCTGCGCGGCATCGAAACGCTACTCGCCAACCTGGTCCGCAAAGGACAGAAGGACGGGTCGATCTCAACGGACGTGGATAGCGAAGCGACGGCGCGGCTGTTGCTATGCGTGATCCAGGGGATGCGCGTGATCGGCAAAACCGGCCGAACACGCGCGCAGATGAGACAGGCGGCTAGCACGGCGATGAAGTTGCTCGATTGAAGGGCGGTGCGCGAGGCGGCGAATGGCCGATGCGGGACACCCAATTCATGTCGATGACAATGCGCGCCGTTGTTCATTCACTTGAGCCACTTACGAACATCCTGCTCCCATGCGGGTTCGCCGCACCCTGACGGATTCTCGGGTCCCAGCAGTGTGATGTAGCCCCGGGTTTTCATGCAGGCTTCGTACGCGCGAACTTTCGCACACTGCCCCGATCCCGCATTGCTCGAAACAGACTTGCACGCGGCGATGGACTGGTCCATGGGACCGAAGTCCAGATCGTCGCTGCGCGACAGGGAGGGCGCATCGGCGCCGGATGTCGAAAACTCGACGGGCCCTGTTTGAGCACATGCAGCCAGAAAGACCGAGACCGAGACCGAGACCGAGACGATAGCCGCTGCTGGAAACGAAGTCCGCCATTTCATTGTGAGGTCTCCAATTGCTGGAACATGTTGACGAGGATTAACGCGGGTGCGGACGCGTCATCGAAGCCCGCTTGAACCTGCTTGAACCTGCTTGAGCGCCGGCTCAGTATGCGGCACGCACTGCCTCATCCGCCACCGCCAGCCGTGACGCCATGACCTTCACGACGAAACGATGAAACTGTTGCGCAGTCACCGGATCGTCGCGCTCCAATGCGCGCAGCGCGGTCAGCGTCAGGCGCCGCGCACGCGTGGGCCCTTCCGCAATGACATCTGCGCTGCGCGTTTTCTGTGTATAGACCGCCATTTCGCCGACGACGGTACCCGGCCCGAATGAACGCAGCCTCATTGACCTGCCGTTAGCGAGCGGCAACGATACGGTGACGCGTCCGCATTCGACGATATACATCGCGTCGCCGGGTTCGCCGTGACGGAAGAGCGGCTCGCCGGCACCGAGTTCGCAGAGGTCAAGACGCGCCAGCAGTGCCGCGTAAGCGGACGGCGTGAAATGCGGCGCGAGCGAGGCTTCGAGGCTTGCTTCACTACCTGCGTCCGGCGCGAGCAATGCTTCTTCAACCCATTCCAGCCCGGCGTCCAGATCCGGAAATTCGTGAATCCGCAAGCCAAGCGTACCGGTTTTCGCGAGCAACGCGCGTGAGCGCGCAGGCAAGCCGGTCAACACGAGTTCGGCATTGGCCGCCGCACATAGCTGCCTCAGCTTGACGAAGCTAACGGACACGGACGCATCCATACCGTTGGTCGAACCGAAGTCGAGCACGACGAAGCGCACGCGTGGCGGCCCTTGCGCGTCGAGTCGTTCGCGTATGCGTTGCAGGATCGAGTTGGCGGTACCGAAGAACAGGAAACCTTGCAGGCAGAGGCCGCACACTTGAGCACCGCGCTTGCGCAGCCGTTGCGTTGCCTCGATGCTTCGTTCGACATTCGACGTGCGCGTGGTTGCGTCGAACTCGATGCGCACGCAACTGACCCGGCCGTACAGCAGCGCGAAAATCACGCAAGCGGCGATGATGCCTACAACCACCCCGGCGACCACGCCATAGAACGCAATCACAGCGAGTATCAGCGGTACGAGCAGATACTCATGCCAGTTCAATCTGGCGTGCGCGCCGACGAGCCACTGAAGCAACAGTCGCAAGCCCATGAAAATCTGTAGCCCGACGAGTACCGGCACGGGAAAGAATGTGACGACATCCGGCAGCAGAACGAGAACGACGAGGCATGCAAGCGCGGCGAATGCACCGGCCATGCGGCTCGTTGCGCCCGCGCGCGCGTTGAGCATCGAGCGGTTGTACGACTGATAGCCGACCATCCCGCCAAGCAGACCGCTCGCGATGTTGGCAAGCCCTGCAACCCGCATCTCGCGATTCAGATCAACGTCCTCGCCGGTACCCGCGCCGATCGCCGTCGAGTTCATCAGGATCGTGATCGCGGACACCGATGTGACGACCAGCGTTTCCGGCAAGTGCGCGACGATGGCGGACCAGTCGACGGTTTCGTGCGCAAGGGCTGCCGGCAGGTGCAGTTCCGGAATCTGGAACGGCCGCAGCGCGACATGCGGCAGAAGGAGACCCGTAGCGCGTGCGTCGTCTGTGGAAAGCCCTGCTGCGTAAAGCAGCAGATAGAACAGCGCGACGCCTGCCGCGAGGGCGAGCGGCAGAGCGGCCGCGTGTTTCCACGCGTGCGCGAGGACGGTAATCAACACGCCGACGAGTACCGCAGGCACCCACGCAAGCCAATGCACGTGTGCAACGTGGATCAGCGTTTGCCAGTGCGCCGGTTCGCCGGTCAGCACGCGAAACGCGCCGGCGAGCAGCAGGTAGCCTGTGCCCGCGAGGAATCCGCCCACCACCGGATACGGCAGAAACTGCAGCGAACGGCTGCGTTTCGACGAACCGATCACATAGAGAACGATGCCGGTCACAACCGAACACAGCGCGATGGCGATCAATACGGTTAGCAGAATGGTTTGCGCCGAACCGCCATCGGCGCGCACGCTGCTGGCGACGCCGGCGGCGACACCTGCGAGGAACGCGGTAGCGTTGCTGTCCGGGCCGGCAATGTTCAGGCGCATCGAACTCGTCAATGCGATCACCAGCGCGGTGACGATGCAACTGATAAACGCAGTCGGAACGCCGAACTCCGCATAGCGCGCGAGATCCGCGCTGAAGACGAGGGTGCCGAGGCTCATTGCATAGCAGAGCATGACGAGCGTCGACACCGTGCCGGCGGTCAGGTCGCCGATGAGACCGGCAAGGCGCGGACCTGCATGGAGATCGCGGACGGAACCTGTCGTGCCTGGCTTCACGGTGTTCCCCGATGAACGCGGGCGGGCGGATACCGCTCGCCGGCCGGGTGCCTGAGTTGCCCAGCAGTATCCGCCGCGGCCTCGACGCGTGTCAAATGCCCGGATATGCGCGTCGCGCGGCGCTTAGTCCGGCCCGGATGGACCTACACTATATTTTCTACGCGCCGGCCAGCGTAGGGTGTGTGAACGGCGCGGCTGCACCGCTAAATGCGTGATCGTCATTCGTCTGATTCCTTAGGCGTACACGATTGATAACGACAGGCCGCGGACAGACGTGAGCGTGTTGGATTGGCGGTGCCGCTAAACCATGCTGGATGACGAAGATGGATATCGATCGATGGCTGCATGAATTGGGACTCGGGCAATACGTGCGCGCGTTCGCCGACAACGACATCGATGGGGCCATGCTGTTGCTGCTTACCGACGCCGATCTGAAAGAACTCGGCGTCGCGTCATTGGGTCATCGCAAACGGCTGCTGGCGGCGATTGCCGGGCTGGTGGCGTGTGCCGACTCACCGGCTGCCGCTGTGCCAGCTGACGAGCGGCGCCAGGTCACCATTCTGTTTGCCGATCTATGCGGCTTCACCGCGCTTTCGCAAACGCTCGATCCGGAGGAACTGCAAGAACTGGTCGGCCGCTATACAGCGCTGGTCGACGGCATCGTGCTGGGCTATGGGGGCACCGTCGACAAGCACATCGGCGATGCGGTGATGGCGCTGTTCGGCGCGCCTCGCGCGCATGAAACGGATACGTTGCGTGCCGCAAGAGCCGCGGTCGATATCCATGATGCGCTTGCTCACCTGAGCCAGCAAACGTCGAAGCCGCTGCGCGCGCATATCGGCATTGCAAGCGGCGCGGTGGTGGCGGGCGCGCTTGGCCGTGCAAACACGCACGACTATACGGTGCACGGCGATCCGGTCAATCTGGCCGCGCGGCTCGTCTCAGCGGCAGGGCCGGGCGAAACTTTTCTGTCCGACAGCGTGCATCGCTCGCTGGGCGATGCCGCCGTCAATGAACCGCTCGGCGAGATCCAGTTCAAAGGCGTCGCTGCGCCGGTTCGGGTGTGGCGGCTAACGAGTGTCGCAGGTGAACCCATGGCGACGAGCCGCAGTGTTTTCGTCGGCCGCATGGCTGAACTCGAACAGCTCAAGGGCGTCATGCGTGCGTGTCTTGCCGAACATGCCGGTCACGTCATCTGCATTCGCGGCGAAGCGGGGATTGGAAAGACGCGGCTGGTCGATGAAATGCGCCGTTTCGCGCAGACCCAGGGCTTCGCGGTGCATCGCGGGCTGGTGCTCGATTTCGGCATGGGTACGGGCAAGGATCCGGTCCGCGAGATCGTCGTCAGTCTGCTGGGTCTTGCGCCCCGCGCGGACGTCGAGGCGAGAGTGGCCGCGATTGAACGGCTCGCCTCCGCAGGCGTGATCAGCGCTCAAGAACGGGCGTTTTTGCGCGATCTGCTCGATCTGCCGCAAACCTCCGACTGGCGCACGCTATACGACGCGATGGATCATGCTGCGCGCGAGCGCGGCAAACGCGCGCTGGTTGCGACGCTTGCTGCGGATGCCTGCCGGCGCGGGCCGGTCATGATCGTCGTGGAAGACCTGCATTGGGCCGACCCTCAGGTGCTGGGTTATCTGGCGGCGTTTGCGGCGGCTTTGACGAACGGCCCCGGCCTGCTGACCGTGACATCGCGCGTCGACGGCGACCCTATCGACGCCGCGTGGCGGACCCGTTGCCGCGGCACGCCGCTCGCGACGATCGACCTCGGCCCGTTGCGGCGCGACGAGGCGATGAACCTTGCGGGCGGCTTCGTCGATGCGACACAGCGGATTGCGTTAGCGTGCATCGAGCGCGCCGGCGGCAATCCGCTGTTTCTCGAACAACTGCTGCGCAATGCCGATGAAGGAACCGGCGACGCTGTGCCCGCGACCATTCAAAGCCTGGTGCTGGCACGCATGGACCGTTTGACGCCACCCGACCGTCAAGCGTTTCAGGCGGCCGCGGTAATCGGCCAGCGCTTCGACCTCGCGCTGCTCCGGCACCTCGTCGACGATCCTGACTATGTTTGCGACCGGCTGATTGCGAACGCACTGGTGGTGACGGAAGGCGAGGACTTTCTCTTTGCACACGCGCTGATTCAGGAGGGTGCGTATTCGACGCTTCTGCGCGGTCGCCGCCGTGACTTGCATCGGCTCGCGGCCGAGTGGTTCGGGCAAAACGACCGGGTGCTCTACGCACAACATCTTGACCGCGCCCAAGATGAGCGCGCGCCTGACGCCTATCTCGATGCAGCGTCGGCGCAACGCGCGGCGTATCTTGCCGACGCGGCGCTGCGCCTTGTCGAGCGCGGCCTGACGATTGTGCAGAGCGCACGCGAACGGCACGCGCTCACGTGTCTTAAGGGAGCGCTTCAACTTGACCGGGGCGACATAGCCGCATCGATCGGAACGTATCGTTTAGCGCTCGACTGCGCGCCGGACGAGCCGAGCCGGTGCCGATCGCAACTTGGACTCGCAGAGGGATTGCGGGTAAACGAGGGCCTTTCGGAAGCGCTTGAATTGCTGCAGGCGGCCGAGGAGATTGCACAACGTCACGCCATGGTGGCCGAGCTTGCCGGTCTGCACCATCTGCGCGGCAATATCCTGTTTCCGCTTGGCAGGATCGACGCGTGCCGCACCGAGCATGAACAGGGCCTCGCGCATGCACGACGTCTCGGCATGCCTGAAGCGGAAGCCCGTGCGCTCGGCGGGCTCGCCGACGCCGCCTATGCGCAAGGCCGCATGCGCACGGCCTTTGAACACTTCAGCCGCTGTGTTGCGTTAAGCCGCGAGCATGGGTTTGGCCGTATCGAAGTGGCGCACCGTTCGATGCAGGGCTTTAGCCGGATCTACCTCAACGAGGCACGCGAGGCGCGTGACGATGCCGTTGCCGCGGCTCGTGCGGCGGCACTCGTGGGACAGTTGCGCGCGCACATGTTGTGCGAGACGCTGAACGTTTACGCCTGCTTCGAAATGGGGGATACGGATGCGACGCTGGTTCATCTCGAACACGAAATGCAGTTGATCGGCCAATTGGGCGCGCGCCGTTTCGAGGCGCAAAACATCGAAATACGCGGCCGCGTGCTGCTTGATTGCGGACACCGGGCGGAAGCGGAAAAGCTGCTGCGCGAAGCACTCTCGCTGTGTCGTGAAGTCGGCACGCAGTTCAGTGCGCCCAAGACGCTAAGCGCGTTGAGCCGGGCCGTTGAGGACAACGCGGAGCGGCTGCGCCTGCTCGCGGAAGGCGAGGACCTGTTGGACCGCGGCGCGGTCGGCCATAACTTTCTCTGGTTTTACCGCGATGCAATCGAGGCGATGCTGTCAGCGCGTGATGCCGGCCGCGCGCTGCATTATGTCGCTGCACTCGAAAATTACACACGCGCCGAACCATTGCCGTGGGCCGAATTGTTTGCTGCGCGAGCACGTGCGCTCGCGCTAACGCTTGGCGGACGCACCGATGCAACCGTCTTCAGCGAGCTTGAACGTGTGCGTGTAGGGCTCATGGCCGCGGGGTTCGCAGGGTATCTATCCGCGGTCGAAGCGGCACTTGCCGCTTAACGCGGTCTTGGCGCGGTTTTCTTCACATTCTCCCGAAACACGGCGAGGGCGGCTCTACGAGCAAACGGCGCACTGTCATCGATGACGACGAAAAATGAGCGCAATGACGCATTTACCCCAACAAAAAATCTTGCATTCCTGACAGAAAAAACTATTTTCAGTTAACAAAACGATCCTTGGCTCACATAAGCCAATGGAGGGGACCCATGCCGGCTACACGTATGATGATTGCGCGTCGCGCCGGCGTCAGTGTGGCCACTGTCGATCGCGTGTTGCGCGACGATCAGGCGGTGCGCCCGGAGACGGCGGAGCGCGTTCATCTCGCGCTCGCGACGCTGCGCGACGAACGTGCAAGTCGCGGACGTCCGGCCAAAACCACATCGTTCAGGGTTGCTTTCGTTCTCCCTCAGATCAATTCCCGCTTTCTCGACCACGTCGAGCGCGACATCGCGTTGTCGGCCAGCTTCTTTCGCGAACACCGTATCGTCCCGTCGTTTTACCGCTGCGATCTGGCCAACCAGCGCGACACCGCGACCTTTGCCGAGCGCGCGACCGACTACGACGCATTGGTGCTCGTCCCGCTCGACTACCCGTGGGTCGAACGCCTGATTCAGGACATGACGGGCGCGCGCGTGCCGGTCGTGACAGTGTTTTCCGATCTGCCGGCAAGCGGCCGTACCGCGTACGTCGGCGTCGACAACCGGATTGCGGGGCGTACCGCCGGCCTGCTGATGGGCCGCTTTGTCGGCGCGCGGATCGGCACCGTCGCGGTGTTGTCCGCATCGTCGCGGCTGCATGATCAGCTCGAGCGGCGCACGGGTTTCTCTCAGGTGCTCGAAGAGGATTTTCGCAACTTGCGCTGGATCAACGAGCCTGATTTCGCGGAAGACGACGGCGGCGCTGGCCTTGCCGTGCAAGGCCTGATTGCGCGTCATGCGGATCTCGTCGGTGTCTACGCGACGGGCGGCGGCATCTCGGGGATCGCAACCGCGTTGCAGGAGTCGGGCGACAAGGCGCATCTGGTGCTGATCGGCCACGAATGCACGGCCGATACGCGCCCCCAGTTATCGGAGCGCGCGATCGATGTGATTCTCGATCAGGACGTGCGCGGCATCGTTCATTGGGCCGGTCTCGCGGCAATCAATTTTCTGAACGACGTGCGGGGCGCGCTTGCGATTCCAACGCCGGAAACCCGAATTTATCTTCGTGAGAATGCGCATGCCTGACGCTCGCGACACGCGGACCGCTAGCCGGATCCGCCAGAGCCCGAATACAGCGCCCAGCGCATGGGAGCTGCCCGTCATCAGGTTGGAGACCCGAGAGAGACAAGGAGAAGACAAATGTTACGTCTTACGTCAGCAAGGGTGATCGCGGCGGCACTACTATCGCTGGGGCTTGGCGTCGCGCCGGCGGTGCACGCTCAAGGCAAGCAATTGACGCTGTGCTGGGCGGCCTGGGATCCGGCCAACGCATTGGTCGAACTGTCGAAGGACTTTACCGCGAAGACCGGCATCGCGATGAAGTTCGAATTCGTGCCGTGGACGAGCTATGCGGATCGCTTTATCAACGAGCTCAACTCGCACGGCAAGCTATGCGATCTCATCATCGGCGATAGCCAGTGGATCGGTGGGGCGGCGGTCAACGGGCACTATGTGAAGCTCAACGACTTCTTTGCAAAGAACAAGATATCGATGAACGACTTCGTGCCGGCGACGGTGGTCGGCTACGCGGAATGGCCAAAGAACACGCCGAACTACTGGGCGCTGCCGGCCATGGCGGATGCAGTCGGCTGGACCTATCGCAAGGACTGGTTCGCACGGCCCGAACTGCGTGCGGAATTCAAGCAGAAGTACAAACGCGAACTGGAACCGCCGACGACCATGGATGAGCTCAAGCAGACCGCCGAGTTCTTTCAGGGCCGTAAGATCGACGGCAAGACCGTGTATGGCGTCTATATCTTCACCGAGCGCGGGTCGGAAGGCATCACGATGGGCGTGACCAACATGCTCTATAACTTCGGCTTCGAGTATCAGGACCCCAAGAAGCCGTATCACCTGGAAGGCTTCGTCAATTCGCCAGGCGCGATCAAAGGGCTCGAGTTCTACAAGGCGCTATACAAATGCTGCACGGCGCCCGGCATGACCAACGCGTACATGCAGGAAGGGCTCGATGCGTTCAAGTCCGGGCAGGTGGCGATGCAGATGAACTGGTTCGCGTTTTTCCCAGGCCTGTACAAAGACCCGAATGTGGGCGGCGACAAGATCGGCTTCTTCGTGAACCCCAAGGAGATCAAGCAGTTCACCCAGCTTGGCGGTCAGGGTATCTCCGTCGTGTCGTACTCCGATCACAAGGACGATGCGCTCGAATACATCAAGTGGTTTGCGCAGGCCGACGTGCAGAAGAAATGGTGGCAACTGGGCGGCTATTCGGCCGCGAAGTCGGTGGTCGATGCACCGGATTTTCCTAAGAGTGCGCCGTTTGCGCCTGCGTTCCTGAAGTCGATGTCGATCGTGAAGGACTTCTGGGCGGAGCCCTCGTACGCCGAACTGCTGCTCGACATGCAAAAACGCGTGCATGACTACGTGGTCGCCGACAAGGGCACCGCCAAGGAGGCGCTGGATCTGCTCGTGAAAGACTGGAACAAGGTGTTCAAGGCGGAGGGCAAGAACTGACGCAGCGGGTGCCGCTTTTTTAACCTGGCGATCCGGGACCGGCAACGGCTGCGAGGTCCGTGCCGGTCCGCTACAAGGAGTCACGCATGTCGGTCAACAAGCCGTTTTCCGCGGAAGGCATCGAGGCGAGAGCGTCGGCGCGCGCCGCGAGCCGCCTGCGCGGATTGTCCGACCGGACGATCGCATGGCTATTCATCCTTCCGACCATCGCGCTGTTGCTCGCGATCAACATCTTTCCGTTGATCTGGGCACTGCGGCTGTCTTTCACGAACTTCAAATCGAACATGCCGAGCGTGCCCGCACGCTTTGTCGGCATCGACAACTACACGGATATCCTCACCGACGAGGACATCTGGTATGCAATGCAGGTCACCGCCCGCTTCGTGTTCTGGTCGGTGGGGCTGGAGGTGCTGCTGGGATTTGGGCTTGCGCTGCTGATCAACCGGCAGTTTCGCGGCCATAGCTTCTGGACCACGCTGATCCTGCTGCCGATGATGCTGTCGCCTGCCGTGGTCGGCAACTTCTGGACCTTTCTGCTGCAGCCGCAAACCGGTCTTTTCAACGACATCGTCAGCTTCTTCACCGGCATTGCGCCTGGCTCGTTTCAGATGATCGGCGATGTGCCGCTCGCGCCGTGGACCATCGTGATGGTCGATGCATGGATGTGGACGCCCTACGTGATGCTGATCTGCCTTGCGGGCCTGCGCTCGATTCCCGACTACATCTACGAAGCCGCGGAGGTTGATCGCGCGTCGCCGTGGCGCCGCTTCTGGTCGATCACGCTGCCGATGACGTTGCCGTTCCTGATGCTCGCCATCCTCTTTCGCGGCATCGAAAACTTCAAGATGTTCGACATGGTGAATCTGCTGACGTCCGGCGGGCCCGGTTCCGTGACCGAAACGGTGTCGATCACGTTGAAGCGCGCCGCGTTCGAGAAATGGCAGACGGGCTATTCGTCGGCGCTTGCGATCATCCTGTTCGTCGCGGTGTTCGGCGCGGCCAATATCTATGTGAAGGCACTCAACCGGGTGAAAGAGCGATGACCGATCTAGCCCTTCAACATTCGGTGGTTGCCGCGTCGCCGCGCGGCAAGGCGTTTGCCGGGTTCGTCGTGATTGCCTATGCACTCGTCACGATGCTGCCGATTGTGTGGATCATCCTGACGAGCTTCAAGACGCAGGAAGACGCGATCGCGTACCCGCCCGTCGTGGTGTTTCAGCCGGCGCTGGAAGGCTATGTCAATCTGTTCACGATCCGCACGCGCCAGACACCGGAGTTCATTGCGAGCCTGCCGCCTGCGCAGACCTGGTACGAACGCGATGTCCGCAAGCGCAGCATGGTGATCGCGGGGCCTTCGAAGGTGTTGCCGCGCTTCGTCAATTCATTGGTGATCGGGTTCGGTTCGACGTTTCTTGCGGTGTTCCTCGGCACGCTTGCCGCTTACGCGTTTTCGCGCTTCAAGGTGCCGCTGGCGGACGATCTGCTGTTCTTCATTCTTTCGACGCGCATGATGCCGCCGATCGCCGTCGCGATTCCCATCTACCTGATGTATCGCGCGCTGGGTTTGAGCGACAGCTATCTGGGCATGATCGTGCTGTACACGGCGGTCAACGTGTCGCTTGCGGTGTGGCTGCTAAAGGGCTTTATCGACGAGATTCCGCGCGAGTATGAAGAAGCGGCGCTGGTGGACGGCTACACGCGGCTGCAGGCGTTCGTCAAAGTGGTGTTGCCGCAAGCGATCACCGGCATCGCAGCCACGGCGATTTTCTGCCTGATCTTTGCGTGGAACGAGTATGCGTTCGCGTCGCTGCTGACAAGCGGCGATGCGCAAACCATGCCGCCGTTCATCCCGTTCATCATCGGCGAGGGCGGGCAGGACTGGCCGGCGGTGGCGGCTGCCACGACGCTGTTCGTGCTGCCGATCCTGATCTTCACCATCGTGCTGCGCAAGCATCTGCTGCGCGGCATTACATTCGGAGCGGTGCGCAAATGAAACATGAATCCATCATGCCGCGCAGACTGCTGCTGCGCCGGCGCTATGGCGAAGGCGCAGCCACCGTGCTGATCGGCCTCGGCATGGCGATGCTGGTCCAGCCGTTTTCGCTCGCGCTCTTCACGTGGTCGTTTCCCGTCATCCTGGTCGGCGCGGTCGGGTTCGTCGTCACCAGTCATTTTCCCGACTGAACGACTGAGCCGACCAAGCCATGTCCACGATTGTTCTGGCCCATCTTCACAAGCGCTTTGGCGATTTCACCGCCGTGCGCGACACGAACCTGACGGTAGGCGCAGGCCGCTTTGTCGTGTTGCTCGGCCCGTCCGGCTGCGGCAAAACCACCACGTTGCGGATGATCGCCGGGCTTGAACTGCCGACGTCGGGGCAGATCCTGATCGACGGCGATGACGTAACCGGATTGCGCGCGCGGCAACGCGACATTGCGTTTGTCTTCCAGATGTTCGCACTGTATCCGCATATGACGGTGCGTGAAAACATCGCCTTTCCGCTCAGGAACGAGCGCGTGGCGCGCCGCGAGATCGCGATGCGGGTCGACGCCGCTGCGCGCATGCTGCGCATCGGCAATATTCTTGATCGCAAGACGGGCGGGCTTTCGGGCGGCGACCGGCAGCGCGTCGCGCTGGGCCGTGCGATCGTGCGGCATCCGAAAGCGTTCTTGATGGATGAACCGCTCGGCACGCTCGATGCCGACTTCCGCGAACTGATGTGTCTCGAACTGCGCAAGCTGCATAACGCGCTGGCGGCCACCACCGTGTATGTCACGCACGATCAGAGCGAGGCCATGGCGATGGCCGACGACATTGTTGTGATGAACCAGGGGGAAGTGCTGCAAGCCGCATCGCCGCACGAGATCTATCACTTTCCGGCGACCGTGTTCGTCGGTAACTTCATCGGCAGCCCGCCGATGAATTTTTTGCCCGTCGACGGCGGTGTCGAGGCGGGCGCCGAACACGTGCTGCTGCACGGCGCGCGCGTGCCCGTTCCGCGCTGCGAGGTGGCGGCTGCGAGCGTGCTGCTTGGAATACGCCCCGAACATGTGGTGATCGACGAACGGGGGCCGGTGCGCGGCCGCGTGATCGCCGACGAATACCTGGGCTCTCATCAGATTTTCGTGATCGAGACAGCGCTCGGCATCGTGCGGGTGAGGGCCGGCAAAGACGAGGGTCGCGCCGCTGGGTCGTCCGTCGGCCTGTCGTTTCGTTACGAGCGGACGCTGTTGTACGACGCGGCGGGCGGACATCTGCTGCCGGGCGCCGCGCGCACGATACCGAGCAACGGAGTACTCCATGGCTGAAATCCAGCTGCGCAACGTAACGAAGCGGTTCGGCGACATCGTCGCTGTGGACGACATGTCAATCGATGTGAAGGAGGGGGAGTTCGTCGTGCTGCTCGGTCCGAGCGGCGCAGGCAAGACGACGACGTTACGCGTGATCGCCGGACTGGAGCGCCCCGATGCCGGCGATGTATTCATCGACGGTGAACTGGCGACCCGCATGCATCCGTCCGATCGCGATGTCGCGTTCATCTTCCAGCAGTATTCGTTGTATCCGCATCTGACCGTATTCGGCAATCTGGCGTTTCCTCTGCGCTCGCCGCGGCGCCGCCGAAGCGAGGCGGAGATCAGTGCGCGCGTTCAGGCGGTCGCGCAGATGCTGCATATGGAAACGAAGCTTGCCAACATGGCGACGCAACTGTCCGGCGGAGAAATGCAGCGCGTGGCGATCGGCCGGGCGCTGGTGCGGGAGCCGAAAGTGTTTCTGATGGACGAGCCGTTGTCCTCGCTCGATGCGAAGCTGCGCGAGGAACTGCGCATCGAATTGAAGCGGCTGCATCGAACGATCGGTGTGACGATCGTCTATGTGACGCACGATCAGGTTGAAGCAACGACGCTTGCCGATCGCATCGGCATTCTCGAACACGGCCGCGTTGTGCAGATGGGCACGCCGCGCGAAGTGTACGGCAATCCGGCGTCGCTTGGCGCCGCGCAGCGTCTCGGTTCACCGCCGATCAATCTGCTGCCGGCCACGCTGTTCGATACGGTGGCGTTGCCGTCAGGCGCCGTGACCGTCGCGATCCGTCCTGAAGACATCGTGCTGCACGAGCCCGAGGTGCGCGGCGTGCTCAACCTGAAGGTGCTCGAATACTCTCCGCTGCGTCACTTGCTGATTCTCGATCGCGAAGGAACCGCAATCGTCGCGACCACCGTTGCGGAGCGCAATTTCAGTCCCGGGCAGTCGGTCGGCGTTTCGCTGCCGCCGCGCAGCCTGCTCTATTTTCGTGCTGACGGCAGGAGGATCCCGACATGAACGGCAAGACGGTCATGGCGTGCATCGACGCCGCGCATGCTGCGCTGAAGGAGCACGCGGATGAAATTGCGGCGCTCGATCAGCAGATCGGCGACGGCGACCACATCTTCAATCTGCTGCGCGGCATGGACGCGCTCTTCGCGGTGCGCGCGGACATCGAAGCGCAAGCGTTCGCGCCCGCGCTCGACCTCGCCGGTGCGAAGGTGCTGTCGACGGTCGGCGGCTCGTCAGGGCCGCTGTTTTTTTCGTTGCTGCACGGCATGGCGAAGGCATCGGCCGGCAACCCTACCGATGCGGTGGACCTGCCGGGTGTCGCGCGCCTCTTCGCAGCCGGCGTCGATGCCGTCGCGCAACGCGGCAAAACGAAGGTCGGCAGCAAGACGATGATGGACGTGCTGATTCCGGTTGCGGCGCGCTTCAGTGAACTGGCCGCAGCCGGCGCCGCCGCGGACGCGGTGCTCGATGCGCTGCCGGAAGTGGCCGAGCAAAACATGCTCGCTACCCGCGACATGCTCGCGACGAAAGGCCGTGCATCCTTTCTTGGCGAGCGTTCACGAGGTCACATCGATCCTGGCGCGCGTTCGAGTCAATTGATGATTGCCGCTGTCTGCGCGTGGCTCGCGCAAGACAGAAAGTGAAAGGAGAGGAGGCCATGAAGAAATTCATCAACCACGTCGACGACTTTCTTGCGGAAAGCCTGGCCGGATTCGCGGCTGCGCATGCCGACCTCGTCGTGCTCAACAACGAGCCCGTGTTCGTGCGGCGCAAAACGCTGAAGCCCGGCAAGGTCGCGCTGATCTCCGGCGGCGGATCGGGACATGAGCCGCTGCACAGCGGTTTCGTTGGCTTCGGGATGCTCGATGCGGCCTGCCCGGGACAGGTCTTCACGTCGCCGACGCCGGACCAGATGATGGCGGCCGCCAAAGCCGTCGATACGGGCGCGGGCGCGCTGTTCATCGTGAAGAACTATTCCGGGGACTTGATGAACTTCGAAATGGCCTCCGAGATGTCCGAGGTGCCGAATGGGATGGTGTTGATCAACGACGACGTCGCCGTCGAAAACTCCAGCTATACGACGGGCCGGCGCGGCGTCGCGGGCACCGTGCTCGTCGAAAAGCTGGTGGGCAGCATGGCCGAAAGCGGCGCGGACCTCGAGCAATGCAAGGCGTTCGGCGACCGCATCAACAAGCGGACCGCGTCGATGGGGGTGGCGTTCACGAGTTGCACCGTGCCGGCGGCGGGCACGCAAACGTTCAAGATCGGCGAAGACGAGATCGAGGTCGGCGTGGGGATTCACGGCGAGCCGGGCCGCCGCCGAGCGCACTTTGCCGCGGCGGACGCGATTGCGGGCGAACTGCTGACTGCGATCGTCGACGATCTGAAACCGGATGCCGGATCCGAACTGCTGGTGCTGGTCAACGGGCTCGGCGGCACGCCGCTCGGCGAGTTGTATCTGCTGTTCAATTCAACCCGGTCATGGCTTGACCAGCGAGGGCTGAAGATCGGACGCGTGCAGGTGGGCGCGCTGACCACGTCGCTTGAAATGGCGGGTGCGTCGATCACGCTTTGCGCACTCGACGCCGAGATGACGCGCCATTGGGATAGTCCGGTTCATACGCCGTCGTTGCGCTGGGGGCGATAGCCGGCGGCGGGCAGACCGGCAGGCACCGGCCCGCGTGCCCGCGTGCGTAGTGCGCAGGCACGAACCCGTTACATTTCGTAAGTGTTTCTTACCTGCGGTTTCGTTCGGGCACGCAAAAACGCTGCTGGTTCATCAGCATGTAACAGACACCGGGCGGCCCCAAAAATATCCAGTAACCATTCGGTAACTCATGCCGGCGCCAATTCGACTAACGTTTCGCTATTGAAACCCATTGACTCGAACCGGTATGAGCTCCAAAACGAAATCGATAAGTCTCGCGCTGCCGGCCATCGCCATTGCGCTGGC
>DASXXR010000401.1:0-4868 GCA_036502945.1 Paraburkholderia sp. | reverse complement strand
GATCACGCGGCGGCTGCCGGACATGCCAGCCAGCGACTTCTGGTCGCCCAGTTCGACGCCCTCCTGGCCTTCGTCTTCGACGTTGGTGAAGCCGATCAGATGCGCAGTGATCTCGCCTTCCGGATAGAAGCGCTTGTATTCAGCGCGCTGGTAGACGCCCGGAATATCGAGTTCCGCCACTTTCGCCGCGGTGTCGACCGGCACCTGGCGCTTCACGTAGACGAACGATTTGTCTTCGGAAAGCTTCACGCGCAGTTCCTTTTGCGTCATATCGAGCAGCTTGCCGAGCTGCTGCAGCTTGTCCGCGCCGAGATTGTCCGGCACCGCTTCGGGAATCGCCCAGATCGCGCGCACCGGCAGGCTCGTCGCCAGCACGAGGCCGTTGCGGTCGAGGATCTTGCCGCGCGTCGCCGGCAGTTCGAGGGTGCGCTGGTAGCGGCTTTCGCCCTGCTTCTGATAGAACGCGTTGCCCGGGCCCTGAATCCAGAACGCGCGCGCAGTCAGCGCGACGAACGCCATAAAGAGCATGAACACGACGAGCTTCGAACGCCACATCGGCAGCCGCACCGACAGAATCGGATTCGACGAGAACGCGACGCTCTTGCGATTCGGCGACTTCTTCATCGCGTGCCTCCACGAGCGTTCGCGGCAGGCGCCGACGCCGGCGCCGAAGTCGGAATCGCCGCGTCTTCCGCGCTCGCCGCGCCGGCATCGAGCGTCACGTATTGCGTGCGGCCGGTGTTCGCCGATTGCATCTTCAGCGAGTCCGTCGCGATCTGTTCGATGCGAGATGTCTTCGACAGCGCGCTCTGCTGATACTGAAGCTGCGAATAGTCCTGCTGCAGCTGGCGCTCCTGTGTCTGCGCACGCTGCAACTGGATGAAGAACTGGCGCTGCTGATTGGTTGCGTTGACGACGGAAAGCGCACAACCCATTACGAGAATCAGCAGGAAGATGTTGAGGCGGTTCATGGCGCGATCCGCTCCGCGACGCGCATCACGGCGGAACGGGCGCGCGGATTCGCGGCCACTTCGGCGTCGCTCGCGAACACACGGCCAAGCAGTTTGAGCGGTGGGCTGGGCAGATCGACCGCGCGAATCGGCAGGCGGCGGTCGAGCGCAGGCGCGCTTGCGTGCGTCTGCATGAATCGTTTGACGATCCGGTCCTCGAGCGAATGAAAGCTGATCACGACCAGCCGCCCTCCTTGCTCCAGCAACGACAATGCTGCTTCTAGAACGACTTGCAGCTCCGCAAGCTCTTGATTGATGTGAATCCGTATAGCCTGAAAGGTGCGGGTTGCCGGGTCCTTGCCCTTCTCACGGGTTTTGACGGCGTTAGCCACGATTTGGGCAAGCTCGCCCGTGCTTGCGAGAGGCCCGAGACGTTCGGACTCTGCCCGGCGAGCAACAAGCGCCTTTGCAATCTGAAAAGCAAACCGTTCTTCCCCATAATCTCTGATCACCTCCGTCAATTCCTGCACCGTGGCCCGCGCGAGCCAGTCAGCAGCGGACTCGCCGCGCGTCGGGTCCATCCGCATATCGAGCGGGCCGTCGGCGCGGAAACTGAAACCCCGCTCCGGATCGTCGACTTGCGGCGACGAGACGCCCAGATCCAGCAACACTCCCGACACACGCTCTACCCCGCGCGACGCAAGCGCGTCGCGCAGTGAAGCAAAACTCTCGTGCACGATTTCAAAGCGCGGGTCGGCGATTTGCCGCGCGGTGGCGATGGCGAGCGGATCTTTGTCGAATGCGATCAACCGACCCGTTGCTCCCAGCTTGCCCAATACCGCCCGGCTGTGACCGCCGCGCCCGAACGTGCCGTCCACATAGACGCCGTCCGCGCGCGCGACCAGCGCGTCGACCGCTTCCTCCAGCAGCACCGTGCGATGCTGCAACTCGTTTCCCATCGCAGGCGCCATTTCAGTCACCCGCGGTCAGAACGTGAAATTCTTCAGCGCGTCGGGCATGCCCTGCGCCATCGCCTGCTGTTCCTTCGCGTTGTAGGTCTGCGCATCCCACAGTTCGAAGTGACTTCCCATCCCTAACAGCATCACGTCTTTTTCGAGCGAGCCGGCGAGCCGCAACTCCGGCGACACCAGCACGCGCCCGGCCGTGTCGAGCTCGACATCGGCGGCATTGCCGAGAAAGATCCGCTGCCACCACTTCGCTTCCATCGGCAGCGCGGCGATCTTCGTGCGGAAGACTTCCCATTCGGGGCGTGGAAACAGCAACAGGCAGCCGTCCGGGTGCTTGGTAATCGTCACCCGGCCTTCTGCCTGTCCTTGCAGCGCATCCCGATAGCGCGACGGGACGGACATCCGCCCTTTCGCATCGAGTGTTAGCGCCGACGCCCCTTGGAACACTTCACTCCCCTTTGTGAGGTCGCTGGAAGACAGCGCCCGGTCCTGAAAACTTACCCGAAGTTAGCGGGTAGATCACACAAAAATACACTTTCTCACACTGTCTCCCACTTTAGAGTAAGCCCAAACACGGGTCAAGGGAGGTGCGTTGTTTTTTAATGAAATTTGTTCGATAGAACAAGGACTTAGCGACGCTCCTTCAAGTCGGATGAAAAACTGAAAAACGTTATAAATGAATGAGCTAGTGAAGCTTGTGAAGGTAATACCTGAGAAGTACGGGGAAACCGCGCGGATTCTGGCGCTCTGCGGGGAGAGGTCAGGCGGGTAAGCGGAGGGTGTCGAGCGGTGAGAGATGGACGGCGCATCATACGCCGCCCTGTCAGACGTCAGGCCCAAAAACGGTATAAGCGGCGTTAGATGCGATAAGCCGTGCGCGTCATGATTTTCGACGCCGCACGCATCAGCGCACGTGCCGGGAACGGCAGTTCCACGCCGCCTGCGTCCATCGCGGCTTTGCCGTGTGCGGCTTCGTCGGCGCGCATCTGCGCGACGATCGCGCGTGACGCGTGATCCGCCACGGGCAGCGCATCGAGATGGCTGTCCAGATGGTGCTCGACCTGGCGTTCCGTCTCGGCCACGAAACCGAGGCTCACGCGATCGCCGAAGCGGCCCGCCGCGAAACCGATCGCGAGCGCGCCGGCGTACCACAGCGGATTGAGCAAGCTCGGTCGCGAATCGAGCGCTTCGAGGCGCTTCGCCGTCCACGCCAGATGGTCTTCCTCTTCGCGCGCGGCATGCTCGAACGTCTTCTTGAGCGCGGGCGAGCGGGTAGCCAGTTTCTGTGCCTGATAAAGCGCCTGCGCGCAGACTTCACCGACGTGGTTCACGCGCATCAGCCCCGCCGCGTGCGCACGCTCCTGCGCAGACATTTCGGCCTGCTCGATGGAATCGGCAGGCAACGGCACCGGGCGCGTCATACGCGACACGCCCGTCATTGATCGCAAACCCCGATCAAACTCGGTAATCAACTCGTCAAGCAGCATTCAGTCCCTCCGGTTCGACAATCATCTCGATGTGCGAACCGGTTCGCAACATGCGACTACGCCGGGAATCGCTCATCCGAAGCCATAAAACAACGGCCTTTCGATGATTAAAGGTCGATTTTAGACCATGTTGCGTAAACGAAACAGCGGCCTGGAGGCTGTCCCCCGCTACACGCGCCCATCGCGCAACTCGCGGCGCAGAATCTTTCCGACGTTGCTCTTAGGCAATTCCTTGCGGAATTCGACCATCCTCGGGCGCTTGTAACCCGCCAGTTGCTCCTTGCAGAACGCAAAGATGTCGGCGTCGGTGATCGCCTCGTCCTTCTTCACGATGAAGAGCTTCACCGCCTCACCCGACTTCTGGTCCGGCACGCCGATCGCCGCCACTTCGAACACGCCCGGATGCTTCGCGACCACGTCCTCGATCTCGTTCGGATACACGTTGAAGCCGGACACCAGAATCATGTCCTTCTTCCGGTCAACGATCTTGATGAAGCCGCGCTCGTTCATCACGCCGATGTCGCCCGACTTCAGGTAACCGTCCGCCGTCATCACTTTCGCCGTCTCGTCCGGACGGTTCCAGTAGCCCGCCATCACCTGCGGACCGCGAATGCAGATTTCGCCTGGCTGTCCGAGCGGGACGTCGTTGCCGTCGTCATCACGGATCGTGATTTCGGTCGACGACACCGGCAGTCCGATCGTGCCGTTGTATTCGGTTGCCGTCACCGGATTGCAGGTCGCGGTCGGCGACGTCTCCGACAGGCCGTAACCTTCGATGATCGGCGTCTTCGTCTTCTCATACCAGCGCGCGGCAACGGCTTCCTGAACCGCCATCCCACCCGCGTTCGCGATGATCAGTTTCGAAAAATCGAGCTTCGACAGATCCGGATGGTTCAAAAGCGCGTTATACAACGTGTTGACCGCAGGAAACGTCGTGAATGCGTAGCCTTGCAACGCCTTGATCATGCCGCCGACATCTCGCGGATTCGGAATCAGCACGCCGAGTCCGCCCATTCTGACTGTCAATAGACCGCACACCGTCAACGCGAACACGTGATACAGCGGCAGCGCGACCACGGTGATTGTTTGCTGAATGTCGGGCCGCCCTGCGCGGGCCGGATCGAGCCATGCCTGCGATTGCAGCACATTGGCAATGATGTTGCGGTTCAGCAGCATCGCGCCTTTCGACACGCCCGTCGTTCCGCCGGTGTATTGGAGAAACGCGATGTCGTCCGGACCTTGCTGCACGGGCTTGAATGTCTGTCGCGCGCCGGCCGAAATCACTTCGTTGAATCGCAGATGACCGGGAAGACTCCACGCCGGCACCAGCTTCTTCACGCGCCGCACGACGAAGTTCACGATATGGCCTTTTGGGCCCAACAGGTCGCCCATCGCCGCGACGATCACGTGCTTGATAGAGGTATTTCGGATCACCGCCTGCACCGTCGCAGCGAAATTTTCGA
>DASXXR010000400.1:0-5918 GCA_036502945.1 Paraburkholderia sp. | reverse complement strand
AGACGATGCGATGCGCGAAGCGGCGCAGGCGGCCCATTTCGGCGGCGAGCACGTCGATCGCCTCATGATCGAGGCCGTCGGTCACCAGCAGCACCGTCGCCCTGCCGGTCAGCACGCGTCGTGCCCAGCGCCGGTTGAACTCGGCGAGCGCCGCGCCGATGCGCGTGCCGCCTGACCAGTCGACAACCTGGTCAGCAAGCGTTGCGATCGCTACGTCAGGGTCGCGTTCGCGCAGCGCGCGCGTCGCATTCGTCAGGCGCGTGCCGAACAGGAACACCTGCAGCCGTTCGCGCGATTGCAGCATCGCGTGGCAAAAATAAAGCACCGCGCGCGAGTAGCTGCTCATCGATCCGGAGATGTCGAGCAGCAACACAAGCGGCGGTTTGCGCTCGACGACGGCGCGGTATTTCCACACCGTCCATTCGCCGCCCGCGTGTACTGCGTGGCGCGCACTCGCGCGCAGATCTGCGTGCGTGCCGCGCGACGACGCCTTCAGGCGGCGCGTCGGTTCCGTCGCGAGAGGCAGCCGGTGGTTGCGAATGACGTGGCGCAGCGCGCGCCATTCGTCGGCGGTTAGCGTGTCGAAGTCGCGCTGGCGCAGCCGCTCTTCGGCGCTGAACGTGACGTGGGCGTGCAGTTCGTGCTGCTCGGTTTCAGGCGTGTTGCGCGTTTTGAGTTGCGCGGGCGAATGCGCGGCGAGCGCGTCGGCGAGACGGTTGTTGCGTTTCGGCGGCGGCATGCCGTCGCTGACTTTCGGCAGCAACAACGCGCGCAGCTTGCCTTCCCAGTCGGGGTCGCGCCAGAAGAGGTCGAACGCCGCGTTGAACAGATCGCGCTCGTCCGGCGCGCAGACCAGCAGCGCAGCCAATGCCGCGCGCACGTCGTCGCGGCGGGAGAGGTCGATCCAGCGCAACGCGGCCAGCGCATCGACGGCTTGCGCGGGGGACATCGGCAGGCCGGCACCGCGCAGCATGCGCACGAAATGGACGACATTGCGGGCGAGCGTCTGCGTAGTGGTGGAGTTGGCCGAGGCAATCGGATCGGTGCTTGCGTCCGCGCTTGCGTCGCCGCCCATTCCGCCAGAGCCAGGATCGATGTGCGCTGCGGGGTTCATAACGTCACTCCGCCGCGCCGAGGCATTGCGCGATCTGACCCGCGTCCATCCGCGCCAGATCGTCCTGATACTTAAGCAGCACACCAAGCGTGTCCTGTACCGACTGCGGGTCGAGTTCCGTCACGCTCAGCGCGGCGAGCGCGCGGCACCAGTCGATCGTTTCGGCGATGCCCGGCGCCTTGAACAGATCGATGCCGCGCAGCCGGTGCACGAAATCGACCGCGCGCCGTTGCAATTCCTCGCTGGTTTCGGGCGCACGCGCAGCGACGATCGCCAGTTCACGGTCGCGCTCCGGGTAGCCGATCCACTGGTACAGGCAGCGGCGTTTCAGCGCGTCGTGCACTTCGCGCGTGCGATTCGACGTCATCACGACGAGCGGCGGCTGTTGCGCGCTCACGGTGCCGTACTCGGGAATCGACACCTGAAAATCGGACAGCAACTCGAGCAGAAACGCCTCGAACGGTTCGTCGGCGCGGTCGATCTCGTCTATCAGCAGCACGCGGCGCGCGCCGGGGTGCCGCTCGTCGGGCATCAGCGCCTGCAGCAGCGGCCGTTTCAGCAGGAACTCGCTGCGGTAGAGCGTATCGTTGCCGGGCCGTTCGCCGGCTGCTTCCGCAAGGCGCAGCGCCATGATCTGCCGCGGGTAGTCCCATTCGTATAGAGCACTGGCCGTGTCGAGGCCTTCATAGCACTGCAGCCTCAGCATCGACGTGCCGAGCATGCCAGCCGCGGCCTTCGCGAGTTCCGTCTTGCCGACGCCAGGCTCGCCTTCGACGAACAGCGGCCGCTCCATCCGCAGCGCGAGAAATAGCGCGGTCGCCAGCTCGCGGCTCGCGAAGTAACTTTGGGCGCTGAGCGCTGCGAGGGTGTCGTCGATCGAGGCGGGTTGCATGGCGGGTAGCATCACGGGTTGCATCGTTCTCCAGGACACGAGGCGCGCTAAAACGAAACGGCCCGGATGCACCGGGCCCAGGGTCGCGCGACGGCCACGCGTCGTTGCGCGCCCTACCCGTTTGCCCGCTCGACTGCGCGCGCAGTCAGGATCGGGATCAGATGGGCACGGTATTCGGCGCTCGCATGCAGATCGGTGTTCAGATCGCCGGCAGACACCGTCACCGCACGCGCCGCGGCCGCGGAGAAATCGGACGACAGCGCCCTTTCAAGCTCAGGCGCCCGAAACACCGAAGCGGCGGCGCCCGTTATCGCAACCCGCACGCCGTCCGCCCGCTTCGCGACGAACACGCCGACCAGCGCGAAGTGCGACGCCGGGTTCCTGAACTTTTCGTACGCCGCCCGCTCGGGCGCGGGAAACTCAACGGAAACAATCAGTTCATCTGGTTGCAGCGCGGTCTCGTACATGCTGACGAAAAAATCCTCGGCCGCGATCCGGCGGCGGTCGGTGACGACCGTTGCATCAAGACCCAGCACGGCGGCCGGATAGCAGGCGGCCGGATCGTCGTTCGCGAGCGAGCCGCCGATCGTGCCGAGCGAGCGCACCTGCCGGTCGCCGATGTGTGCGGCGAGATCGGCCAGCGCGGGCAGCACGCGCCGGATATCGGCGTTGCTCGCGACGTCCGCGTGACAGACGGCTGCGCCGATCGTCACCGTGTTGCCGTCTACATGCAGTGCTTTCAGCGCCGGAATGCGCGTCACATCGATCAGCCTGGACGGATGGGCGAGGCGCAGACGCATCGTCGGCAGCAGGCTTTGGCCGCCGGCCAGATATTTGGCTTCGCCGTCCGCGGCGAGCGCCAATACCGCGGCCTTCGGATCCGCCGCGCGTTGATAGTCGAATGAATACATGTCGGCTCCTCGGCTCAAGGTTGTTGTGCTGCGCGCGCAGCCTGGAGCGCAGACCACACGCGATGCGGAGTTGCCGGCATCTGCAGGTCTTTCACGCCGAGCGGCGCGAGCGCATCGAGGATCGCGTTGATCACGGCCGGCGGCGAGCCGATCGCGCCCGCTTCGCCGCAACCCTTCACGCCGAGCGGGTTGTGCGTACAAGGCGTGCCTTTCGCGGTTTCGACCGTGAAGTCCGGCAGATCGGACGCATGCGGCATCGCGTAATCCATGTACGAGCCGGACAGCAACTGGCCGCTCTCGTTGTCGTACACGCAGCGTTCGAGCATCGCCTGGCCGATGCCCTGACCCAGCCCGCCGTGCACCTGTCCTTCGACGATCATCGGATTGATCACGTTGCCGAAATCGTCGACGGCGGTGAAGCGCTCGATGCGCGTTTCACCAGTATCCGGATCGACTTCGACTTCGCAGATATACGCACCGGCCGGATAGGTGAAGTTGGTCGGATCGTAGAACGCGCTTTCGTCGAGACCGGGTTCGAGCTTGTCGAGCGGATAGTTGTGCGGCACATAGGCGGCCAGCGAGATGTCGGCAAAGGCTTTCGTGCGGTCCGTGCCGGCGACGCGGAACACGCCGTCCTTGAACTCGATGTCGTCGGCCGACGCTTCCAGCAGATGCGCGGCGATTTTCTTGGCCTTGGCTTCGATCTTGTCGAGCGCCTTCATGATGGCCGAGCCGCCGACCGCGATCGAGCGCGACCCGTACGTGCCCATCCCGAATGGAATGCGGCCGGTGTCGCCATGTACGACCTCGATGTTTTCGATCGGCATGCCGAGGCGGTCTGCGACCACTTGCGCGAAGGTCGTCTCGTGCCCCTGGCCGTGACTGTGCGAGCCGGTGAACACGGTGACGGAGCCGGTTGGGTGCACGCGAATTTCGCCGGCTTCGAAGAGCCCGGCGCGCGCGCCGAGCGCGCCTGCGATATTCGATGGCGCGAGCCCGCAGGCTTCGATGTAGCACGAGTAGCCGAGGCCGCGCCGCTTGCCTTTCTGTTCCGACGCCTGCCTGCGCGCCGCGAAGCCTTCGACGTCCGCAAGTTCCATCGAGCGGGCAAGGAGGGTTTCGTAGTCGCCGGTGTCGTACGTGAGGCCGACCGGCGTCGCGTAGGGGAACGAGCGGATGAAGTTGAGGCGGCGGATGGCGGCCGGATGCAGGTTCATCTCGTGCGCGGCGGTCTCGACGAGCCGCTCGACGACGTAGGTCGCTTCCGGGCGTCCCGCGCCGCGATAGGCATCGACGGGTACCGTGTTTGTGAATACCGCTTTCACTTCGGCATAGATGGCGGGCGTCGTGTACTGGCCGGCGAGCAGCGTCGCGTAGAGGATGGTCGGCACGCTCGAGGCGAAGGTCGACAGGTACGCGCCCATGTTCGCGATGGTGTGGACCCGCATCGCGAGGAACTTGCCGTCGGCGTCCATCGCGAGTTCCGCCTTCGTCACATGATCGCGGCCATGCGCATCGGACAAAAAGGCTTCGGAGCGCTCGGCAGTCCATTTGACAGGGCGGCGCACCTTCTTCGAAGCCCACGTCGCCGCGACATCCTCCGCGTACAGAAAGATCTTCGAACCGAAGCCGCCGCCCACATCCGGCGCGATCACGCGCACCTTCGACTCCGGCAGCGCAAGCACGAACGCAGCCATCAATAGCCGTTCGACGTGCGGGTTCTGGTTCGCCACGTAGAGGGTGTAGCTGTCGTCGCCCGGCGACCAGTGCGCGTTGACCGCGCGCGGTTCGATTGCGTTCGGCACGAGCCGGTTGTTGACGATGTCGAGTGTCGTCACGTGCGCGGCTTTCGCGAATGCGGCATCGGTCGCGGCTTTATCGCCGTGGCCCCATGTGTAGCAAGTGTTGTCCGGTACTTCGTCGTGCACCGCCGGCTGGCCCGGATCGGCAGCGTGCGCGGTATCGACGATCGCGGGCAGCACGTCGTAATCGACTTCGATCAGTTCCAGCGCATCTTTCGCGGCGTTCACCGACTCGGCAATCACAAGCGCCACCTGATCGCCGACGTGGCGCACCTTCGTATGCGCGATCACCGGGTGCGGCGGCTCGTGCATCGGCTTGCCGTCGACGCTGTGAATCAGCCAGCCGCACGGCAGCCCGCCGACGTTGTCGGCCGCGAGGTCCGCGCCAGTGAAGATTGCGACGACACCGGGCGATTGCCTCGCCGCCGTGGTGTCGATGCTTTTGATGCGCGCGTGCGCGTGCGGCGAGCGCAGGAACACGGCGTAGGTTTGCTGCGGCAGGATCAGGTCGTCGGTGTACTGGCCGGCGCCGGTCAGAAACCGGAGGTCTTCCTTGCGCTTGACGGAGGCGCCGATCATGCGGTGCGTTTCGGGTGCGTTCATCGTCGGCTCCTCAAGCGGTGGCTTTGGCGGCGGCCGCCGCATGGGACTTCATTCCGGCAGCGCCGAGAACCACGGCTTTGACGATGTTGTGATAACCCGTACAGCGGCACAGATTGCCGTCTAGCTGGGCGCGCGCGTCCGCTTCGCTCAGATCGGGCCGGGTCACGGCGAGCGCGGTCGCACTCATCACCATGCCCGGCGTGCAGAAGCCGCACTGCAGGCCGTGGCATTCGCGGAACGCAGCCTGCATCGGATGCAGCTGGCCGTCTTTCGACAAACCTTCGATGGTGGTGAGTTCGGTGCCCTCTGCCTGCACGGCGAGGATGTTGCACGACTTGATTGCGCGGCCGTTCAGATGAATCGTGCACGCGCCGCACTGCGCGGTATCGCAGCCGATGTGTGTGCCGGTCAGCCGCAACTGGTCGCGCAGAAACTGAACAAGCAGGGTGTGAGGCTCGACGTTCGCGGTGACGGGCGCGCCGTTCACCGTCAGACTGATGCTGATCGCCATGAACTGTCTCCTTCGTTCCTTTTGGGGATAGAGACCGCACGGGCCCACCTTCACTACCTACCGCGTGCCTGCTGTGAGGGTCCGG
>DASXXR010000399.1:0-14238 GCA_036502945.1 Paraburkholderia sp. | reverse complement strand
AACGCCTCGTTGCGGCGCAGTTCGCGCGCTTCGTGCGCGGTAATGAGACCGCGCACTTCGAGTTCGCGCCAGCTGCTGCCGAAACCCGCGGCACGCGTGACCCACAGGATCAGCTGCAGGTCGCGCAGTCCGCCGGGGCTTTCCTTCACGTTGGGTTCGAGCGCGTACGGCGTGTCCTGGAACTTCGCGTGCCGCTGGCGCATTTCCAGCACCTTCGCCTGAAAGAACGCACGCGGATCGAGCGCATCCTGATAGCGCTGCGCAAAGCTTTCGAAGAGCGCGGTGCTGCCGACAATGCACCGCGCCTCGAGCAGCGACGTGCGCACCGTCACGTCGTTGGCGGCTTCCTCGATGCATTGCGACACGGTACGCACGCTGCTGCCCAGTTCGAGCCCGAGATCCCACGCGAGCCCGATGAAGCGCTCGACGCATGCTTCGACGTGCGGCACCGGCTCGTCGGGCAGCAGCACGAGAATATCGATGTCCGAATGCGGCGCGAGTTCGCCGCGCCCATATCCGCCGACGGCGAGGAGCGCCAGCGACCCGGACAGCTCGCACGCGGACCACGCCGCGCGCAGCGCGTCGTCGGTGATGTGCGCGAGCGCCTGCATCGGCGCATCGACGTTGGCTGCGGTCTTGAAGCGCTCCAGCAGAGGATTTTTGGCCACCTTGTAGTCCGCCTTGAGCGATGTGGCTTCGGATAGGGCAATAGCGGGAACGCTACTCATAGGCGGCGGGCGGGTGGCGAGGTCAGGCGGTGGTAGCGGCCGCGAACTGCGGACGGGCGGGGGTGCCGGCGGAGACCGTCAGCACGTCGTAACCGGTTGGCGTGACGAGAATCGTGTGCTCCCACTGCGCCGACAGGCTGCGGTCCTTCGTCTTGACGGTCCACTGGTCGGGCATCGTGCGGATGTCGCGGCGGCCCGCGTTGATCATCGGCTCGATCGTGAAGATCATGCCGGCTTGCAGCTCGATGCCGGTGCCCGCGCGGCCGTAATGCAGCACCTGCGGCTCGTCGTGGAACACGGTGCCGATGCCGTGGCCGCAATATTCGCGCACGACGCTGTAGCCTTGTGCTTCGGCGTGCCGCTGGATGGCATGGCCGATGTCGCCGAGATGCCCGCCGGGGCGCACCTGCTCGATACCGTGCCACATGCATTCATACGTGGTTTGCACGAGCCGTTTCGCGAGAATCGAGCCCTCGCCGACGATGAACATCCGGCTCGTATCGCCGAAATACCCGTTCTTGATGACGGTGATGTCGAGATTGACCGTGTCGCCGCCTTTCAGCACCTTGTCGCCGGGGATGCCGTGGCAGATCACATCGTTGACCGATGTGCAGATCGCTTTCGGGTACGGCGGGTAGCCGGGCGGCTGATAATTGAGCGGCGCGGGAATGGTGCCTTGCACGTTCAGCATGTACTCGTGACAAAGGCGGTCCAGCTCGCCCGTCGTGACGCCGGCCTTGACGAACGGCGTGATGTAGTCGAGCACTTCGCTTGCGAGCCGGCAGGCGACGCGCATCTGCGCGATATCGTCTTCGTTTTTGAGCGTAATAGCCATGAGTCGGGCCTGAAATGCGATTTATCGCGGAATTATCGCACCTTATTCCTGCCGCCGCAGGCTTTTGCAAGCCTCGCGCGGCGCTTTGGAGGCCACCGGCAGAGGCCCTTTTTGCCGCCGGGATGCGGCCGGGCGGGTGCTTCGCGGGCGAGCGGGCAGGTTGAGTCGTGCAATACTCGCGTGCTATAATCTTTGGCTAAGTCGCCCACCATGTCATGTTTTCTGTCTATGCATACGGGCGGCTGACTCGCAAGCCGGCGCACCCAAGGGTGTTCGCGGCGCCGAATCTTCTCCTGCATCCTTTCAGCCTTTGGCGGAATGCGGGAAGAAAGCGCGAAAGCGGCGGCGCAGCGGATACGGCAGCCGGCTTAAGGCCCAACCCTCGCGGAGAATTTTATGGCAGTTACCATGCGTCAAATGCTGGAAGCCGGCGTCCACTTCGGTCACCAGACCCGCTTCTGGAACCCGAAGATGGCCCCGTTCATTTTCGGCCATCGCAACAAGATTCACATCATCAACCTCGAAAAGACGCTGCCGATGTACAACGACGCGCTGAAGTACGTGCGTCAACTGGCAGCGAACCGCGGTACGGTGCTGTTCGTCGGCACGAAGCGTCAATCGCGCGAAACGGTGGCTGAAGAGGCGCTGCGCGCCGGTATGCCGTACGTCAACGCACGCTGGCTCGGCGGCATGCTGACCAACTTCAAGACGCTGAAAGTGTCGATCAAGCGTTTGAAGGACATGGAAGCCGCAGTCGAAGCCGGTGAACTCGAGCGCATGAGCAAGAAGGAAGCGCTGCTGTTCGAACGCGAAATCACGAAGCTGCAGAAGTCGATCGGCGGCGTGAAGGACATGGGCGGCATTCCGGACGCGGTCTTCGTGGTCGACGTCGGCTATCACAAGATTGCCGTTACCGAAGCGAACAAGCTGGGCGTGCCGGTCATCGCCGTGGTCGATACGAACCACTCGCCGGAAGGCGTGGATTACGTGATCCCGGGCAACGACGACGCCAGCAAGGCCGTCGCGCTGTACACGCAAGGCGTGGCGGATGCGATTCTCGAAGGCCGTGCCAATGCGGTCAACGAAGTCGTGCAGGCAGCGCGCGGCGGTGACGACGGCGACGAGTTTGTCGAGGTCAACGGGGAGGCGTAAGCAATCCCGGGTCCGGCAAAAAAGGGGGCTTAACCAGGCCCCTTTTTTTTAAGCCGCGACAACTGTGTCAAACGATGCGGCGCAACAAGTGTCCGTGAGCGCGCATGAAGCACGCATGAAGCAATTCCCCGCTGCCGGCTTCAAAGCGCGGGCAGCGCGTCAAAGATAGACTCAAGGAGCGAATGATGGCGGCAATTACCGCAAGCATGGTTGCAGAACTGCGCGCGAAGACCGATGCGCCGATGATGGAATGCAAGAAGGCGCTGACGGAAGCCGACGGCGACATGGAGCGTGCGGAAGAACTGCTGCGCGTGAAGCTCGGCAACAAGGCCAGCAAGGCCGCGTCGCGTGTAACGGCGGAAGGCGTGATCGCATCGTTCATCGGCGGTAACGCCGGCTCGATCGTCGAATTGAACTGTGAAACCGACTTCGTTTCGAAGAACGACGACTTCATCGCGTTTTCGAACCGGGTCGCCGAACTGGTCGCCACGAAGAACCCGGCTGACGTCGCCGCGCTGGCGGCGCTGCCGTTCGACGGCCAGACGGTCGACGCGGTGCGTCTCGCGCTCGTCGGCAAGATCGGCGAAAACCTGTCGATTCGCCGTTTCGCGCGTTTCGAAACATCGAACAAGCTGGCGGCGTACCTGCACGGCACGCGCATCGGCGTGCTGATCGAGTACACCGGCGCGGACGAACAGGTCGGCAAGGATGTCGCGATGCACATCGCCGCGATGAAGCCGGTCTCGCTGTCGTCGAACGACGTGCCGGCCGATCTGATCGCGAAGGAGCGCAGTATCGCCGAGCAAAAGGCGGCCGAGTCGGGTAAGCCGGCTGAAATCGTCGCGAAGATGGTTGACGGCAGCGTGCAAAAATATTTGAAGGAAGTGTCGTTGCTGAACCAGCCGTTCGTTAAGAACGACAAGCAGACGATCGAGCAGATGCTAAAGGCGGCCGGCGCGAGCGTGCAGAAGTTCTCGCTGTTCGTGGTCGGTGAAGGCATCGAGAAGCGTCAGGACGACTTTGCAGCCGAAGTGGCTGCGCAGGTCGCTGCTGCAAGGCAGCAATAAGCTTCAGGCTGTCGTCCAGCAGCACCCGCAGTATCGTTTCACCGCGGCGGAGCAGCACCCGCCGCGGCCGGCAGCACCGCCGGCTGGGCTTGATGCGCACGCGATGCAGGTTCGACCGGCGTCGGAGGTGCGTCATAAGGTCCGAGTCCGGCCGATGAATTTGGCGGCGCTTGCCCGAAGCAGCATTTCACCCCTACAGTTCCACGTTGTTGTCTATCTGCGCGATCTGGATACCTCTATGCCCACTGCCTATAAACGCGTCCTCCTCAAACTCTCCGGCGAAGCCCTGATGGGCGACGATGCTTTCGGCATCAATCGCGCGACGATCGAAAGAATGGTGGCGGACGTGGCCGAGGTGGTGCGGCTGGGTACGCAACTGGCCGTGGTGATCGGCGGCGGCAACATTTTCCGCGGTGTGGCGGGCGGCGCGGCCGGTATGGACCGCGCGACAGCCGACTACATGGGCATGCTCGCGACAATGATGAACGCGCTCGCATTGCAGGACGCGATGCGCCATGCGGGCATCGAAGCGCGCGTGCAATCCGCGCTGCGGATGGACCAGGTCGTCGAGCCTTACATTCGCCCGCGCGCCATCCGCCAGCTGGAAGAAGGCAAGGTCGTGATCTTCGCGGCCGGCACCGGCAACCCGTTCTTCACGACCGATACCGCAGCGGCACTGCGCGGCGCGGAAGTCGGCGCGGAAGTGGTGCTGAAAGCCACCAAGGTGGACGGCGTCTATTCGGCCGATCCGCGCAAGGATCCGATGGCGACGCGCTACACCACGATCAGCTTCGATGAAGCGATTGGCCGCAACCTGCAGGTCATGGACGCGACGGCGTTTGCGCTGTGCCGCGACCAGAAGCTGCCGATCCGGGTGTTTTCGATCGTCAAGCCGGGTGCGTTGAAGCGCATCGTGCAGGGCGAAGACGAAGGCACCCTCGTGCACGTGTAAACTCTTTGTCACCCAGGATGGGCTCGAGCGCGAGCCCGAGCCGCTGCTATCCGTGTGCTGGCCGGCTCGCATCGTTTTGAAGGTTCGGAGGTTTAATCATGTCTGTGGCTGACATCAAGAAGGGCGTTGAACAAAAGATGCAACGCTCGATCGACTCGTTCAAGAACGATCTGTCGAAGATCCGCACGGGCCGTGCGCACACCGGCCTGCTCGACCACATTCAGGTCGACTACTACGGGTCGCCGGTGCCGATCTCGCAGGTCGCGAACATGACGCTCGTCGACTCGCGCACGATCGGCGTGCAGCCGTGGGAAAAGAAGATGGTGCAGGTCGTCGAGAAGGCGATCCGCGAATCGGGTCTGGGTTTGAACCCGGCCACCGCGGGCGACCTGATCCGCGTGCCGATGCCCGCGCTGACCGAAGAGCGCCGCCGCGAGCTGACGAAGGTCGTGAAGAGCGAAGGCGAAGCGGCGAAGATTTCGGTGCGCAACCTGCGCCGCGACGCGAACGAGCAATTGAAGAAGCTCGTGAAAGACAAAGAGATTTCCGAGGACGACGAGCGCCGCGCCGGCGAAGACGTCCAGAAGCTGACGGACAAGTTCGTCGTGGAAATCGACAAACTCGTGCAGATCAAGGAAGCCGAGATCATGACGGTCTGATTGCCGCGCGGCATTCAACCCTTCGCGGTCTTTACTTCTTCATTTGCAGAGTCACTTCCCGACGGCCATGACCTATACCAGCTCAACCGTTCTCGTACCTGATGTCTCGGCTGTGCCGCGCCACATCGCGATCATCATGGACGGCAACGGCCGTTGGGCGACGCAGCGCCGGCTGCCGCGCGTAGCCGGCCATTCGCGAGGTGTCGATGCGGTGCGCGCCACCGTCGAGGCGTGTGCGCGGTGCGGCGTCGAATACCTGACGCTGTTCGCGTTCAGTTCCGAAAACTGGCGTCGTCCGGAAGACGAAGTCTCGTTTCTGATGCGCCTCTTCGTGACGGCGCTTGAACGCGAGATCGGCAAGCTGCATGCGAACGGCATTCGTTTGCGCGTGGTCGGCGACCTGTCGGCATTCGACCGGCGCATTCAGGATCTGATCAGGCGCGCGGAAACGAAGACCGCGCGCAACACCCGGCTCACGCTGACGATCGCGGCGAACTACGGCGGCCGCTGGGACATCATGCAGGCCACGCGCAAGCTCGTTGAAGCGTCGGTGCTTACCGGCCGCGCGGCCGACGTCAACGAGGAATCGTTCGCCGAGCATCTCGCGATGGCCTACGCGCCGGAGCCGGATCTTTTCATCCGTACGGGCGGCGAGCAGCGCATCAGCAATTTTCTGCTGTGGCAGCTCGCGTACACCGAGTTCTATTTCACCGACACTTTCTGGCCGGATTTCGACGCCGACGCGCTCGGCCATGCGATCACTTCGTACGCGGAGCGGGAGCGCCGGTTCGGTCGCACCAGCGCGCAACTCGAACCGCAAGCGCAGAACGCCGATTCGCTTTCATGCTAAAAACCCGTGTCATCACGGCAATCGTTCTACTGGCGGTGCTGTTGCCGGTCACGCTTTATGCGCCGATCGGCGGGTTTGGCGCGCTGATCGCATTTGTCGTCGTGTTCGCCGCGTGGGAATGGGCGCGCCTGTTGAAGCTCGCCGGCGCCGGGCCGGTGATCTATGCGATCGTCGCCGCGGTGGCGCTCGTCGCCAGCACGAGGCTGGGCGTCGGGTTCGTCGCGCCGAGGCCGCTCTTCGAGGCGGCCGCGATTTTCTGGGTGCTGGTGGGCCCGTTCGTGCTGATCCGCAAGCCCGCGCTGGCGGAAGGTGGCTGGCGCGTGTTCCTGCTGGTGGCCGGAATCGTCGTGTTCGCCGCCTGCTGGCATGCGCTGGTGGCGGCCCGCATGACGGGCGTCGCGTTCGTGCTTTCGCTGTTGCTGGTGGTGTGGCTGGCCGATATCGGCGCATACTTCGCCGGTAAGGCGTTTGGAAAGCATAAGCTTGCGCCGTCCATCAGCCCCGGCAAGACCTGGGAGGGGGCGATCGGCGGCTGGCTTGCGGTTGTCGTCGTGGCGTTGATCGCCGTGCTGACCCGCGCTTTCGAGCCGACCCTGTTTTTTGCGCTGCTGGAACGCCTCGGTTCCTTACGCGCGCTCGCCGCATTGACGCTGCTCGTCGCATTCAGCGTGGTGGGCGATCTGTTCGAGTCGATGTTGAAACGCCAGGCCGGTGTCAAGGATTCGAGCGGCCTGCTGCCCGGACACGGCGGCGTGCTCGACCGCATCGACGCGCTATTGCCCGTGCTGCCACTTGCCATGCTGCTGCTCGGCTAGAGAAAGAGACATGAAGAAACGATTGACCTTGCTCGGTTCCACGGGCTCCATTGGAGACAGCACGCTCGACGTGGTCGCGCGGCATCCCGAGCGCTTTTCCATTTATGCGCTGACCGCGCATCGCAACGGCGACAAGCTCGTCGAGCAATGCCTGCGCTTTGCGCCTGAAGTAGCGGTGGTCGGCGATGCGGCGACGGCGCAGCAGGTCGCGGCCAGGCTGCGCGCCGCGGGCTGCCGCACCGACGTGCTGTACGGTCCGCAGGCGCTCGTCGACGTATCGAAGAGCGACGGCTGCGATACGGTCGTCGCGGCGATCGTCGGCGCGGCTGGGCTGGCGCCGAGTCTCGCCGCGGCGCGCGCCGGCAAGCGCATCCTGCTCGCGAACAAGGAAGCGCTCGTGATGTCGGGCTCGATCTTCATCGACGCGGTGCGCGATCACGGCGCCGTGCTGTTGCCCGTCGACAGCGAACACAACGCGATTTTCCAATGCCTGCCGCGCGAAGCGGCGCTGCACGGCGGCGTGTCGAAGATCATCCTGACCGCATCGGGCGGGCCGTTTCGCACGCGCGAGCCGGCGAGCCTCGTCGACGTCACGCCGGAAGAAGCGTGCAAGCATCCGAACTGGGTGATGGGCCGCAAGATCTCGGTCGATTCCGCAACGATGATGAACAAGGGCCTCGAAGTGATCGAGGCGCATTGGCTGTTCGGCCTCGCCGGCGAGCGCATCGAAGTGCTGATTCATCCGCAAAGCGTGATTCATTCGCTGGTGTCGTATGCGGACGGATCGGTGCTCGCGCAACTAGGCAACCCCGATATGCGCACGCCGATCGCGCACGCGCTCGCGTTTCCGGATCGCGTCGAGTCCGGCGTCGCGCAGCTCGATCTCGCGCAGATCGCGTCGCTGTCGTTTGAAAAACCCGATTACACGCGCTTCCCGTGCCTTGCGCTCGCGATGAAAGCGCTCGCGGCAGGCGGCGTCGCCAGCGCGGCGCTCAATGCGGCGAACGAGGTCGCAGTCGAAGCGTTCCTCACGCGCCGGATCGGTTTCACGGCGATCGCGCAGGTCGTCGATGCCGTGCTGAACGCACTGCCCAATCGCGATGCTGCGAGTCTCGACGATGTGCTCGAAGCCGATGCCGCCGCGCGCCGCGCCGCGCTCACGCTGATCGATACCCGGCCGGCGCTGGCTCGCCGCGCGGAACGCGCCGTCCAGTGAGGCGTCCATGAATCTGCTGATCGAACTGCTCGCCTTCGCTGTCGCGATCGGCGTGCTGGTGGTCGTTCACGAATACGGCCATTACAGCGTCGCGCGTCTGTGCGGCGTCAAGGTGCTGCGCTTTTCGATCGGCTTCGGCAAACCGCTCGTGCAGTGGGTCAGCAAGAAGACCGGCACGCAATGGACGATCGCCGCGTTGCCGCTCGGCGGCTACGTGAAGATGCTCGACGAGCGTGAAGAAGGCACGCAGATTCCCAACGAAGAACTGCGCCATGCGTTCAACCGCCAATCGGTCGGCAAGCGTTTTGCGATCGTGGCCGCAGGGCCGGTCGCCAACTTCCTGCTGGCGATCGTGCTGTTCGCCGCGGTGTTCGCGACGGGCATCACGGAGCCGGCTGCCATCGTCGCGGTGCCGGCCGCGAACACCGCGGCTGCCGCTGCGGGTTTCGACGGCGGCGAAACCGTGGTCGCGGTGCGCAACGCGAATGCGAGCGAAGCAGAACCGGTCCGTTCATGGTCCGACTTGCGGTGGAAATTGCTGGGCGCGGCGTTCGATCATCGTCGTGTCGTGCTGTCCGCGAAAGACAAGAACGGCACGTTCGAATTTCCGCTGGATCTGCAAGGCCTGTCGGATAAAGACGTCGATGACGATTTCATGTCGCGTCTCGGTTTCGAGCCCGGCGGCGGCACGCTTTCGGTGGCCGGCGTGCAGCCGGACAGCGCCGCGCGGCGCGCCGGTCTCGTGGCAGGCGACAAATTGCGGGCCGTCGATGGCCATCCCGCCGACAACGCGACGACCTTCATCGCGTACATCAAGGCGCATGCGGGCAAGCCGATCGCGCTGCAGGTCGAGCGCGGCGCGAAGGGCAGCGAGCCCGGCACGCTGCAAACCATCACGCTTGTGCCGAGCGCGCAGCGCGACGATGCGACCGGGCAAAACGTCGGCCGGATCGGCGCCGAACTTGCCACCCAGGTGCCTTCAATCGACGTGCGTTACGGGCCGATCGAAAGCTTGCAGCTCGGCGCGCATCGCACGTGGGAGCTGGGTGTTTACTCGGTGCGGATGTTCGGCCGCATGATTATCGGCGAGGCATCGCTGAAGAATCTGTCCGGTCCCGTGACGATTGCGGATTACGCCGGCAAGAGCGCGCGGCTCGGTCCGTCAGCATTCCTGTCGTTCCTCGCGCTTGTCAGTATTAGCCTTGGCGTGCTCAACCTTTTGCCAATTCCGGTATTGGACGGGGGGCATCTGTTATATTATTTGGTTGAAGCGGTTACCGGCAAAGCCGTATCCGATCGCTGGCAGCTAGTTCTTCAAAGAGCGGGACTTGCCTGCATCGTCGCCTTGTCGGCGATTGCGCTTTTCAACGATCTTGCTCGTTTAATCCATTTTTAAAGTGTCAGGCGGCGTTCGCGACGACCGCCGGACCTGATGCAGCTATAAATACTGGGGAAGCACGTTGTTCAAACCTCATCGCTTGGTTCCTAGGACGGTTGTGGCCGCGGCATTTGCCGCGCATGGGCTGGTCGCCCACGCGACGACACCTTTCGTGGTGCAAGACATTCGGATCGAAGGGCTGCAGCGGGTCGAACCCGGCACCGTGTTCTCCTATCTGCCGATCAAGCAAGGCGATACGTTCACCGACGACAAGGCTTCTGAAGCGATCCGCGCGCTGTACGCAACCGGCTTCTTCAACGACGTCAAGATTGCGACCGAAGGCAACGTCGTCGTCGTGCAGGTGCTGGAGCGTCCGGCGATCGGCACGATCGATTTCTCGGGCATTCACGAATTCGAGAAAGACAACCTGACGAAGGCGCTGCGCGCGGTCGGGCTTTCGCAAGGCCGGTACTACGACAAGGCGCTGGTCGACAAGGCCGAACAGGAACTGAAGCGCCAGTATCTGACGCGCGGCTTCTACGCCGCCGAAGTCACCACCACCGTCACGCCGATCGACCGCAACCGCGTCGGTCTGCTGTTTTCGGTGGTCGAAGGCCCGAACGCGAAGATCCGCCAGATCAACTTCATCGGCACCAAGGCGTTCAGCACGGGCACGCTGCGCGACGAAATGCAGCTGTCCACGCCGAACTGGTTTTCCTGGTACACGAAGAACGACCTGTATGCGAAGGAAAAGCTCACCGGCGACCTTGAAAACGTTCGCTCGTACTACCTGAATCGCGGCTATCTCGAGTTCAACATCGAGTCGACCCAGGTGTCGATCACGCCCGATAAAAAGGAAATGTACCTGACCATCTCGCTGCACGAGGGCGAGCCGTACAAGATCGAGAGCATCAAGCTGGCGGGCAATCTGCTCGACCGCGAGGCGGAGCTCAACAAGCTGATCAAGATCAAGCCGGGCGATCGGTTCTCCGCGGAAAAGCTGCAGTCCACGACGAAGGCGATCGTCGACAAGCTCGGCGAATACGGCTATGCGTTCGCAACGGTCAACGCACTGCCGCAGATCGATCAGGAACATCACACGGTCAACCTGACGCTGCAGGTCGATCCGAGCCGCCGGGTGTATGTGCGGCGCGTCAACGTGGTCGGCAATACGCGCACGCGCGACGAAGTCGTGCGCCGCGAAATGCGCCAGCTCGAGAGTTCATGGTTCGATTCGAACCGGCTCGCGCTATCGAAGGATCGTATCAACCGCCTCGGCTACTTCACCGATGTCGACGTGACCACCGTGCCGGTGGAAGGCACGCCCGACCAGGTCGATGTCGACGTGAAGGTGGCCGAGAAGCCGACTGGCGCGATCACGCTGGGCGCCGGTTTTTCGTCGACGGACAAGGTGGTGCTGTCGGCGGGCGTGTCGCAGGACAACGTGTTCGGCTCGGGCACGAGCCTGTCGGTCAACGTCAATACCGCGAAGACCTACCGCACGCTGACCGTCACGCAGGTCGACCCGTACTTCACGGTGGACGGCATCAAGCGGATCACGGACGTCTACTACCGCACGTACGAGCCGCTGTTCTATTCGACCGATTCGAGCTTCCGGATCGTCACGCTGGGCGGCGACCTCAAGTTCGGCATTCCGTTCTCGGAAGTCGATACCGTGTACTTCGGCGCGGGCTTCGAGCAGAACACGCTCGACGTCGACGCGAACACGCCACAGTCCTACAAGAACTACGTGCAGGATTTCGGCCGCGTGTCGAACAACGTGCCGCTGACCGTCGGCTGGTCGCGCGACGCGCGCGACAGCGCCCTCGTGCCGAGCCGCGGCTACTTCACGCAGGCGAACGCCGAATACGGCACACCGCTCGGCGGTACGGAGTATTACAAGGCCGACTTGCAGGCGCAGTACTATTACTCGTTTGCGCGCGGCTTCGTGCTCGGTTTCAACTTGCAGGGCGGTTACGGCAACGGTATCGGCAAGCCGTTCCCGATCTTCAAGAACTACTATGCGGGCGGTATCGGTTCGGTGCGCGGCTATGAGCCGAGCTCGCTGGGTCCGCGCGACAAGGTGACGAACGACCCGATCGGCGGCAACAAGATGGTGGTCGGCAACATCGAACTGACGTTCCCGCTGCCGGGCACCGGCTACGACCGTACGTTGCGCGTCTTCACGTTCCTCGACGCCGGTAACGTCTGGGGCGACGCGGCGCAGGGCGGCGACACCGCGGTCGGTTCGAACGGGCTGCGTTATGGTTACGGTGTCGGTCTCGCGTGGATTTCGCCGATCGGGCCGCTCAAGCTGAGCCTGGGCTTCCCGCTGCAGAAGCACACCGGCGACCAGTATCAGAAGTTCCAGTTCCAGATCGGGACGGCATTCTGATCGGATCGCCCGGCACCCTTACAGTATCGAGAGGATGACTTTGCTAACCGGTATGATTTCGAAACGTGTGGCGTGCGCACTGGCGCTGGCCCTGACCCTCGGAATGGGGGTGAGTGTCGCGCAGGCGCAGGAGGCGAGGATCGCCGCGGTCAATTCGGATCGCATCCTGCGCGAGTCGTCGGCCGCCAAGGCGGCGCAGACCAAGCTCGAGGCCGAGTTCGCCAAGCGCGACAAGGATCTGCAGGACATGGCGCAGCGTCTGAAAACGATGTCCGATTCGCTCGACAAGAGCGGCGCGTCGCTGTCGGCCACCGACCGCGCGCAGAAGCAGCGCGACCTGTCGCAGCTCGACACCGACTTTCAGCGCAAGCAGCGCGAGTTTCGCGAAGATCTGAACCAGCGCCGCAACGAGGAACTCGCCGCAGTGCTTGATCGCGCGAACAAGGTCATCAAGCAGATCGCCGAGCAGCAGCACTACGATCTGATCGTGCAGGAGGCGGTCTACGTGAGCCCGCGCATCGATATTACCGACCAGGTGCTGAAGGCGCTCGCGGCGTCGAACAACGGCAACTGAGGCAACTGGGGTGGGGTAGCGCAGGCCGGCAAGCTAGCTGGGCAGCACCTGTGGGGTACCGCCCCGGTACCCGTCAAACGCCGACCTGGGCGCTAACCGAAAGCAGGAGCAGTACACGCATATGGCTTTTACGCTCGAGGAAATCGTCCAGCGGTTCGGCGGCGATGTAGTGGGAGACCGCTCGCACCGCGTGAGTAATCTGGCGCCGCTCGATCAGGCGGGCCCGGATCATCTGGCGTTCCTCGCGAACCCGAAATACCTGTCGCAGGTCGAGACGACTGACGCAGGCGCCGTGCTGATCAATGCCGGCGATCTCGCGAAGCTGACCGCGTACGAAGGCCGTAACTTCATCGTCACGCCAAACCCGTACGCTTACTTCGCCCGCGTCGCGCAGACGTTCATCGACCTCGCCGCGCCGAAGCCGGTGGCCGGCGTGCATGCGAGCGCAACGGTCGATCCGTCGGCGCAGGTCGCGCAGAGCGCGGTGATCGGGCCGAACGTCACTGTCGAAGCGGGGGCCGTGATCGGCGAACACGTGCGTCTGGATGCGAACGTGTTTATCGGCCGCGGTACGCGGATCGGGGCCGGCTCGCGCCTCTATCCGAACGTGACCGTGTACCATGGCTGCGCGCTCGGCGAACGCGCGATCGTGCAGGCGGGCGCGGTGATCGGTTCGGACGGTTTCGGCTTCGCGCCGGACTTCGTCGGCGAAGGCGATGCACGCACCGGCAGCTGGGTCAAGATTCCGCAGGTAGGCGGCGTGTCGATCGGTCCCGATGTCGAAATCGGCGCGAATACGACGATCGACCGCGGCGCGATGGCCGATACCGTCATCGAGGAATGCGTGAAGATCGACAACCTCGTGCAGATCGCGCACAACTGCCGGATCGGCGCGTACACGGTGATTGCCGGCTGTGCGGGCATTGCCGGCAGCACGACGATCGGCCGGCACTGCATGATCGGCGGCGCGGTGGGCATCGCGGGTCACGTGACGCTTGGCGACTATGTGATCGTCACGGCGAAGTCGGGCGTATCGAAGTCGCTATTGAAACCCGGTTTGTACACGAGCGCCTTTCCGGCCGTCCCGCATGCCGAATGGAACAGGAGCGCGGCGTTGCTGCGCAATCTCGACAAGCTGCGAGACCGTATCAAGGCACTTGAAGCTGCAGCGTCCACCCCCGCCTCCGGAGACAAGGCGTAGCACGAGGAACAAGCGCACGAGCAACACGCGCCGGTTGCTGCCGCCTGATCTTGGCGGTTGCCGAGGCAACGCCGAATCCGCCTGAAACGGGCAGCGGCACGTTACCAACCTGTCTGCACCAGCATCCGCAGTCATCGTCGCGCAGTCAATGCGTGAGCCGAAATACCATGAGCACCGAAAAAATCAATCTCGACATTCACAAGATTCTCACGCGGCTGCCGCATCGCTACCCGATCCTGCTGGTCGACCGGGTACTCGAGCTCGAGCCGCACAAGGCCATCAAGGCGTTGAAGAATGTGTCGATCAACGAGCCGTATTTCATGGGGCACTTTCCGAAGCGCCCGGTGATGCCGGGCGTGCTGATTCTGGAAGCGCTCGCGCAAACGGCTGCGCTCCTCACGTTCGCGGAAGAGCCG
>DASXXR010000398.1:0-2422 GCA_036502945.1 Paraburkholderia sp. | reverse complement strand
GATTCAGGCGCATTCGTGCTCAATGCGAGCGGATCATCGTGCCGAACGGCTGCTCGGTCAGAATTTCGAGCAGCACCGAATGCTCGATACGACCGTCGATGATGTGCACCGAACGCACGCCGCTCTTCGCGGCGTCGAGCGCCGACGAGATTTTCGGCAGCATGCCGCCTGAAATCGTGCCGTCGGCGAAAAGCCCGTCGATCTCGCGGGCCGAAAGATCGGTGAGCAGCGTGCCTTCCTTGTCCATCACGCCGGGAATGTTCGTCATCATCACGAGCTTCTCGGCGTTCAGCACGACGGCGAGCTTGCCCGCCACCAGGTCCGCATTGATGTTGTACGACAGACCGTCTTCGCCGAAGCCGATCGGCGAGATCACCGGAATGAACGCGTCGTCCTGCAGCGCCTTGACGACCGCCGGATTGATCGACTCGACTTCGCCGACCTGACCGATATCGATGTACTGCCCCGGATTGTCCCGATCGGGCATCAGCAGCTTGCGCGCGTGAATGAGGCCGCCATCTTTGCCCGTCAGGCCCACCGCGTGACCGCCGAAGTGATTGATAAGCGTGACGATGTCCTGCTGCACTTCGCCGCCGAGCACCCATTCGACGACTTCCATCGTTTCTTCGTCGGTGACGCGCATGCCCTGGATGAACGTGCCCTGCTTGCCGATTTTCTTCAGCGCCTGGTCGATTTGCGGTCCGCCGCCGTGGACGATCACCGGATTGATGCCGACCAGTTTCAGCAGAATCACGTCGCGGGCGAAGCCCTGCTTCAGGCGTTCCTCGGTCATCGCGTTGCCGCCGTATTTGATCACCACGGTCTTGCCGTGATACTGACGAATATAAGGCAACGCTTCGGCGAGAATTTCGGCTTTCAGCGTGGGCGCGATCTGGGAGAGGTCGGACAGGTCGGGCATGGCGGCGGCTCGGACGGGGGCAATTGAAACAAGGGCGAATTGTACAGGACTGGCGCGCTGCAGCAGCGATTTCAGCATGGACTGTTGCGGCGAACGCAATGCTTGTTCCGCAGTGCGCAACGGGCGCGGAAGGTGCTGGATTTCCGCCGCCCGCATGGCTCGCCGATCCGCGCTTCGATCGCAAATGTCGGACCTTGGGCGGCAGATATTTTGCTCCGTTCTGCCGCCGCCCCAGACGTGGCATCATCTCTTCACCCACCGACCGGTTCCGTCCTCCCGACATGAAGCCGACTGTCTCCCGATCCGGGCCCGAAGCGCGCGACACGAAAAGTGCGCGCTGCCCACGCTGCGGCCGTTCGTTCGACTGCGGTATGCAGCCGCAAGCAACGGCCGATTGCTGGTGCCGATCAATGCCGCCGTTGCCGGCCAACCAGCTCAAAGCCGGCAGCCGCTGCCTGTGTCCGGAGTGCCTGGCCGAAGCCATCGCGCGTGCGCACGGCGATCCGGCGGCCGCCGCTGCGGACAACTGACCGCCTGCGTGTTTTCCCAGTGACACAATGACGCGGCGCAGCGCCGGGCGGTCGAAGCGGCCTCTGCCAGCGGTTACACTTGTGCGATGCAACGCATAACGATTACGGGCCGGGTCAACCTCGGGCATCTCTTCTGGCTGCGCAGCCTGGCCATCATCGGCCAACTGCTGACGATCGCGTTCGTCCAGATTTTTGTCGGCGTGAACCTGCCGCTGCCGGCAATGTTGCTTGTGATCGGCCTCGAAATGATCTTCAACGGGTTCACGTGGCTGCGCGTTGCGCAGCAGCGGCCCGAGTCGAGTCTCGAACTGTTCGGGCAGATCTGGGTCGATCTCGGCGCGTTGTCGGCGCTGCTGTTTCTGTCGGGCGGCACGACGAACCCGTTCGTATCGCTCTACCTGCCCTCGCTGGCGATTGCCGCGGCCGTTCTGCCGTGGCACCTGATGGCGTGGCTCGCGGCGTTCGCCGTCGCGTGTTACGCAGTGCTCGGCTTCGAATCGGTGCCGCTCAACCTCGACAATCCCGCGAACCTGTTCGACTACTACCGTGCCGGCATGTGGGTGAACTTCACCGTCAGCGTCGGGCTGATTGCGTGGTTCGTCGCGCGGATGTCGCGTGCGCTGCGCCAGCGCGACGCGGCGCTAGGCGATGCGCAGCAGCGGCTGTTGCGCGACGAACGCGCGGTGGCGCTGGGCGTGCAGGCCGCGACGGTCGCGCACGAGATCGGCACGCCGCTTTCGACGATCGCGATGCTGACCGAAGAGCTGCGCGACGCGGCGCGCACCGACCAGGGCTTGAAGCCGTATGCCGCGGACATCGACCTGCTCGAGCGGCAGATGACGTTGTGCACGTCGGCGCTCGCGCGGCTGAGAAGCCGGGCGTCGGCGCCGAGCAGCCGGCAGACGGTTGGCGAATGGCTCGATTCGTTCGTGCAGCAATGGCGCCTGCGCCATCCGCACGTCGAACTTGAGCA
>DASXXR010000397.1:0-7021 GCA_036502945.1 Paraburkholderia sp. | reverse complement strand
GATGCGGGTCGTGCCCGCGCGCAAGCCCGCGTCGAAATCGCCGCGCTGCGTGTCGGTCTGGCGGCCCTGCGGTTTGTCCGGCGCATGGGCGTGGAGTTTTGCCTGCGCGAAGTCGAGCGTTGCCGGCTGGCTCTGATACGCAATGCGCAACTGGCGCGCGGCATCGGTTGCGTGCTCGAGCGTATCGGCAACGACAACTGCGACCGGCTCGTTGCTGTAATGCACCTCGTTGTCCTGCAACAGCGACAGGCGCCGGCCCGCGGGCGGCGAGAAAGCCGCCTGGCCGCTTTGCGGCAGGCGCGGCGCGTTCTGCCAGGTCATCACGAGCAGCACGCCGGGCAGCGACTGCGAGCGGCTCGCGTCGATCGAAGCAATCGTGCCGCGCGCGATGGTGCTCGTCACGAGCACCGCGTGCGCAAGCCGTGCCTCTGGAAATTCGCCTGCATAGCGCGCTTCGCCGGTAACCTTCAGCACGCCGTCGGTCCGGTCGAGCGGTTGACCGATCATGTTCATGCGAAACCTCCGGGTTGGCCTGCTGCCTGATTGACGGCGCGCACGATCGCGCGTTGCGCGAGCTCGATCTTGAAGCGGTTGTCGCGCTGCGGTCGGGCGTCGCTCAATGCGGCGGCGGCTGCGTCCTTCAACGTTGCATCGTTGAGCGTGCGGCCGGCGAGCATCCGTTCAGCGGCGCTCGCGCGCCAAGGCTTATGCGCGACACCGCCTAGCGCGATGCGCACGCTTTGTACCGTGTTGCCGTCCATCTGCAATGCGGCGGCCACCGAGACGAGCGCGAACGCATAGCTCGCGCGGTCGCGCACCTTCAGGTAATGCGCATGGTCGCTGTAGAGCGGTGGCGGCAGATCGACCGCAGTGATCAATTCGCCCGCTTGCAGTGTGGTGTCGAGATCCGGCCGGTCGCCCGGCAGCCGGTGAAACTCGGCAAACGGCACGAGCCGTTCGCCGCGCGGGCCGTTCACGCGCACCACCGCATCGAGTGCCGCGAGCGCCACGCTCATGTCCGACGGATTGACGGCGATGCATTGGTTACTCGCGCCGACGATCGCATGCGTGCGGTTGAAGCCCTGGAGCGCGGCACAGCCGCTGCCGGGCGCGCGCTTGTTGCACTCGGTGAACGCGGTGTCGTAGAAGTAAGGGCAGCGCGTGCGCTGCATCAGGTTGCCGCCGACGGTCGCCATGTTGCGCAACTGCGCCGATGCGCCCGCCAGAAATGCTTGCGAAAGCAACGGATAGCGTTCGCGCACCAGCGCGTGATTCGCGGCGTCGCTATTGCGGACCAGCGCGCCGATCCGCAGGCCGCCGTCGGGCAGCGTCGATACGGCGTCGAGCCCGCCGATGTGGGTGATGTCGATCAGCTTCACGGGGCGCGTGACGCCGCCCTTCATCAGATCGAGCAGGTTCGTGCCGCCGCCGATGAACATCGCGCCCGGCTGCTGCGCCGAACGCAGCGCGCCGTTGATGTCGGCGGCGCGCTCGTAGGAGATTGCATCCATGTTGGGGTCTCCTTCAGGCGGGGTTGCCGGTGAGGTTGTCGGCGGAATTGCCTGGATTGCCGCCATGCACCGCGCGCACCGCTGCAACGATGTTCGCGTATGCGCCGCAGCGGCAGAGGTTGCCGCTCATCCGTTCGCGGATTTCATCATCGGACAACTGCGGCGGACGCCGCCTTACGTCGACGGTCACCGTGCTTGCCGTGCCCGCGTCGAACTCGCCGAGCAGCGCGGTCGCGGAACACAGCTGGCCCGGCGTACAGTAGCCGCATTGAAAGGCATCGTATTCGATGAACGCGCGCTGTATCGGGCTTAACGTACCGCTTTGCGCGAGGCCTTCGACAGTCGTGATCGCTTCGCCTTCATGCATGACGGCGAGCGTGAGGCACGCGTTGATGCGCCGGCCGTTGGCGAGGACAGTGCACGCGCCGCATTGTCCGCGGTCGCAGCCTTTCTTCGTGCCCATCAGGCCGGCGTATTCGCGTAGCGCATCGAGCAGCGTGACGCGCGGTTCCAGGTGCAGCGTGTACTCGCGCCCGTTGATGGCGAGCTTCACGGGACGCGCGGGCACCGGCGCGCTCGCAGCGGCCGGTTGCGTGGCGGCGGGCTGGGTCTGCGCATGCAGATGCGGTGCGGCGCCGACGGTCGCGGCCGCGGCCGCCGATTGCAGGAAGCGGCGACGCGATGGTTTGACAGGGGACACGGCGCGGTCGTCGTCCGCGTCCGCAGGGACATGATCCTTGGACATGATGTTCTGCTTGCTCCTTGAAAGGTCGACGCAGGCTGGCTGCGCATCGGGCCTTCGCATGGGATGCGCAACGAGCACAGTCATACGGACAGCAATTTCAATGCCCCGGTATCCGGTGGCGACATCGATGCGGCGCGCAGCGAGCGTCAACCCGCCTGGAACTGAAGCCTGAAGGCCGAGGGCTGAAGGGCTGAAGAACTGACGCAACGAGACGATTGGGACAATCCCGGAAGCGAAAGACAAAGCGCGCATCAACGCAGCACGTTGCGCCCAACGCAGAGGAAAGTAAATAGGCGCACCATTGGCTTGCGCCGTTGAAAGCGAAAGTTCACACAACGGCATCGATTGAACGACGACGCTGAACGATTGAGGGCGATGCCGCAACACGATGCGAAGCGCATGCCGCCTGACCTTTAGTTTTTGCGACGCGCGCCGTTATATGCGCTTAGCGCGGCGCTACCGTTTCGAGTTGCTTCGCTGGAAACCACAACGACAAGAACGCCCCATGACGCGAACGATCAAGGCCATTCTTCTGCTTTGCGCGGCGCCGGCTTGGTTATTCATGCGTGCGAGCTTTGCCGCTTCAGCCGGTCATCCCGAAGACCGGCCGCAGGCGCCGCTCAACGAGCGCGTGCTGAGCGTCGCCGTGGCTGCGTCGCCGCCCGTGCGCCTGAAAGTCACGCTTTATATGCCTTCGCGCGGCGGACCCTTCCCGCTCGCGCTGATCAACCATGGCGCATCGCACGACCCGGCGAGCGCGCCGCGCGTGGGTGACGAATTCATTCCCTACTACTTTCTGTCGCGCGGTTACGCGGTCGCCATGCCATTGATGCGCGGCTATGCCGGCTCCGACGGGTACCTGCTTCCTCACGGATGCGACATTGTGGCAACCGGGCTCGACGCCGCACGCGACATCCGCAAGGTGCTCGACGCCGTGAAGCGGGAACCGGGTATCGACGCCTCGCACATCGTCGTTGTGGGAAAAAGCATGGGCGGCTGGAACACACTCGCGTTCGGCACGCTGAACTCGCCCGACGTGAAAGGGCTCATCAGCTTCGCAGGGGGCGTGAAAGAATCCGACTGCGCGAGCCCCGACGCGAGTCTCGTCAGCGGCGCGGCGCAACTGGGTGCGCACACGCGACTACGCTCGATATGGTTCTACGGCGACAACGACCTGACGTTCGCGACGCCCACCTGGAAGGCGATGTTTGCGCAATACACGGCAGCAGGCGGCCATGCGGAGCTCGTCGACTACGGTGCCTTCGAAAAGGACGCGCATGCAATGACTGCGTCGGGCGCCGGCTTGCCGCTTTGGGTGCAGAAAGCGGATGCGTTCCTTCTCAGCATCGGCATGCCGGGCCGGGAGATGAATCCGGAATATCTGCCTGCGCATCCGCCCGAGACCAGCGCGTACGCCGATCTGAACGATGTCAACGCGCTGCCTTACCTGAGTGACGAGCAAAGCGCGAGGCTCTACCGAGGGTTTCTGGCGGCGCCGCTTCCGCGTGCAATAGCGGTCGGAATGGGGAACGCGGCCTGGGCGTCCGGCGGCTTCGATCCCGCTGACGCGGCGCTAAAGCGCTGCTGGGAGACCACCCAGTATTGCCAGTTGTATGCCGTGGACAACACGGTAGTCTGGCCGCGGTTGACATCGGCGCCGCCGCGCACGAAGTTCGCGCCGCTGACTGACGTGTCCGCTGTTCCCTACCTGAGCGCGCAAGGGCGCAACGCATACAGCGCGTTTCTGGCGATGCGCCGGCCGCGCGCGTTTGTGATTGCGCCCGACGGTGCCTGGGGCTCGGCGTCCGGACTTGATCCGGTCAATGGCGCGCTCGTGCAGTGTGCGAACGGCCACAGTGGTTGCCGCATCTATGCGGTGGATGGCGATGTTGTGTGGGCCGGCAAGTGAGCGGTGCGGCGTCAAGGCAATCGTTGAACGTTTGCAACCCGGCGGCGTCGATGCCGGGCGTTCAGGCTGCAAACTTGAACGCCGTTCGCACGAGCGCAGCGCCGACGGCGCGCACGGCCGCGTCGACCTCCGCGTCTTTCAGACAGTCACGATTGTCGAACGCGGTGTGCGCAAAGCGCAGCGCAAACGACTGGGGGATCAGGACCATGCCGAGCTTGTCGAGCACCGCGCGAATGGCGACGTGGCCACGCGTACCCCCCATGGGACCGGGTGAAGCCGAGACGACAGCCACCGGCTTGTTCGCAAAGTAATCTATTCCGGAGACGCCCTGGCGATTCGGGCGGCTGATCCAGTCAAGCGTGTTCTTAAGCAGCGCGCTGTACCCGCCGTTGTAGTCGGGCGATGCAATGAGCAGCGCATCGCTTTCTGCAACCAGCTTTTGCAATGCTGCTGCGTTGTCCGGAAGGCCCGACTCGATTTCCAGATCACCGTTATAGAAAGGCAGTGCATAGTGGCCCAGGCTGATGTTCGTGACTTCGGCACCGGAATCGGCGGCACCCAGGGCGGCTACCTTCAAAAGCTTATGGTTGAACGAGTCGCTTCGGGCGCTGCCCGAAAAGGCAAGAATCTTGATGGTCATAAATAACTCGAAGAATGGTGGATGACATAAGCGGCACAAGCGCCGACTAACGGGCGCAGGGCATTGCAAACTACTGGCAAAGACGAAGCATTCCTCGCGATGCGAAGCCGCCGCGGCGCTATCCTTCGTTTTGCAGTTTCGGTTGCGTCGCCAACTGAATGGCGACGGCCCGTCTAGCCTTTGATAGCCGGTTCTCGATCACGCTTACCGGTACGTCGAGAATTGTCGCTGCCTCCCGATAGCTGACACCTTCGATCATTACCAGCAGAAGGACGATTCGCTGTGCGTCCGGTAGCTGATCGACCGCATGCACAATCTTCCGTCCCAGTTCACGCGCTTCGCGATCGTCGTCGGTCGGCTCAAAGGCCGTGTCCGGACAACTATCTTTCCAGTCCGTATCTGCGAGCTCAAGCTCCGGGTGCATGTGCGCCTTGTTGATCCAGATCGTATGAAGGATCGAATACATCCAGTTCAGTGGCGACATACCCGGTTGCAACTGGTGTTTGCGGTTGAGCGCGCGAATACACGTCAGCCGCACCAGGTTTTCTGCGTCGCTGCGATCGCGTGTGATACGTAACGCGAACGCCCATAATCTTGGTAATAGTTTGGGAAGCAGGTGGGACAGGTCGATGAGGCTCGTCAGTGCCGTCGGCTCCTTAATGGGTTCTTTCTTCACCACGAGACTCCTGTATTCCGGCAAGGCCAAGGTCGGCATCGATTGATCGCATAATCATCGGCAAGAGCTCCTTGGCAGGTGTCATAACGCCCTGCCAGTATGGGTCTGGCGCTTGTCCGGCTGCAAGGTACGAAAGTGCAAGGTTAGAATGAATGGTGTGCAACGTCGGCGGAGCAATGGATGAATCCCGGACGAATCGACCTGAACCTGGTGCGGGTGTTCGATGCGATTTATGAAGACCGCAATCTGGTGCTTGCGGGCAGGCGGCTACACCTTAGTCAATCGGCAATTAGCCATGCGCTGGGCCGCTTGAGAGATGCGCTCGACGACGATCTTTTCGTTCGCACGGGAAAAGGCATGGAGCCTACGGCGCGCGCGGTATCGATGGCGATGCCGTTACGCAGTGCCCTTGAGCAGATTGGCGCAGCGCTGGGAGATGAGCCGTTCGTGCCGCGTGTGGCCCGTCGCAATTTCGTGCTGGCGGCGAACGACTACATAACCATGCTGTTGCTGGCGCGCTTGAGCGAACGGCTAAACGCAGAGGCGCCGTTGACGGGGCTGGTCATTCGCCCGTCTACCCGGCTGGATCTGGCAGGTCAGATCGATATCGGCAGAATCGATCTCGCAATCGGCATCTTTGCCGACATACCGTCGCGGTTTCAGTCTGTAGTGGTATGGAACCAGACCGAGGTGCTGGTGATGCGCAACGGCCATCCGATCGGCGAGGGTCCCGTGACGCAGGACGATCTGCTGAAGTACCCGCTCGTTGCCGTTTCGTTGGGAGGGCAGGAGGAGGGGGCAGTCGGCGGATTCATTGTGGAGAGGGGGTTGGCACGCCAGTCGGAAATGTTCGATCGCGAGTCGTTAGAAGGTGTTTTTGCCGGCACTTCGGATTTGCCGAAGTTGCGCATCGTACTCGCTCACTCGCTTGCGATTCCGACGGTTCTGCGCGACAGCGACATGCTTGCGCTCGTGCCGTCGTCTCTCGCGCATGAATTCGAACGGCAAGGCCAGCTTAAGGTCCGGTCACTGCCGTATGCCGCGCCGATTTCATCGGTCAGGATGATATGGCACGCGCGCAACGCGCACGACGGCGCCTTGCAATGGCTCACCGCACAGATCTCGGAGCTTGCGAAGCAGGTTCGGGTTTAGTCTGTTCGGAGCCGGATTGCGAGGCCGCCACGCTCGATGTCTGCCGGCGTCAGTCGATGCCGTGAAACACCGCGTCGTCCGGGCCGAGGTAGGCAGGCGGGCGCCATGCGGCGTCGCGCATCGAATGCTGAACGAGTTTTTCGACGCCGAGCAGCACCGCGAAAATCGCCATCCGCACCGGAATACCGTTATCGGTTTGCCGGAAAATGGCGAGCCGCGAGTCGTGGTTCAGGTCGATGCTCAGGTCGTTCGCGCCCGGCCGGCTGTCGCGCGGCAGCGGGTGCATGATCAGCGTGTCGGGTCCGCACATCGTGTCGACGAGCGCCTGATTGATCTGAAAGTCAGGCGTATAGCCTTCGAACGATTCGTCGGTGAAGCGCTCTTTCTG
>DASXXR010000396.1:0-3729 GCA_036502945.1 Paraburkholderia sp. | reverse complement strand
AAAGCCCGCTAACCGGAATCCAGCTTGACGGCACGCGTTCGCTCGCGTGCCCCGATGGCCCCATCGTCTATCCTCGTAGGACGATGGTTTTGCCCGCGTCCCGGTGGGACGCGGGTCATTTTTTCGACGGCCGGTTTTCTTCTACGACTCAACTCATATAGCGAGCCGCGTGAGGTCACACGCGGGTCACACGCTGCCGGTTCGTTCGCCGTTGCGCCGGGTGCCGAACCCGGGAATTCGCTTCACGGCTCCGGTTGCGAGCGCGGTGCCCACCAGAATGACCGCGCATCCTTCGAGCATGCCTGCCGACACGCGTTCGCCGAGGAACAGCGCGCCCCAAAGAATGCCGAAGATCGGAATCACGAACGTGACGGCGATCGCGCGAGCGGGACCCGCGACGGCGATCAGATGAAAGTACAGCATGTACGCGATGCCGGTGCAGCCGACGCCGAGTGCAATCACCGACGCCCAGGCCCGCAACGAAATGGCGGCGGCAGGCCACTGCGCGACGGCAAACGGCAGCAGAACAAGGGTTGCGCCGATCATCGTGCCGGTCGCGACAGTCAGTGCATCGATGCCCATCAGATGCCGTTTCGTATAACTGGCCGCGATGCCGTACAGCAGCGTCGCGCCGAGCGCGGCCGCGGCGGCGAGCGCGGTAGTGGATGGCGTGGCGCTGCCGCCGGCCGGCGCGGCGATCTGGTCCCAGACGAGCATCAGCACGCCGGCAAAGCCGATCGCGAGCCCGACGCTGCGCAGTACGCTCAGCCGGTCCTTCAGCCACACGAACGCGACGAGTGCCCCCCACAGCGGCGTCGTCGCGTTGATGACCGACGTGACGCCCGCCGACAGCGTCAATTCCGCGTACGCGAACAGGCAGAACGGCGCGGCCGAATTCAGCACGCCGACCACGACGAGCGGCCATGCGTGCGTGCGCAACAGGGTGAGCGATTCATGCAGCGGGCGCCGTGCGATGAGCACGACTACGAGAAAGAGAGCGCCGATACCGACTCGCAGCGCCATCAGCGGCGCGACGCCGAAATCGGCGACACCGAGGCGGATGAAGAGGAACGAGGCACCCCACAGCGCGGCGAGGATAAGCAGTTGAACGATATTTTTGGGGTTCATCGGCGGGGCGTCGCGCGCGGTTGAGTCGTGACGCGGACGAATGGTATCACCCGGATTCGGGCCGAAGGTTCACGCTGAAATGAAATAGCAAGAATCGGGAAACGCAAAAAACAGAAAAGCCGCATCGCGCGGAATGCGGCGATGCGGCCTGGTGCAACTCGACTCGGTGCTCAGTACGCGGTGCGAATCAACCGGTGCTACCGGTGCGATACGCCCCGCACGGGCAGCGTCGTTGCAACGCCGCCCACGGCACGCGCTACGATACGCAGCGCGTGCGCATCGACATCCGCATCAATGCGGAATCATCCACTGCAAGTAGTTCTGCTGCAGCCACACAAGAACCCCGAGCACGACGGTCAGCAGAATGGAGTGCTTGAACGTCTTCGCGAACACGATGCCTTCCTTTCCCTTGAGCCCGGTTGTTGCGACACCGGTCGCGATGTTTTGCGGCGAGATCATCTTGCCCATCACGCCGCCCGACGAGTTCGTCGCGGCCATCAGCACCGGATGCAGGTTTAGCTGATTCGCGGCGACCACCTGCAGATTGCCGAACAGCGCATTACCCGACGTGTCGCTGCCGGACAGGAACACCGCGACCCAGCCGAGAAATGCCGACACCAGCGGAAAGAACGCGCCGACCGATGCGACACCGAGACCGAGCGTGTAATTGAGCCCCGAGTAATTCATCAGGTACGCGAGCCCGACGATGGTCGCGACGGTCAGAATGGCGATGCGCGTTTGCACCCACGTATCGACGATCGCGCGGCCGAAGTCGGCCACCTTCAAGCCGACGACGATTGCCGTGATGATCGCCGCCACGAGAATCGCGGTGCCGGTGGCGAGCGGCTGGAAGTCCCAGACGGCGCCGTAAGGCTGGTTGTAGAGCGTGATGAAGACGGCCTTGTCGAGGCCCGGCCACGGTACCTTGACGTCGCCGATCAGGAAGATCTTCGCGATCGTCCAGATGATCACGACCGCCGCGACGATGAGCCACGGATACCAGCCCTGCATGCCGCTGACGTTACTGCGCACTTCGTTGCCCCGGTCGATGTTGACCGCGAAAGCCGGGTCGACAGCCGGGCGCCAGACGCGCAGAAAGAGAATGGTCAGGATCAGCGACACGAGCGACGACAGCACGTCGGTTAATCCATAGTTGATGTAATTCGACGTGACGAACTGCGTGATCGCGAAGCTCCCGCCGGACACGAGCAACACGGGCCACACGCGCAGCATGTTGCGAAAGCCTGCGTACACGGTGATCACGTAGAACGGCAGCAACAGCGCGAAGAACGGCAATTGCCGGCCGACCATTTTCGCGAGTACGTCGGCGGGCAGGTGCGTGACCGCGCCGAGCACGGTGATCGGCACGCCGAGCGCGCCGAATGCCACCGGCGCGGTGTTGAAGATCAGCGTGTAGGTCAGTGCTTCGAGCGTCGGGAAGCCCAGCATGATCAGCAGCGAACTGGTGATCGCGATCGGCGTGCCGAAACCGGAAATGCCTTCGAGCAGCGCACCGAACGAAAAGGCGATCACGATCAGCACGACGCGCCGGTCGTTCGGCAGGTGATCGACCATCCACATGCGGAACGCGGCGAAGCGGCCCGAGCGTTGCGAAATGTTGTACAGCAGGATCGCGGCGAACACGATCCACATCACGGGCCAAACGGCAAACACGGCGCCCGCGACCACGGAGTTGAGCGCAAGGCCGACTGGAAACTGCCAGCCGAAGATCGCAACCAGCAGACCGGCGATCAGTCCGGCAAGCGACGCCTGCCACGCGGGGCGACGTGCCCACCCGAGCAGCACGAGGACGACGATGATGGGGAGCGCGGCAACCAGGAACGACGGTAGTAGCGAATTGCCAATGGGAGTTAACAACTGGTGAAACATCACGTCTCCTTCTTTGTAGTTCGAATCGACATCATCTCTGCGCATGACCGCGCTTGGACGGCGAGTCGGGTATTGCAGGCGGATGGACCCGGCATCGCGCAAAAACGCGACACCGGGTCGGTAAATGAACGAGCATTGCAACGGCACCCGCAAGGATAGAGCGCGCGCGGCTGCCGTCAACAACTAAATTACCCTGAAATGCACATCGATGCAGTGGACCCGCGCCAACGCTTGCAACCTGCTTTGAAGCCTTCAATTTCGTAATGCAAATGAATGCTTTATGTAGGAAGGAGTCCGGTTTAGCGTGGACAGGAGTCCGGCTTAGTGATGATGCCAGCCATGTCCGCCGCCGCCCCAGTAGCCGAAATGAAGCGACACGGCTGGGCCGCCCCAGCCCGGCCATCCGTAGTACGCAGGATAGGCGGGGTAATAAGCCGGATAGGCTGGATAGGCCGGATAAGGATAGTAGCCAGGCGCGGCGTACCCCGGCGGTGGGGGAGGCGCGGCATACGCCGCCTGAGGTGGAGGCGCGGCCTGTGCCTGTTGGGCTGAGCTGTAGTCGGGCGAGTTATCCGGCGGCGCGCCGTTTGGCGGGACGGCGACGCTGTGTTGCGTTGCGTCGGTGGGCACGGGCGGATAGGAGCCGTAGTATCCGTAGGGATAGTAGCCGGGGCCGACGTAGTAGCAGCCGGACAGTGCCAGCAGGGCAGC
>DASXXR010000395.1:0-6878 GCA_036502945.1 Paraburkholderia sp. | reverse complement strand
CGGGAGCGCTCCCGCCTCTGACAAATCCGCGACCGGCACTGGTCCGTCATTTTGTGGACGAGGCGTATCGTGAACGATGAAGCTGCGAAGAAGTTGAAAACCGAAACGATCGAACTTGAAGCAGAGCTTTTTGGGGCGCTCCCGAATGGAACAATCGCGTACAAGGTACCCCTTGACGATCTCATAGAAGCGCTCATCAAGGTCCGCGAAGCGATGCATCGTCTTCGTAGCAATTCAGGCAGAACAAAAAGAGACGCGAGCGATCGTGTCTCTTTTCTGCAAAAGGTTTTGAATGAACCGCGCTGCCATCCTCAGTGCGGCAGCATCGCCCCCGCAACATTACTGCTCGCGACCCGCGGCTCGCCGTCCACCTTCCATCCGCCGCCCAGTGCGCGGAACGCAGCCACGGCCGCGCGGGCGGCGTCCGCTCGCGTGCCATCGAGATCGTCGCGTGCTACGAGCAGTTGACGGTCCGCATCCAGTACGTCCGTCAACGTAATGGCGCCCGACTTGTAGGCACGCTCGGATAAATCGCGCGCGCGCGTTAGCGCTGCGACTTCGCCCTCCAGTTCCTGCCGGCGCGCTTCCGTCTGCGAAAGCGTGACAAACGCATTCTCGACGTCTTCGGCAGCGTGGAGAACCGTCTGCCGATAACGTGCAAGCGCCTCCGCATTTGCGCCGTGCGCAGTGGCAACTTCCGCGTCGACCTTGCCGAAGTCGAACAGCCGCCAACGCAAGCCGCCCGTCACTGCCGGCTGGAACGCGCGCGCAGTAAACAGATCGCCGGAGTTGATACTGTCGAACCCGAGCAGCCCCGAAATAGAGACCTTGGGATAATAGTCGGAGATCGCAGCGCCGATACGCTCGCTGGACGCTGCAAGACGCCGCTCCGCAGCAATCACATCAGGACGCCGCCGCAGCACATCCAGTGGTTGATCGCTATCGTCGATAGACGGAATGCCCGGGATCGCGCCCGGTTGCGCCAGTTCCTTTGCATAGGTTCCAGGCTGTGCGCCCATGAGCACATCGAGGCGATTGAGTTGGGCCTCAAGCCCGGTGCGCAGCGTAGGCACCGTGGTCCTTGCCTGCCCGAGCAGCGCATCGGCCTGCGCGATTTCCCTTTCATCCGCGGCACCCGCGCGACGCCGGACGCGCACTAATTCAAGCAGCCGTGCGTCGGTATCGATCTGATCCTGCGCGACCGCGAGCCTCGCCTGAAATCCCCTGATCTGCATATACGCGTCGGCGGCATCGGCGGCGACCGTGATACGCGTGCCCATCTGGTCGGCTTCGGCTGCTTGCGCGTCATTTCGCGCGGCCGCGGCATCGCGGCGCAACCCGCCGGCAAGATCCACTTCCCAACTGGCTGCGGCGCCGATGGTGTACTCGCGCTGGTCGCGGCTGTAGCCTGGGAACGTTTTTGCGAGCGATCCAAGCGGGCTGAGAAGGCTTTGATGCTCCGCGCTTGCCGCTGCGTCCAGATCGACCGTAGGCAGCAACTGCGCGCCCGCCGAAGCAGCGGCCGCGCGCGCCTGCTGGACACGCGCGAACGCAGCCGCGAGATCGAGATTCTCTGCGAGTGCACGCTGGACGATGGACGCGAGCATCGCGTCATTGAAACCGGTCCACCACGTATCGAGCGGCGGCGCTGCCTTTGCTTCGGGTTGCTTGCTAACTTCGATGTGGTTATGAAACGCGCTGAGATGCTGAGCCGGCGCTACATAGTCTGGTCCAACCGCACAGCCCGAGATTGCTGCGGCAAGCGCCAGGCTTGCAGCCGTGCATGCGAACCGGCGCCGCAGCGCGACATGCAGCGCGCTCTTCGATGCAAGGGGCGAATGCTCGACGGCTCGCGGCACGGAACCAAAAAAAACGTTAGCCATCACGTGCGCTCCTTGCGGCCCAGCTTGCGAATGAAAACATAAAACGCTGGCGTGAACAGCAGACCGAAGCCTGTTACGCCCAGCATGCCGAACAGCACCGCGGTGCCGAGCGACTGCCGCATTTCAGCGCCCGCGCCCGTCGCGAATGCAAGCGGTGCTACGCCCAGAATGAACGCGAACGACGTCATCAGAATCGGCCGCAGGCGGGTGCGTGCGGCATGCACCGCAGCGGCCGTCGGCGAAGCGCCGTCATCCTCTTTCTGACGCGCGAACTCGACGATCAGGATGGCGTTCTTCGCGGCGAGGCCGACGAGCACGACAAAACCGATCTGCGCGAGGATATCGATCGGCATGCCACGTATCACCAGTCCGGTAACCGAAGCAAGAATACACATCGGCACGATCAGTACGATCGCGAGCGGCAGCTTCCAGCTCTCGTATTGCGCAACCAGAACGAGAAAAACGAAAAGCGCGGCGGCACCGAACACCAGTAAGGTCGGCGTGCCGCGCTGTTGCTGCTGGTACGCGAGTTCCGTCCATTCGAAACCGATGCCTTGCGGCAGAATCTGATGCGCAAGCTCTTCCATCCGGTGCAGCGCCGTGCCGGTGGCGACGCCCGGTGCCGCCACGCCCTGAACTTCGGCGGCAGGGTACAGGTTGTAGCGCGGCACGCGATAGGGAATCGTATGGTTCTCCATCTGCGCGACAGTCCCGATCGGCACCATTTCGCCAGACTGGTTGCGGGCCTTCAGCCGCGTGATGTCCTCCGCGGTGTGCCGGAAGCGTTCGTCAGCCTGGACGATGACTTCGTAGGTCCTGCCGAGATAGTTGAAGTCGTTCACGTACTGCGATCCGAGATACACCTGCAATGTCGAAAAAACATCAGTCGGCGTCAACCCGACCTTCTCGGCTTTCAGGCGGTCGATGTTCGCAAACACCGATGGCGAGCCCGCATTGAACAGCGTGAACGCACCGCCGAAGTGCGGATCCTTGTTCGCTGCGGCAACCAGGTCCTTCGCCGCGCGAACGAGCGCCTCGGGCCCAAGTCCCGCCCGGTCCTCGAGCATCATCTTGAAGCCGCCGGCGTTGCCGATCCCTTGCACGGGCGGCGGCGGAATCGTCAGCACGTACGCGTCCTTGACGACGGACAGGCGCTTGCGCAGGTCGGCCAATACGGTATTGGCCGTGACGCCGGGTATCGAGTGGCTGTAAAGCGACGGCAGCCCGGAGAAAATCGTTCCCGAATTCGAGGCTACCGTCAGCGTGGTTGCATCGAGTCCGACAAAAGGTGCAACGTGTTCGATACCGCGTGTCGACAGAATGATGCCGATCGCGTCGCGGACCACTTTCTCGGTCCGCTCAAGAGAAGAACCCGGCGGCAGTTGTACGACGGTGATCAGATAACCTTGATCCTGCTCCGGAATAAAACCGGTTGGCGTACGCGAAAATTCGACGCCCGCAATACCGATCAGCGCCACATAGATGACAAGCACGACGGTCAAACCCTGAACCAGACGCCGGGTCAGATTGCCGTAGCCGAACGAGAGCCTGTCGAATCCGCGATTGAAGCGCTCGAAGCCGGCATGCATCAGCCGCGTTGGCCAACCGGCGGGCGCTGCATCGTGCGGCACGTGTTGCTTGAAGAGCACTGCACACAGGGCGGGGCTCAGCGTGAGCGATACGAAGCAGGAGATGACGGTCGATGCCGCGATCGTCACGGCGAACTGGCGGAAGAACAGCCCGGAAATACCGCTCAGGAAGGCGGACGGGACGAACACCGCGCATAGCGTCAACGCGATCGAAAGCAATGCGCCGCCCACTTCGTCCATCGTCCGGTGCGCCGCTTCCGCCGGCAGCATGCCGGCGCGGATGTTGCGTTCGACGTTCTCGACCACGACGATGGCGTCGTCGACGACAATGCCGACGGCCAGCACCAGACCGAATAGCGACAGGTTGTTGAGTGAGATCCCGAAGGTTGCGAGGACAATGAACGACCCCAGCAGCGAGACAGGAATGGCAACGACAGGAATGATCGTCGCGCGCCAGTTCTGCAGAAACAGAAAGACCACACCGACCACCAGCAGGATCGCGACAAAGATGGTGACCACGACTTCGTGAACCGACTTGCCGATAAAAATCGTCGGATCGTAGATGACCTTGTAGTCGACGCCCGGCGGGAAGTCTTTCTTCAGGTCACGCATCGCGGACAGCACGGCCTTCTCGACCGCGAGGGAGTTCGCACCGGGCTCGGCATAGATCAGCAACGCGGACGCGTTGGCGCGATCCATGAACGCCGTCGATCCATAGTCGGCCGCGCCCACTTCAACTCTACCGATATCGCGGATCCGCGTGACTCGCCCCTGCGGGTCGGATTTCACGACGATGTCGGCGAATTCACCCGGCGTGGACAACCGGCCGAGCGCCTCGACGTTGACCTGATACGCGTCGCTGCCGGATGTCGGCGGCTGGTTCAGCACGCCGGCGGAAACCTGCAGATTCTGTGCGCGCAGTGCGGCGAGCACTTCGTTTGCATTCAGATTGTTGGCGGCCACCTTGTCCGGGTCGATCCAGATGCGCATCGCGTACTCGCGAGCGCCTTGAAACTGCACGTCGCCGACACCCTGCAAGCGGGCCAACGTATCTTTCACGTGCAAGGTCGCGTAGTTCGACAGATAGAGCGTGTCGCGCGTGGCGTCCGGCGAATAAAGATGAATCGCCAGCAGGATGCTGGGCGTCGATTTTCTGACCTGTACGCCGAGCCGCTGAACATCCTCGGGCAAGCGCGGCAGCGCATCCTGCACGCGGTTCTGGGTCAGCATTTGCGCGACGTTCAGATCGGTTCCGATCCGGAACGTCACGGTCACCGTCAACCGGCCGTCACCTGTCGACTGGCTGCTCAGATAAAGCATGTTCTCGACGCCGTTGATCTGCTGCTCGAGCGGCGTCGCTACGGTGCGTGCAATCGTCTCCGCGGAAGCGCCCGGGTAAGACGTCGTGATCTGCACGGTCGGCGGCACGATTTCCGGGTACTGCGCGACCGGCAGCGTGAACATCGCGCCGAGCCCGATCAGTGTCAGGAACGCGCTGACCACCGTCGCAAAGCGTGGGCGGTCAATAAAAAAGTGGGCAATCCGCATGGCTTCGCTTGGGTCCTAGTCCTGTTTGGCTGCAGGACGAAGCGCACCGTCGCGCGTCGCCACTTTTGCGCCGGGCGCAGCGAAGGGCAGTCCGCTTACTATCACGCGGTCGTCACGCGACAGGCCGGACCTGATGACGCGCAGTCCAACGCGCGTATCGCCTATCTCGACGTGCTTCGGCACGACTGTGCCGTCGGCGGCCACGGTCATGACGAGGTGCTCGGACTGATCCGCCAGCACCGACGCGTCGGGCACGAGCAAGGTCGGCACCGGCTGGGCGATGGCCAGCCGCACGCGGGAAAACTCGCCCGGCGTGAGGCGGAGATCGGGGTTGGCGACCGTGGCGCGGGCATGGATGGTTCCACTGGAGCGGTCGAGCACGTTATCGACGAAGTCGAGCGTCCCTTGCCGGGTGAACGCGTTGTCGCTGCCTGACGAAAGCTCGACCTTGTTTGCCAGCGGTCCCTTTACGTCGCTTCGGTAATGGGAGAATGTCTGGAAATCCGACTCGCTCATGTCGAAATCCAGATAGATGGGATCGAGTGACACGATGGTGGCAAGCAATGTCGTCGGACTTGTTGCGGCACGGCTACCGGCGACCAGGTTGCCCACGGAAACCAGGTGCTTGCCGATGCGTCCGGTGAACGGGGCGGCGATGCGGCAATGGTCGAGATCGAAGCGCGCATCGCGGATCTGCGCCTGTGCATCGTCAATCGCCGCTTGCGCCGTGTGCAGTTCCGACGTGCGCTGCTCGACGTTCTCGGTCGTCCCCGCCTCATTGCGCTCGAGTTCCTGCGCGCGATGAAGCTCCTGGTTGGACAGCAGCAGTCGCGCAGTCGCCGTTTCGAGTTGCGCTTTGGCCTGAGCGAGCCGGATCTCGTACGGAACAGGGTCGACGCTGAACAGCAGATCGCCCTTGTGAACGATGTCTCCGTCCTTGAAATGAATGCCTGTCAGCGTGCCGCCCACCTGCGCGCGCAGTTCGACCTGATCGACCGCCGAGAATTGCCCGAGAAAGCCGAGACGCGTATCGAGTTCTTCGATCAGAGGCTTGCTGACGGTCACTTCAGGAGGCGGCGCAGGCCGCGCATTGGCCGAAGCGCCGCTGCCGCCATGTAGATAAACCAGCCAGCCCCCGCCGAGCGCGACGATCGCAACCCCTGCCGCTACCCATGACTTCATCGGTGCCCGCTTGCGGGCGCGCTGCACATCGCGCTCCCGCGTCAGAGCGTTTTCCAGTTCCGTTTCCGTATCCACTTGAATGCATCCTCGGCAATCTGTTCTTGTTCCAGTCAAAACGATTGGTGCACGGGCTCAATCTCCTGGTCCGCGCATAGAAGGGCTTGCATCCAACGGGATATCACGTGCGCGAGAGCGCCCATCATGACCCACATAGATGTTATGTACCTTCTAATTGGTCGTAAAGATTGCATGCAACATCTAAATGGTCAAGTTAATTCTATTTGGCGAAGACAAATGGAGTGTGCGCGAATGGAGAGCAGGTATGTCGGATAAGGCATTCGCGCGATTGTTCGCGATTCGCGACCAGTGTATTCACGTGCAGTGGCTATATCCCGACGGTTTGGCGCGCTTATCCATCCGTCTATTGCAGGACGTTTGACTGGTATGATTTAGCGGCGGCGATTCAAGTCTCGTCGCCGCACCCGTAACGCTGCCTCACCCACGCTTGAACGCTTCAACGCGCTGACGTTTCGACGCTTGCCCCCGAGTCCACTCCGCGCAGGAGATGGGTGATAAGAGAGGCTTAACGATGCCCAGGCACAACCCGGCGTTTCATCGTAACCAGAAAGCTCGCATGACACCGCAGCGCCGGAGGCTTCTCATCATGGGCGCGATC
>DASXXR010000394.1:0-4149 GCA_036502945.1 Paraburkholderia sp. | reverse complement strand
CACCGGGTCGTCCGGATTCGGATGGGTGTTGACCGGGTCGGCGAGACGCGCTTCGAGCGTTGCCGTGCGGCCGATGATGTCCTTCGCCTTCGCGGTGTCCTGCACGCCCGGCAGCTCGACGACGATCCGGTCGGACCCTTGCTGCTGGATCACCGGCTCGGCCACGCCGAGTTCGTTGACGCGGTTATGCAGAGTAGTGATGTTCTGCTTCAGCGCGGCGTCCTGCACCGTTTTCTGCACGGCCGGCGTAAACGTGCCGACCACCTGATAACCGCCGCTCGGGGCCGGTTGCGTCGTCCACTGGAGTTCGGTGAGGCCCGTGACGAGTTCTTTGCGTGCCGCTTCCGCGACGTTCTGGTCGGCGAAGTTCGCCACCACCGACTGCCCGACGCGGTTCACGCCGCCGTCGCGAATGCGCCGGTCGCGCAGCAGCGTGCGCGCATCCGATGCATCGGAATCGAGTTTCTTGTTGAGTGCCCCTGCCATGTCGACTTGCAGCAGGAAGTGCACCCCGCCGCGCAGATCGAGGCCGAGGTACATCGGCAGCGCATGCAGCGCGGTGAGCCAGTTCGGCGACGCGCTTTGCAGATTCAGTGCAACGACGTACTGCGGATCCGACGGGTCGCTGTTCAGCGACTTCTGCAGCAGGTCCTTCACGCGCAGTTGCGTGTCGGTATCAGGCACCCGGACGCGGATGTTCGCGTTCAACGACGAATTGTCGAACGTGATGCCGTCGGGCTTGATCTGGCTGGCCGCCAGCGCGGCTTCGACCTGCGACAGCGTGGTCGAATCGAGCTTGACCGTCGCCTTGCCGCTCGACACCTGCACTGCCGGCGCCTCGCCGAAGAAATTAGGTAGCGTGTACACGAGGCCGATGACGAGCGCCACCAGCATCACGACGTACTTCCAGAGGGGGTAACGATTCATGGAATGGTCCAACGGCAGGTTGGCTTGAAAGCGATGCGTCCGGCCATGAGCGCGGCAGTGGAAGAGCGTTGCTTCGACTGCTGCGGAGGCCGCGCCGGACGCGAGAGAGCAGGCCTTAGAGCGACTTGATCGTGCCCTTCGGGAGAATCGTCGTGACCGAAGCCTTCTGCACGGTGATTTCCGTCCCTTCCGAGATTTCGACGCCGACATAAGCTTCGCCGACCTTCGTCACTTTGCCGACAATGCCGCCGTTCGTCACCACTTCATCGCCCTTCGCCATCGCCGAGAGCATGTTGCGATGCTCCTTCTGACGCTTCATCTGCGGGCGGATCATGATGAAGTAGAGCACCGCGAACATCAAAATCAGCGGCAGGAAGCTCATCAGGCTCGATTCCGCGCCACCCGATGTACCGCTTTGCGCGAACGCATTGCTAAATAACGACACGTTGGTCTCTCCGTTTATAACAATCAAAAAAATCAGCCGGTCATTCTACCACCGGCCCTTTGCGCGACGGCGCGTGAAATAGGCTTTGCGATCAATCCGTTAATGCGACGACTGCATACGGTGACCGCGTCTTGTGACCGAGTGCGGTAATCGTGTGCAGTAACCGTGCCGACGCGAAAGTGAATTGTAATATTTCGCGAATGCGGCGGGTTATTCCGCCCGCTTGCGCGGCGCCGTCTAGTCGACGCCCCGTGCGCGGTTCTCATGGAACTGCTTGCGGAATGTATCGAACATTTGTGATTCGATTGCGTCGCGCATCTCCTGCATCAATTCGAGGTAGTAATGCAGGTTGTGAATCGTGTTCAGCTGCGCGCCGAGAATCTCGCCGACGCGGTGCAGATGATGCAGATAGCCGCGCGTGAAATGGCGGCACGTATAGCAGCCGCATTGCTCGTCGAGCGGGCGCAGCGAGTTCTTATGAGTCGCGTTGCGGATCTTGACGTCGCCGAAGCGCGTGAACAGCCAGCCGTTGCGCGCGTTGCGGGTCGGCATCACGCAGTCGAACATGTCGATGCCCGCCGCGACGCCCGCCACCAGGTCCTCCGGCGTGCCGACACCCATCAGGTAGTGCGGCTTGTGCGCGGGCAGCTTCGGCGCGATGTGCGCGAGCACGCGCATCATGTCTTCCTTCGGCTCGCCGACTGACAGGCCGCCGATCGCGAAGCCGTGAAAGTCCATCTCGGCGAGGCCCGCCAGCGATTCGTCGCGCAGATCTTCGAACATGCCGCCCTGCACGATGCCGAAGAGCGCGTTCGGGTTGTCGAGCCGGGCGAATTCGTCGATCGATCGTTTTGCCCAGCGCATCGACATGCGCATCGAGCCGGCGGCGTCCTCACGCGAGGTCGGCACGCCGTTCGTCGCGTACGGCGTGCATTCGTCGAACTGCATCACGATGTCCGAATTCAGCACCTTCTGAATCTGCATCGATATTTCCGGCGACAGGAACAGCTTGTCGCCGTTGATCGGCGATGCGAACGTGACGCCGTCTTCGGTGATCTTGCGCAGGTCGCCGAGCGAGAAGACCTGGAAGCCGCCGGAGTCGGTGAGGATCGGGCGCTTCCAGCCCATGAAGCGGTGCAGGCCGCCGTGCGCGGCGATCGTGTCAAGCCCGGGCCGCAGCCACAGGTGAAACGTGTTGCCGAGCACGATCTGCGCGCGGATTTCCTCGAGTTCACGCGGCTGGATCGCCTTGACGGTGCCGTATGTGCCGACCGGCATGAAGATCGGCGTTTGCACGACGCCGTGATTCAGCGTCAGCTGGCCGCGGCGCGCCTCGCCGTCGGTGGCGAGCAGGTCGAATTTCAGGCCGTTGGCGGGGCGCTCGCCGAGATAGGCGCCGTCGGCGGCGCGATCATCGTGGCTAGGCGGGTTATGACCGTCGGTCATCGAAAAACTCCTGGGCTACCGGAAAACAGTCCGGCGCAAATGGTGAACGCTGCCGGAGCGGGCCCGGCGGCGGGTGAAACCGCGTCAAGCAATACGACCCGGGGTGCAACGCGGTGCGCCCCGGGCAAAGCCGTCATACGTCGTTGCGCGTGAGCAGCATCGCGTCGCCGTAGCTGAAAAAACGATAGCGTTGTTCGATCGCATGCCGGTACGCGGCACGGATCGTTTCGACGCCCGCAAACGCCGAAACCAGCATCAGCAGCGTCGATTTCGGTAGATGAAAGTTCGTTACGAGCCGGTCGACCACACGGAACCGGTAGCCCGGCGTGATGAAAATATCGGTTTCGGCCTGGGTCGCGGCGAGCGGGCGGCCGGCGGTTTCGGCGTCGCGCGCGGCCGCTTCGAGCGCGCGCATCGACGTCGTGCCGACGGCGATCACGCGGTTACCGCGCGCGCGCGTTGCGTCGATCCTGTCGACCAGCGTTTGCGGCAGTTGATACCACTCGCTGTGCATCTTGTGTTCCGCGATATTCTCGACGCGCACCGGCTGGAATGTGCCCGCGCCGACATGCAGCGTTAGCGTCGCGCGTTGCACGCCGCGTGCGTCGAGACGCTCGATGAGCGTGTTGTCGAAGTGCAGGCCGGCGGTCGGCGCGGCCACCGCGCCCGGGTTCTGCGCGTACACCGTCTGATAGCGCGTTTCGTCGGTCGCGTCGGGGTCGTGCTCGATATACGGCGGCAGCGGCAGGCGGCCGTATTGTTCGATCAGCGTCAGGCAGCCGGCGGGGAAATGCAGTGTGTAGAACGGCTCGGCACGTTCGCCGACCGTCACGTCGAACGCGTCCGCGAGGCGCAGCGTCGTGCCTGGGGCCGGGCTCTTGCTCGCGCGGATCTGCGCGAGCGCGGTGCGTTCGCCCGTCAGCCGTTCGACCAGCACTTCGATCTTGCCGCCGCTCGCCTTCTGGCCGAGAAAGCGTGCCTTCAGCACCTTGGTATCGTTGAAGACCAGCAGGTCGCCCGGCGCGATGCGCTCGGGCAACTCGGAAAAGCGGCGGTCGACGAGTGTCGCGGGGCGCGTGCGGCCATCTACGTCGAGCAGGCGGCTCGCGCTGCGCTCGGGCAGGGCGACCTGCGCGATCAACTCGGGTGGGAGTGCGAAATCGAAATCGGAAAGCGTGAACATGCGGACTGGCTAGATACGGAACAGGGATGAAGCGCGTGCGAAAGAAGCGGAATTGAACCGTTGCCACGCGGCGAGCGGCTATGATTGCGGGACATTGCCGCGCGACCGGCGCGGTGGCCTGCGCCGTGGTCTCGTGACGTGGTCTTAA
>DASXXR010000393.1:0-3782 GCA_036502945.1 Paraburkholderia sp. | reverse complement strand
TAGCGGGCTGCTCTTCGCCGGCGCCGCCCTTGCAGTCGGCGACAGTCCGGGCGGCCCCAGCGTCAACGAGATCAATCTCCAGCCGCCAGTGACGAAAATCGCTGAGGAGCTCTACCGCCTTCACTCTTTCATGCTGATCCTCTGCGCGGTGATTTTCATCGGCGTGTTCGGCGTGATGTTCTACTCGGTCTTTGCGCACCGCAAATCGAAAGGCTACAAAGCCGCCAATTTCCACGAAAGCACCACGGTCGAAATCATCTGGACGATCGTCCCTTTCATCATCGTCGTGCTGATGGTGCTGCCCGCCACCAAGACCGTCGTCGCGATGAAGGACACGACCAACGCCGACTTGACGGTCAAGGTCACCGGCTACCAGTGGAAGTGGGGTTACGACTACGTGAAAGGCCCCGGCGAAGGCATCAGCTTCCTGTCCACGCTGAGTACCCCGCGCAGCGAAGTCAACGGCCAGCAGCCGATTACCGATACCTATCTACAGGAAGTCGACAACCCGCTCGTCGTTCCGGTCAACAAGAAAATCCGCATTATCACCACCGCGAACGACGTCGTTCACTCGTGGTATGTGCCCGCCTTCGGCGTCAAGCAGGACGCGATTCCGGGCTTTGTGCGCGATACGTGGTTCAAGGCCGAGAAGATCGGCACCTACCGCGGTTTCTGTACCGAGTTGTGCGGCAAGGAACACGCTTTCATGCCGGTCGTCGTGAATGTGCTGTCGGACGACGACTACGCGAAGTGGGTCGACGACCAGAAGAAGAAAATGGCCGCCGGCGCCGACGATCCGAGCAAGAACTACACGCTCGCCGAACTGACTGAACGCGGCGCGAAGGTCTATGCGACGAACTGCGCGGTATGCCACCAGCCGAACGGCAAGGGTGCGGGCCAGTTCCCGGCGCTCGACGGCAGCAAGATCGCCAACGGCCCGATCGCCGAGCACGTCAGCATCGTGCTGAAGGGCAAGGGCGCGATGCCGTCGTGGGCGCCGACGCTCAACGACGTCGAAATCGCATCGGTCATCACGTTCGAACGCAATTCGTGGGGCAACCACACCGGCGACGTCCTCGAGCCGATGCAGGTGGCCGACGCGCGTAACGGCAAGCTGCCCGAAGGCGGCAACCATCTGGCCGGCGGGGCGGCAAGCGGGGCGGCAGGGTCGGACGCAGCGGCGTCGGGCGCGGAAGGCGCGGCCGCAGCGGCGCCGCAGGCTTCGCTGCCGGCGAGCATCTACTTCGAAACCGGCAAGACCGAGTTGCCCACCGAAGCCAAGGCGGCGCTCGATGCCGTCGCGGCCTACGCGAAGGCGCACCCGGATGCAAAATTCACGCTGTCGGGTTTCACCGACGCAACCGGTTCCGCCGGCAACAACGCAAAGCTCGCGAAGAGCCGTGCCGAAGCGGTGCGCGACGCGATGAAGGCCGCCGGCATCGCCGAAGACCACATCATCTTGAAGAAGCCGGAAACGATCACGGGCGGAGCAGACGCGAAAGAAGCCCGGCGTGTTGAGATCAGCCCAGCGGCCTGACGTGCCACGTTCAGCCGAGCAGTATCTGTTTTAGGAGATTTTCATGTCTAGCATCGGACACGATGTAGCCGCGGGGCACGAGCACGTGCATGGCGATCATGCCCACGAATTGCCGTACGGGTGGCGTCGTTGGCTGTTCGCCACCAATCACAAGGACATCGGTACGCTGTACCTGATCTTCTCGTTCATCATGTTCCTGTCCGGGGGCGTGATGGCGCTGATGATCCGCGCCGAGCTGTTCGAACCGGGCCTGCAGATCATGCGCCCCGAATTCTTCAACCAGTTGACCACCATGCACGGCCTCATCATGGTGTTCGGCGCGATCATGCCGGCGTTCGTCGGCTTCGCGAACTGGATGATTCCGCTGCAGATCGGCGCGGCGGACATGGCCTTCGCGCGGATGAACAACTTCAGCTTCTGGCTGCTGCCGGTTGCCGCGGTGCTGCTGATGGGCTCGTTCTTCGCCCCGGGTGGCGCGACGGCCGCTGGCTGGACGCTGTACGCACCGCTGTCGACGCAGATGGGCCCGGGCATGGACTTCGCTATTTTCGCGATCCACCTGATGGGCGCATCGTCGATCATGGGCGGCATCAACATCGTCGTGACGATCCTGAACCTGCGCGCACCGGGCTTGACGCTGATGAAGATGCCGATGTTCGTGTGGACGTGGCTCATTACCGCGTACCTGCTGATCGCCGTGATGCCGGTGCTTGCGGGCGCGATCACGATGGTGCTGTTCGATCGCCACTTCGGCACGTCGTTCTTCAATGCAGCAGGCGGCGGCGACCCGGTGATGTATCAGCACATCTTCTGGTTCTTCGGTCACCCCGAGGTGTACATCATGATCTTGCCGGCGTTCGGGATCGTGTCGCAGGTGATCCCGGCGTTCGCGCGCAAGCCGCTGTTCGGCTATAGCTCGATGGTGTACGCAACGGCGTCGATCGCGATCCTGTCGTTCATGGTCTGGGCGCACCACATGTTCGCCACCGGCATGCCGGTCACGGGCCAGCTGTTCTTCATGTACGCGACGATGCTGATCGCCGTGCCGACGGGCGTGAAGGTGTTCAACTGGGTCGCGACGATGTGGCGCGGTTCGCTGTCGTTCGAAACGCCGATGCTGTTCGCGGTGGGCTTCCTGTTCGTGTTCACGTTCGGTGGGCTCACGGGCCTGATGCTCGCGATGGCGCCGCTCGACATCCAGTATCACGGTACGTATTTCGTCGTCGCGCACTTCCACTACGTGCTGGTGGCGGGCTCGCTGTTCGGGCTCTTCTCCGGCTGGTACTACTGGGCGCCGAAGTGGACCGGCTGGATGTACAACGAGACGCGCGGCAAGATCCACTTCTGGGCGTCGATGATCTTCTTCAACCTCGCGTTCCTGCCGATGCACTTCGTCGGTCTCGCCGGCATGCCGCGTCGCTACGCGGATTATCCGGCGCAGTTCACCGACTGGAACCAGGTCATCACGATCGGCGCATTCGGCTTCGGCCTTGCACAGGTGTACTTCCTCTTCGCAGTCGCGCTGCCGACGTACCGTGGCGGCGGCGACCTCGAAAAGGCGTCGGACAAGCCGTGGGACGGCGCAACGGGCCTCGAATGGACCGTGCCGAGTCCGGCGCCGTTCCACACGTTCGAAAACCCGCCGACGGTCGAATAAGACGGTTGGTCAGGCAGGCGAACGTTCGGCGATTCCCGGTTCCAGCAGCGCAACGCGGAACCGGGACGCCGCAAACACGAAATTGAGCCAGCAGCAATGGACGCACCCAGAAACACCAGCATGACCCGGAATTCACCCAAAAGACGTACGCCCGAAGAGATTCGCGCGGGCAGCCGGCGGCTCGGCCTGATCCTGTTCGCGATTGCGGCCGCTTTCTTTGTGGCTGCCGTCATCAAGCAGGTCTGGTTCGCGGCTTGATGATCTATTGAGGAAGTTCGATGTCGACGCAACCGCCGGACGAGGTGAATCGTTCATTTAACCGCTCGATGTTGTTCAAACTCGTCGTGGTGGCGTTTCTGATGTTCGGTTTTGGTTTTGCGCTGGTGCCGATGTATCGCGCGATCTGCGAGGTGACCGGCCTCAACAACCTCGTGCAGCGCGACACGTCGGTGCGCGAGGCGAAGAACACGCAGGTGGACATGACGCGCACGATTTCGATCGAATTCGATGCGAACGCGCGCGGGCCGCTGGGCTTCAGGCCGGAGCAGAGCAGCGTGGACGTGCATCCCGGCGAAGTGACGACGGTGA
>DASXXR010000392.1:0-4771 GCA_036502945.1 Paraburkholderia sp. | reverse complement strand
GGAAACGCCGTCGCCCGATGCACCCGAGCCCGCCGATCTGTCGCGCGAACCGCTCGCGTTTCCGGCGAGCCGCGCGACGCGCCTGCAGAATCTTGCGCGCGGCGACGAAGGCTTCCTGCTCGCGATGGGTTATGCAACGCAACGCGGCTACGCGCATTCGCATCCGTTCGCAGGCGAGATTCGCTTCGGCACTGTTGCCGTCGAAATGGAACTCGACGAACTCGGCGAAGCGGTCGAGATCGGTGAAATCGATGTGACCGAATGCCAGATGATCAACCAGTTCGCCGGCAGCGCCGAAGCGCCGCCGTCGTTCACGCAAGGCTACGGCCTCGCATTCGGTCATTCGGAACGCAAGGCGATGGCGATGGCGCTGGTCGATCGCGCGTTGCGCGCGGAGGAACTCGGCGAAGTGCTGCGCTCGCCGACGCAGGATGTCGAATTCATGCTGTCGCATAGCGATAACGTCGAAGCGTCGGGCTTCGTTCAGCATCTGAAGCTGCCGCATTATGTCGACTTCCAGTCCGAACTCGAACTCGTGCGCCGCTTGCGCGCGCAGCACGCCGCAACCGCCGCCGACGCCGAAGCCACCCACCGCGACGACGATCGGGACGATCGCGCCGCAGAGGAGCAAGCCGCATGAACGCGCCCGACACGCAGATGGCATCGATCGAACGCGACGAAGCCGCCGAAGGCTACAACTTCGCGTACCTCGACGAACAAACCAAACGGATGATCCGCCGCGCGTTGCTGAAAGCGGTCGCGGTGCCGGGCTACCAGGTGCCGTTCGCTTCGCGCGAAATGCCGTTGCCGTTCGGCTGGGGCACGGGCGGCATTCAGGTCACCGCGTCGATCATCGGCCGCGACGACACGCTCAAAGTGATCGATCAGGGTTCCGACGAAACGACCAACGCGGTCAACATTCGCCGCTTCTTCGCGCGCACGGCCGGTGTCGCGACGACGCGCCGCACGACCGAGGCGACGATCGTGCAGACGCGCCACCGGATTCCCGAAACGCCGCTGACCGACAAGCAGATCCTCGTCTATCAGGTGCCGAACCCGGAACCGCTATTCCGGCTCGAGCCGCGCGTCGCCGAAAGCCGGAAGCTGCATGCGCTCGCCGACTACGGCTTGATCAGCGTGAAGCTGTACGAGGACATCGTCCATCACGGCAGCATCGCGACCACCTACGACTATCCGGTGATCGTCAACAACCGCTATCTGGCGTCGCCGTCGCCGATTCCGAAGTACGACAACCCGAAGATGCACATGAACCCCGCGCTGCAGTTGTTCGGCGCCGGCCGCGAGCGGCGCATCCATGCGATCCCGCCGTACACGCCGGTGCGCAGCCTCGACTTCGACGATCACCCGTTCGAAGTGCAACGCTGGGACCACGCGTGTGCACTGTGTGGGTCGACGGAAAGCTTTCTCGATGAAATGATCGTCGACGATACGGGCAAGCGGATGTTCGTCTGCTCGGACAGCGACTATTGCCATGAGCGCCGCGAGCAGCAGGCGACGCAACTGGCCGCGCAATTGCCAGCCAACGGCACAGGAGAACCCGCATGACGCCGCTTCTGAGCGCACGGGCGCTCACCAAACAATACGGCGGCCGCAATGGTTGCAGGAATGTCAGCTTCGATCTGTATGCTGGCGAGGTGCTGTGCATCGTCGGCGAATCCGGGTCTGGCAAGACGACGCTGCTGAACACGCTTGCGCTGCGCACCGAAGCCGATAGCGGCACGCTGAATTACGCGTCGGCGCACGGCGCGATGCTCGATCTGCGCGCGCTTTCGGAGCCGCGCCGGCGCTTGCTGATGCGCACCGAATGGGGCTTTGTGCAGCAGAATCCGCGCGACGGGCTGCGCACCGGTGTCTCCGCAGGCGCAAATATCGGCGAGCCGCTGATGGCGGTCGGCGCGCGTCACTACGGCCAGATTCGCACAACGGCCACGCAATGGATGGAGCGCGTCGAACTCGACCCCGCGCGCATCGACGAGTTTCCCGCGGCGTTTTCCGGCGGCATGCAGCAGCGCCTGCAGATCGCGCGCAATCTCGTCACCGGCCCGCGCCTCGTGTTCATGGACGAACCCACCGCCGGCCTCGACGTCTCCGTGCAGGCGCGCCTGCTCGACCTGCTGCGCACGCTGACGTCCACGTTGCATCTGTCGGTGCTGATCGTCACGCACGACATCGGTGTAGCGCGTCTGCTCGCGCACCGGCTGATGGTGATGCAAGGCGGCGAAGTGGTCGAAGCGGGCCTGACCGATCAGGTGCTCGACGATCCGCAGCATCCGTACACGCAAACGCTGGTTTCCTCGGTTCTGCCGGTTTGAGGGTCACGATGTCATTTACCGAATCCACAGCAACGCCCGCCGTCGGGCGCATGTTCGTCGACAATCCGGCGCTGATGCTGCGCGCCGTCGACATCGGCAAGACCTTCACGCTGCACGGCCAGGGCGGCGTGCAGATCGAAGCGCTCGCGGGCGTGTCGCTCGACGTCGAGCGCGGCGAATGCGTCGTGCTGGTCGGGCCGTCCGGCGCGGGCAAGAGCACGCTGTTGCGCTGCCTGTACGGCAACTATCTGGCCAGCGCCGGCACGATCGCGATCCGCGACGTTGCTCACGACGCGCAGCACATCGCGATCACCGGCGCGCAACCGCACGATGTGCTGCATCTGCGGCGCAGCGTAGTCGGTTACGTCAGCCAGTTCCTGCGCGTGATTCCGCGCGTGCCGACGCTTGCGCTCGTCGCCGAGCCGCTCGTGTCGCGCGGCATCGCCGAAGACGAAGCGAGCGAGCGCGCCGCGGCGCTGCTCAAGCGCCTGAACGTGCCGCAGCGGCTATGGGCGCTGGCGCCCGCAACGTTTTCAGGCGGCGAGCAGCAGCGCGTAAATATCGCGCGCGGGCTGATCGCTGAGCATCCGTTGCTGCTGCTCGACGAACCGACTGCATCGCTGGATGCGGAGAACCGCGACGTAGTCGCCGATCTGGTCGTAGAAGCGCGCGAACGGGGCGCCGCGATCGTCGGCATTTTTCACGACGAAGACACGCGCGCGAAAGTCGCGACGCGCCGCTTCGAACTCCAGCCACCGCTGCGTCACACCGCAGCGCTACACTGACACCCAATACCCATACGGAGCAGTTCGATGCTGATCAGGAACGCCCGCGTCGTCACGCGGGATGAAGAATTCACCGGTGTTGTGTGGATCGAAGACGGCGTGATTCGCGACATCTCACGCGGCACGACCTCCGCTCGCGAGTCCGAAGACTGGGACGGCGATTATCTGCTGCCCGGCCTGATCGAGTTGCACACAGACAATCTCGAGAAGCACCTCGCGCCGCGCCCCGGCGTGTTCTGGAACACCGACGCCGCATTCGTGATTCACGATGCGCAGATCGCGGCCGCGGGCATCACGACGGTGTTCGATGCGCTCGCAATCGGCTCGCGCGCGCATAACGGGCCGCGCGAGCGCGGCATCCAGACGCGCTGTGCGGAAGCGCTCACGCGCTTTTCGGAGCGCAAGCTGTTGCGCGCCGATCACTTTCTGCATCTGCGCTGCGAGGTTGCAACTGCCGATGTGGTCGAAGTGTTCGACTCGTTGTGCTCGCATCCGATGCTGCGCCTTGCATCGGTGATGGATCACACGCCGGGCCAGCGGCAATGGCACAACCGCGAGCAATGGCGCCGTTTTCAGGAGCGGCACGGCAAGCTGACCGACGAAGAGGTCGCGACGACGCTCGTCGAGCTCGCCGAAGAACAGCAGCGTTTCGCCGACGCGCATCGCCGCGAAATCATCGCGCGCTGCACGGCATTGATGGTGCCCGTCGCGAGTCATGACGACACGCTCGTCGAACACGTCGAACAGGCCGCCGCCGAAGGCGTCGTACTCGCGGAATTTCCGACTACGCGGATCGCCGCCGAAGCGGCGCACCGCCACGGCATCGCGACCATCATGGGTGCGCCGAACGTCGTGCGCGGCGGATCGCATTCGGGCAACGTCTCGGCGCTCGAACTGGCGCAGGCAGGCTTGCTCGACATTCTGTCGTCGGACTATGTGCCGTCGAGCCTGCTGAGCGCAGCGTTTGAACTCGTCGACAAGGCCGGCTGGACGTTGCCGCGCGCGATGGCGACGGTTTCCGCCGAACCTGCCCGCACCGCCGGTCTGCACGACCGCGGCGCAATCGCGCCGGGCCTACGAGCCGACTTCGTCCGCGTAACGATGCTCGATACATTGCCCGTGCCGCGCGCAACGTACCGCGAGGGCGAGCGGGTGGTTTAACGCGTAGCCCTTTTGTTTGTGTCGACGCCTGCACTGCCGCGACGCCCGTCGTGCGGCAGTGCAACATAGCGGGTCCTTTGGCGCCCGGCGTTTCGAGGCTTTCAATACGGCGTGCGTTACCGCATAACTGTCGTTTTCCTTTCACATTGCCTTCATGCGTGCGCCCGCGCGCAATCCCCCTGCAGCGCTTGGCCTTCCGCGCCATCCGGTATTTCACTAGCTTCGTAATATTTTTGGACTGGTAAGCTTGGCGCGCGCTGCTGGCGGCTGGCCGGCGGCCGAACAACCAAGCCCGGTTCTCAATCGCGCCGGGCAATGTCGCGCAGCACCATTTTCACGCGTGACCAAAATTTGAACCACTCCGGGAGTAAATCAGTGAAAAAACTGCTAGCGGCTTTGACGGTTGCCCTGCTCGCCACCGTATCGATCGGCGCACACGCCAAAGAATGGACGACGATCCGTTTCGGCGTCGACGCAAGCTATCCCCCGTTT
>DASXXR010000391.1:0-3759 GCA_036502945.1 Paraburkholderia sp. | reverse complement strand
TCGCGGCCTGCTGCTCGGCTGGGCGGTCGGCATCGCGACCGGCACGTGGATGGCGGTTTCGTTGAAGCTCGCGGGCTCGATCTATACGGTGCACATCGGCGGCCTCGCCATTCCGGGCTATGCGGCGGTGTGGTCGCTGATTGTGAATCTCGTGGTCGCGGTCGTCGTCAGCTTGCTCGTGCGCGCGACCGGCATGAAGCGCGCGGAAGACCGCACGAGGCCGGAAGACTATCTGGACGCCGTCGAGGGATAAACGGCGGCCCCTGGCTGCGCTTGCTGGATGGTTTCGACCTGAACAACATAGCGGTCTCTCAAGTGGATGGAGGAGCAGTCATGCCGGACCAGATCAACGCTCGTCGCCGCCGTTTCCTCGGGACGGCGATTGCCGGTGTCAGTGCAATGGAACTGGGCTTGAGCGGGCTCGCGCGCGCACAGTCGAATCAGTCCGGGCGCGACGCTTCAGGCACGAAGGCCGCAAAGCCAGGCGCATCGTTCGATAGCATCAAGCAGATCGATGCCGGCGTCCTGAACGTCGGATATGCGGAACTGGGCCCGAGCGATGGTCCCGTGGTCATCCTGCTGCATGGCTGGCCCTATGACATCTACAGCTATGCCGACGTCGCTCCGCGGCTCGCGGCGGCCGGCCACCGGGTGATCGTTCCGTATCTGCGCGGCTACGGCACGACGCGCTTTCTCGCCAGCGACACGCCTCGCAATGGCCAGCAGGCGGTCGTGGCGGTCGACATCATCGCTCTGATGGACGCGCTGAAGATCCAGACAGCGATTCTCGGCGGTTACGATTGGGGCGCCCGGACGGCCAATATCATTGCCGCGCTGTGGCCGGCGCGCTGCAAGGCGATGGTTTCGGTGAGCGGCTATCTGATCGGCAGCCAGGAAGCCAACAAGGCGCCGTTGCCGCCGAAAGCGGAGCTCGCCTGGTGGTACCAGTTCTATTTCACGACGGAACGCGGCCGGCTCGGCTATGAGGCGAACCGGCACGACTTCGCCAAACTCATCTGGCAGCTTGCATCGCCGAAATGGCACTTCGACGATGCGACGTTCGACCGCTCCGCCGAGGCCTTCAACAATCCGGATCACGTCGCGGTGGTGATTCATAACTATCGCTGGCGGCTGAGTCTGGCGGAGGGCGAGCCGCAATACGATGCACTGGAAGAGCGGCTCGCGGCGTTCCCGGTCATCACGGTGCCGACGATCACGCTTGAAGGCGACGCCAACGGCGCGCCGCATCCCGAGCCGGCAGCGTATGCGAAAAAGTTCTCCGGCAAATACACGCACCGGACGATCAAAGGCGGCATCGGCCACAATTTGCCGCAGGAAGCGCCGAAGGCGTTCGCCGACGCAATCATCGAGGTCGCCGGGTATTGAACTGAGCTGAGCTGAGCTGAGCGGCCGCGTCGCAGGAGGCTTCGTCGCGACGCGTGCGTTTTCACTGACGGAACACGCTGTTTGTCCGTGTATGACCGATACTTCGCTTCAGCGCTCAACGAAAGATTGCGAGGCGAACCATGGCTCTGGACGATCCGAACCCCACTGGCGGTTCATTCATCGCGCATGCCGGGCGGCGTCGCTCAAGCGTCGCGCGGATGCTGCGCGCGGTGATGTCGCCGTACTACCGGTATCGGCACGCAAAGGTGCTGCATGGCTTGCGCGTCGGCGTCGCGATGCTCGTTGCCGTGCTGCTCACCGCGGCGCTCGATTTGCCGCACGGCATCTGGGCGCCGATCACCGTCCTGATTGTGATCGGCGGCTTGCAGCATCACGGCAATATCCGCAGGAAGGCGCTTGAACGGACCATCGGCACGTCGATAGGCGCCGCGCTCGGACTATTGCTGATCGTGCAGCACAGCGTCTTCAATTCGCTGGCGGTGACGGCTGTGCTGATGTCGGTGCTCGCGGGAGTCTGTGCGTGCTTCGCGATCGGCCGTACGGGCTATATGGCGTTGCTGACCGCGATCACGATGTGCATTGTCGGAGGCTTCGGCGACAACCTCGTCGCCGACGGGCTATGGCGCGCGCTGGACGTCGCGCTCGGCACGGTGATCGCGCTGGCGTTTTCGTTTGCGCTGCCGCTGCATGCGACCTATTCGTGGCGCTACTTGCTGTCCGACAATCTGCGCGAATGCGCGCGCATCTACACGCGGATCGCGAACGGCCAGCCGCTCTCGGCCGACGAGCAGACGGCGTCGTTTCTGCGAATGGGCGGGCGCCTCGTGCAACTGCGCGTGGTGATGCCGTGGGTTGCAAAGGAGATCGAGGTTGCGCCGGCGCGACTGGATCAGATTCAATTGCTGCACCGCACGCTGCTGAGCGCGCTGGAGATCATGTCCAACGACGTGCTGACCCGCGCCGATGCCGCCACGCGCGCCGCGTTTGCCGCAACGAGCGGGCGGGAAGCGTTCGCCGTGCGCGCGGTGTTGCTGGGAACGGCGCGTGCGTTACGCTTTACCGGTGCGCCGCATTTCAGAATGCCGGAACCGTTGCCGCCCGCGGTGCTCGACCCGGTGGCCGTCGCCAGTATGGTCCCGGAATTGCAGGGGCCGTACTGGCTGAACCAGCGCGTCACCGAACAGGTCGAGCGGCTGCGCGCATTGCTGATCGAAACCGAACCGGCGTGGAACATCGAGCGGCGCACGCGCGTCCGGGTGCAGCGGTGACTTGCGCGCCGCCCGCCGCGCGGTTTACTTCTGGTGCGGAATCGTCACCATCCAGGAGATGCCGAAGCGGTCCACCAGCATTCCGAACCCCTGCGTCCAGAATGTGGCTTGCCACGGCATCATCACCTGACCGCCGTCAGCAAGTGCATTGAAGAGCTTTTCGCCGGATGCGAGGTCGTCGGCGGTCAGCGACAGGCTGAAGCCGGTGTGCGTGTTGTCCGCGGTATTGCAGTCGCCGTCGGACCCCATCAGCTCGGTCGTGCCGATCCGGAAAGTGGCGTGCATGATCTTGTCTTCGGTGCCGGGCTTGATCGGCCGTTCCGGGTTCGGCGGCGCATCCTTGAAAGGCACCTGGAACAGCACTTCGGCGCCGAGTTTCTCGCCGTAGAACTTGAGCGCTTCCTCGCAGCGGCCGTTAAAGAACAGGTAGGGCTGGACTAGCATCGTTGTCTCCTGTGTCGACCGGAGTTGGAGCTTTAGCGCCTAACTCTGGTCCCATGCTGGTTGGGTGGGTTGCCATGTCGGGCAGCGCGCCGCTCACCTTGTAGGCCGAACGTGTCTGCGCTGACGATTGTAATCGCCGCTGCCGCGCGAATTGTCAAACTCTGTAGGAAAAACGCAGGGAAAAAAGACAAACGGCGCGTGCAGCCGGCACGCGCCGTTGAAGAGAGAAAGCCTGCTCGCCGAAACGCTGCTCCGCAATCAGCGCAACGCTTCGATCAGCTTTTCGAGCTTGACCGCGTCCGCTGCGAATGCGCGGATGCCTTCCGACAGTTTTTCGGTAGCCATCGCTTCGTCGTTCACGAGGAAACGGAACGACGACTCGTCGACCGGCACGCGCGCAATTTCAGCGTTCTTGCTCGTTTCCGGCGACAGTTTGCGTTCCACCTTGTCGGTGCTCTCCTGCAGTTTTTGCAGCAGATCCGGGCTGATCGTCAGCAGATCGCAGCCGGCCAGCTCGAGAACCTGGCCCGGCGAGCGGAAGCTCGCGCCCATCACTTCAGTCGGATAGCCGAACTTTTTGTAGTACGCATAGATCTGGCGCACCGATTGCACGCCCGGGTCGTTCGCGCCGCCGTCGCGC
>DASXXR010000390.1:0-4761 GCA_036502945.1 Paraburkholderia sp. | reverse complement strand
CTTGCGATGGGGCGGCTGCTCGAAGAAACGGATGCCTCGATGCGTATGCTCGGCAGGGTCTGCGCGCGGATGCTCCTGAGCGAAGCTTCAGTGGCGTCAAGCGATGCGCGCGCCGCAAGCAAGCGAGGGTGGCGTTGCAGCGCTTCATCGATCAGTGTCTTGACCGCGTCCGGCGGCTGCGCCGTTCGCGGCACCAGCTCGGCTGTGTCCGCAAGGGTCACCGGATCGTCGGGCCTCAGGCCCATATCGATGGCGAGTGTGCCGAGCGCCTCCTGCCATGCACGTTCGGCATCGATGGTGCGCAGCAGTGCCTGATCGTGGGCGGTGCGCGCCTGGAGTTCGTCGGAGATCGACGCGATGCCCGACTTCAGACGCGCATGCGCGGCCCGCGCGCTTTGTTGCGCGTTCGACTCGGCTTCATGCGCCGCTTCGACTTGTGCCTGCGCGGTCACCGCCGCGAAGTAGTCGCGCGCCGTTGTGTACAGCACGTCAAGTACCGCTGCGTTAAACGATTGATTCGCCGCCACCAGCCATTCACGCGCTTTCGCGACTTCGGCGGAACGCGCGCCGAAATCGAAAATCACCCACTCGAAGGCCAGTTGCGCCGCACGTGCCGGGCCGCTGTAGTCGCTCTGCGACTGCGATGCAAACGGAGACGATGTCGCCGCGCGTTCGGCTGACCCGTTCAACACGCCCGAAAGCGTCGGCAAGCGTGCGGCCTCGGCTTCGCCCAGCTTCGCCGCCTGAACCTGAGCGTTCGCCCAGGAACGCTGCGTGAGCGGATGACGGCATAACGCCCGGCTGACGGCTTCTTCGAGGCCCAATGCGCTGCCCGGCGGCGCGAATCCGCACGGCGCCATGCCGGGCACAACGGGCACACGCATGCTGACCGGCAGCGGCATCGGTTCACGCCGTACGCCCAATGGGTCGAAGGCAAGCACCGGCTGCTGCGCGTGCGCAGCGATCGCGAACCATGCACCCGCGGTCCAGAACGCCGCGCAGATCGCGCGGGATGACCGCATGCCGCACCGCGAAAGGCTAACGTTCATGCAGACTTTCATCGACATGAGTCAGCAGCGGACTCAGAAAATACGCGATCACGCGGCGCGTGCCGGTTTTGATCTCCACGCTGGCCGCCATACCGGGGCTAAGCGGGACCCGTCTGCCGTCTACTGCGATCGTCGATTCGCGCAGCCTGAGCCGCACCGCGTAGATCAAGCCGCGCTTCTCGTCGTCGATCGCATCGTGCGACACGCCGACGACTTCCGCGGGCAGCGTGCCATAGCGCGTGTAAAGGAACGTTTCGATCTTGGCGGCCGCGGGCTGGCCCGCGCTCACGAAGCCGACGTCCTTGTTCTCCAGAAACGCCTCGATCTCCGCCGGCCGGTCGCGCGGAACGATCACCATCAGCGGTTGTGCCGCGGTGACCACCCCACCGACCGTGTGCACGGTCAATTGCTGCACCGAACCGTCGACCGGCGCCTTCAGCGTCATGAAGTGATCGCGCGCATCCGCCTTGATGAACTCCTGGCGGAATTCGGCGGCTTTTTGCGTAGCGGTGCTCAGTTTGTCCAGCGTCTCGCGCCGCGTCGTGGCTACCAGTTCGTCGCGTTGCCGGCGCGCGCTGACCACGGCCGCCCGGATTTCACCGGTTCTGCTTCTTTGCGCCGACAGTTCGCCCTCTTGCTCGATGCGGGTCTGCTGTTTCTCCAGATACTCGTGCCGCGATACGTAATTTTCGGCGGCCAGGTCGTTCAGATCGGATTCTCGTGCCCGGGCGATCTCCAAGGTGCGCGTGAGGCGGACAATCACGGCATCCACCGTTTGCAACTCGGCGCTGCTTCGCGCGATTTCGGCATCGAGGCGGGCAAGTTTGGACTGGAACTCCGCTAGTTCGCTTTCGAGGAAACGTTGCTCTTCATCCGTCCTTGTCCGCGTGAGCGATAGATCGGTGCGCAGCGCCGTCTCGTCGCGAGGCATCTCGATGCGTGGCACAGCGCCGGTATCGATGCCTGTCAACAATGCCTTTGCACGCACGGCGGCGAGCCAGCTTTCGGCCCAGTCGTCGCGCAGCCGCAGCCGGTCAGCGGACGAGATCGTCGAGTCGAGTTCCAGCAGCACGTCGCCGGCCTTGACCGGTTGGCCGTCCGCGACGTGAATCGCCGTGACTTTCGCCGTTTCAAGCGACTGGACGATCTTTGCACGGCCGTCGGGGATGATTCTGCCCTGTGCGGTCGCGACGATATCGATTTTGCCCAATGTCGCCCAGAGCAACGCGATCACGAGCAGCGCGAGAATCGTCGCCATTGCGATGTGAGGCAATGGCGATACGGGGGTTCGCTGCAACGCCAGTGCGGCAGGCAGAAATTCGGATTCTTCAGGTACCCAGGCGGGTGTGCTCCTATCGCGAGCCTGCCACGCCGTGCAAAGAATCTCGGCATAACGGCGGCAGAACTCGCGCGCAGCGCCTAACCACAGCGGCAATCGCATGGGTCACGCTCCCGCTTGCAGGCGACAGAGTCTCGCGTACGCGCCGTTCGCCGCGGCGAGCGTATCGTGCGGCCCTTCCTCGATGATTCTGCCCTGCTCCATCACGACGATACGGTCGGCGTGGCGCACCGCGGACAGACGATGCGCAATGACAAGGACCGTGCGGCCATGGCTGATCGCACGCATGTTGTCCTGCACGATGCGCTCGGACTCGTAGTCGAGCGCACTGGTGGCTTCGTCGAAAATCAGGATGCGCGGCTCGTGCATCAGCGCACGTGCAATCGCGATACGCTGCCGCTGACCGCCCGAAAGCGTCGAGCCCTGTTCGCCGACCGGCGTGTCGTAGCCTTCCGGCAAGGCCGTGATGAAATCGTGTGCGCCAGCGAGGCGCGCGGCTTGCATAACCGTTTCAAATGGCGCGCCGGGATCGGTCAAGGCGATGTTGTCGCGGATGCTGCGGTTGAACAGCACGTTTTCCTGCAGGACGACACCGATCTGTCTGCGCAGGGACGCCGCATCGACCACCGCGAGATCATGGCCATCGATCGCGATGCGGCCGCGTTCCGGCACATAGAGCCGTTGCACAAGCCGCGTGAGCGTGCTTTTTCCCGAGCCCGACTGGCCGACGATGCCGATCACCTCGCCTGCTGCGATCGACAGGTTTAAGCCACTCAATATTTCCGGACCGTCGGATCGGTAGCGGAACACGACGTCTTGCAGTTCGATTCGTCCGGCGACGGCAGATAAAGCGCTTTTTACACCTGCCGCTTCAGTTCGGGTGTTGAGAATATCGCCGAGGCGGGCCACCGAAATGCCGGTTTGCTGGAAGTCTGTCCATAACTGTGCGACGCGGATGATCGGTCCGGTTACCTGGCCGGACAGCATGTTAAAGGCGATCAGTTCGCCGACCGTCAGCTTGCTGTCGATCACAAGACGCGCGCCGAACCACATCAGTGCAACTGTTACCAGCTTGCTGATCAGGTTGACGCCACTGTTGGCCCACATGCCGACCGTCGATGCGCGAAACGCCGCGCCGATGTAGGCGGCGAGCTGGTTGTCCCACGTGCGGGTCCATTGCGGCTCGACGGCCATTGCTTTTATCGTATGGATGCCTGTCACGGTTTCCACTAGAAACGACTGGTTTTCGGCGCTTCTGGTGAATTTCTCGTTTAGCCTGCGTCGAAGGACCGGTGTGCAGGTTATGGAAAGCAGCGCGTAGCATGGCAGCGAGACGATGACGATCAAGGTCAGCCAGGCGCTGTAGTACAGCATGACGGCGACGAACACGACTGAGAAGAGAAGATCCATGACCAGCGTGATCGCGTTGCCGGTGAGGAACGAGCGGATGTTTTCGAGTTCGCGAACACGCGCGACCGAGTCGCCGACGCGGCGCGCCTGGAAGTACGCAAGCGGCAGTTTCAATAGATGCCGGAAAAGGCTTGCGCCGAGTTCGACGTCGATCCGGCTTGTTGTGTGGGCGAAGACGTAGCTTCTTAGCGCGTTTAGCGACACGTCGAAGAGCACGACAACGAAGAGGCCGATGGCAATCACGTCTAGTGTCGTTAGACCGTGATGGACCAGTACCTTGTCCATCACGACCTGGAAAAACAGCGGCGTGATCAGCGCGAGAATCTGGATGAACACCGAGACGATCAGCACTTCGGCCAGCAGCTTGCGGTATTTGATCAGTGCCGGGATGAACCAGCTGAAATCGAATTTCGCCAGTTCGCCTAGTATCGATGCGCGTGATGCGATAAGGATCAGGTCACCTTGCCAGCCGGTCTTGAGCTCGTTTAGTTTTATGGACGCTGGACGTGGTGCGTGTGCGTCTTGAAGCAAGACGTTGTCTTTGTCGATTCTGGCTAGCAGGAAGAAGCGCTTTTCCGTGTCGATTGCGATAGCGGGGAAGGCTATACGGTCTAGGCGGTCCCAATGGACTTTTGTTTGTTTTGCGTTCAAGCCTAGTGATTTTGCGGCTAGTAAGAGGCCGGTTTGGGTCAGCGGTGCATTGCCTTGTTTGAATTGGTGAGCAAGCTGGTCGGGGTCCGCAGCGATGCCGTGGTAGCGGGCGATCATCAGCAGGCAGGTTAGGCCGGAGTCGATGCCGGTGTCGGTGGTGCCGGCGCAAGCGCTTACGCGGGGCGCTTCGGCTATGCGGTCCGCTACGGTTTCAGTTTGCATTCAGATGACAATGGGAAGCCCGGTCGCGCGCGCTCTGGCGAGCGGACGCGACCGGTTAAACGGGTGACTGCTGGTCAATAGTTGACAGCG
>DASXXR010000389.1:0-2599 GCA_036502945.1 Paraburkholderia sp. | reverse complement strand
CCGCACATTCCGGTCGTGATGCATCAGGATCACGGGCAGTCGCCGGCAGTGTGCATGGCGGCGATCCGCAGCGGCTTTACCAGCGTGATGATGGACGGTGGCATCGTATGAGTACAACGTCGACGTGTCGCGCAAGGTGGTCGACGCGGCGCATTCGATCGGCGTGACGGTCGAAGCGGAACTCGGCGTGCTCGGCTCGCTGGAAACGATGATGGGCGACAAGGAAGACGGCCACGGCGCCGAAGGCACGATGACGCGCGAGCAGCTGTTGACCAACGTCGAGCAGGCCGCGGATTTCGTGAAGCTCACGCAATGCGACGCGCTGGCCATCGCAATCGGCACGTCGCACGGTGCATACAAGTTTTCGAAGAAGCCGACCGGCGATATCCTGTCGATCCAGCGCATCAAGGAAATCCACCAGCGCATTCCGAATACGCACCTTGTGATGCACGGTTCGTCGTCGGTGCCGCAGGAACTGCTCGCCGAGATCCGTGAATTCGGCGGCGACATGAAGGAAACCTACGGCGTGCCGGTCGAGGAAATCCAGGAAGGCATCAAGCACGGCGTGCGCAAGATCAATATCGATACCGATTTGCGCCTCGCGATCACCGGCGCGATTCGCCGCTATTTCGCGGAAAATCCGTCGAAGTTCGATCCGCGCGATTTTCTGAAGCCGGCGCGCGAAGCGGCGAAGAAGGTGTGCGTGGACCGCTTCCTCGCGTTCGGCTGTGAAGGCCAGGCCGCGAAGATCAAGCCAGTGCCGCTCGATAAGGTAGCGGAGAAGTACAAGTCGGGCGAGCTCGCGCAAGTCGTTCGTTAAGCGGCTCGCCGCGTAGCGTAGTATTGAAGCATCGCCGTTCCCGCTTGACCCGGGGAGCGGCGTTTCCCTTTTTTTCAGGTCTCACTTTCTAGCGCCATTTTTACGAGCCACGACGATGTCTACCCTCTACGAATCCACGCTCCGCTCGCTGCCGTTGCTCGGCCGCGGCAAGGTCCGCGACAACTACGCGGTAGGCAACGACCAGTTGCTGATCGTCACGACCGACCGCCTGTCGGCGTTCGACGTGATCATGGGCGAGCCGATTCCGGACAAGGGACGCGTACTGAATCAAATGGCCAATTTCTGGTTCGACAAGCTGAAGCACGTCGTGCCGACTCACCTGACGGGCGTCGCACCGGAAACGGTCGTCGCGGCCGATGAAGCGGAACAGGTGAAAGGCCGCGCGGTCGTCGTGAAGCGCCTCGAGCCGATTCTCGTCGAAGCGGTGGTGCGCGGCTATCTGGCCGGCAGCGGCTGGAAGGACTATCAGGCAACCGGTTCGATCTGCGGCGTGGCGTTGCCGCCGGGCCTGCAGAACGCGCAAAAACTGCCCGAGCCGATTTTCACGCCAGCCGCGAAGGCCGAAATGGGCCATCACGACGAGAACATCACCTATAACGAAATGGAGCGGCGCATCGGCACCGAACTGTCGGCGACGATCCGCGACATCTCGATTCGCCTGTACAAGGAAGCCGCCGATTACGCGGCGACGCGCGGCATTATCATCGCGGACACGAAGTTCGAATTCGGTCTCGACAACCACGGCAAGCTGTACCTGATGGACGAAGCGCTGACTGCGGATTCGTCGCGCTTCTGGCCGGCCGACGAATACAGGGTGGGCACGAACCCGCCGTCGTTCGACAAACAGTTTGTGCGCGACTGGCTCGAAACGCAGACGTGGAAGAAGGAGCCGCCGGCGCCGAAACTGCCGGACGACGTGGTCGCGAAGACCGCCGGCAAGTATCGCGAAGCGCTTGAGCGCCTGACCGGGCAGAAGCTCGCCTGACGCGTGGCGCAAGCCGCACAATACCGACACGGAAATCCGCAGAATATGAGTGACGTTCAAACCACCCATACGCATGGCGCGCCGCTCGTCAGCGTGCTGATGGGCTCCAGTTCCGACTGGGAAGTGATGAAGCAGGCGGTCGCGCTGCTGCAGGAATTCGGCGTGCCGTACGAAGCGAAAGTCGTGTCCGCGCACCGCATGCCCGATGAGATGTTCGCCTATGCCGAAAGCGCGCGCGAGCGCGGCATCCGCGTGATCATCGCGGGCGCGGGCGGCGCTGCGCATCTGCCCGGCATGCTGGCCGCGAAGACAACTTTGCCGGTGCTCGGCGTGCCGGTCGCGAGCAAGTATCTGAAGGGCGTCGATTCGCTGCATTCGATCGTGCAGATGCCGAAGGGCGTGCCGGTTGCGACCTTCGCGATCGGCGAAGCGGGCGCGGCCAATGCGGCGCTGTTCGCGGTGTCGATTCTCGGCGGCACGTCGCCGGAATACGCACAGAAGCTGGCCGCGTTCCGCATGCGCCAGAATGCAGCCGCGCACGCGATGGTGTTGCCCCCGCTGTAACAGCACGTCGATGCGCATGCGTTGCGAGATGCGCAAAAAGATGTCCATTGCTTCCCCGCCCGCCGTCCGTATGCGGCGGCGTGACCAACCACTAAGATGAACCCAGACAACACCCCGGTTTCACCGATTCTGCCCGGCGCATGGCTTGGCATGGTCGGCGGCGGCCAGCTTGGCCGCATGTTCTGTTTTGCCGCGCAGGCGATGGGCTA
>DASXXR010000388.1:0-10701 GCA_036502945.1 Paraburkholderia sp. | reverse complement strand
CTTCGGACGCAGCTGCGCAAACGGCTGGACGACGCGCGCGCACGGCTGAACGAAACCCGCGACGCCGTACGTGAACGCGCAGAAGTCGCGCTGGCGGGCGCCGACGACTACGTGCATGAAAACCCGTGGCGGACTATTGCCGTCGTGGGCGCGCTTGCGCTGATCGCTGGCGCGCTGCTGACGCGCGGCCACTGATGCGCTGATGTTGATGGATGCAAAGTCAGATCGCTGCGACGCGCCGGTGCGAGACGATCGCGCCGGCATCCAGCGGGATGACACAACCTGACGGTGCGGAAACGACTGTCGCGCAGACGGTGAGGCGCACGTGCGCCCTCGTCGGCACCTCGTCGGCATGTAGGCGCCCTCCCTTCTTAATGGTCGCCGACCACGAAAAGCCGCTGATACTCCTTCAGCGCATACCGGTCCGTCATGCCCGCGATGTAGTGGGCGACGAGGCGCGGCTGCAACGATGGGTCCGGCGACTGAAAATTCGGCGGCAGCAGCCGCGGGTCGCCGGTGAATGCGTCGAACAGGCCAGCCACCACGCGTTGCGCTTTGTTCGCCATGCGCATTACGCGATAGTGCCGATACAGATTCTTGAACAGAAAACGCTTGAGCGCCGTCGCTTGCGCAGACACCGCTTCGCTATGCGCGACAAGCGGCGGGGCGTCGCGCACATCTGCGAGTGAACGCGGCGCGTGCTGCGTGAGATTGCGTGTCGTCGTGTCTATCAGATCGACGATCAGCGTGTTGATGATCCTGCGCACCGTTTCGTGAATCAGCCGGCGCCCCTCGATCTGCGGAAAATCACTGCGCGCTGCATCGTAATGCGAGCGCCATAGCTCGACCTCCGCCAATTGTTCGATCGTGATCAGCCCGGAACGCAAGCCGTCGTCGACGTCGTGATTGTTGTAGGCGATCTCGTCGGCAAGATTCGCGATTTGCGCTTCGATCGACGGCTGACGTCCCTGCAGGAAGCGCTCTCCGAGCGCCCCGAGCGCGCGCGCGTTCTCCCGCGAACAGTGTTTGAGAATGCCTTCGCGCGTTTCGAAACACAGGTTGAGGCCGTCGAACGCGCCGTAGTGCTCTTCAAGATCGTCGACGACCACCAGGCTTTGCAGGTTGTGTTCGAAGCCGCCGTGCTCGCGCATGCATTCGTTGAGCGCGTCCTGCCCCGCATGGCCGAACGGCGTATGGCCGAGATCGTGTGCAAGCGATATGGCTTCGACGAGGTCTTCGTTGACCCTAAGATTGCGCGCAACCGAACGCGCGATCTGCGCGACTTCGAGGCTATGCGTAAGCCGTGTGCGGAACAGGTCCCCTTCGTGATTGACGAAGACTTGCGTCTTGTACTCGAGCCGGCGAAAAGCCGTTGAATGAACGATGCGGTCACGGTCGCGCTGAAACTCGGTGCGCGCGCTAGGCGGCGCTTCCGGATAGCGGCGGCCGCGCGACTGCGCGGAACGGGCCGCGTACGGCGCGAGATGCGCTTCGAGCGCAGCAACGGTGGGGATGCTGGGCATACCCGCCTCGTCTTGAGGCGACGTGTTGCGCGATTCGCTCAGATTGTCGCTGCGCCTTTCACTCACCGGGTTCTCCGAATCAGAAGCGGACGGTTTTGCGATCTGGCGACGTTGCTTTGCGGGCGCGGCTTGCGCCTGTGTGTGCCTGTTTCGCTCCGTCGCCAGCAGTTGCCTAAACGGTTGCTGCGAGCGTGGCGTGCACGATGTCGTCGGGCGCGCGGGTGATCGTTGTCTCGCCGAAACGCTTGAGCAGAATGAACTTGATCTCGCCAGCTTCTGCTTTTTTGTCGACTCGCATCAGGTTCATATAGCGCGCCTCGCCGAGTGCCGGCGCGCGAACGGGCAAATGCGCAGCTTTGACCAGCGCAACGAGGCGTTCGCGCGACGTGTCGTCGAGATGACCCAGCCGCACCGATAGATCCGCCGCCATCACCATGCCGCACCCCACGGCCTCGCCGTGCAGCCATTCGCCGTAACCGAGCCCGGCTTCGATCGCATGGCCGAACGTGTGGCCGAAATTGAGAATCGCGCGCAGGCCGCCTTCGCGTTCGTCCGCGGCAACCACGGACGCCTTGATTTCGCACGAACGTTTGACGGCTTCCGCGAGGGCTTGTGGTTCTCGACGGTTCAGTGCGTCGACATTCGCTTCGATCCAGTCGAAGAATGCGGTGTCTGCGATGGCGCCGGTCTTGATCACTTCGGCAATGCCGGCCGCCAGTTCGCGCGCAGGCAGCGTACGCAGCGCGCCGATGTCGGCGATCACGGCTTGCGGCTGATAGAACGCGCCGATCATGTTCTTGCCGAGCGGATGGTTGATGCCGGTCTTGCCGCCCACCGACGAGTCGACTTGCGAGAGCAGCGTGGTCGGCACCTGGATGAATGGCACGCCGCGCATGTAGCACGCGGCGGCGAAGCCCGTCATGTCGCCGATCACGCCGCCGCCCAGCGCGATCAGCGTCGTCTTGCGATCGGCGCGGGCAGCGAGCAGCGCATCGAAGATCTGATTCAGCGTTTCCCAGTTCTTGTGCGCTTCGCCATCCGGCAACACCACCGTCGACACGCTCTTGCCGAGCGGCGCCAGCGCGCGGCGCAATGTGTCGCCATAGAGCGGGTCGACCGTGACATTGGTCACGATGGTGACCGATGCACCCGCAATGTGCGGCGCAAATAGCGCGGTCTGTCCGATCAGATCGGCACCGATATGAATGGGATAGGCGCGCTCGCCCAGTTCGACGTTGACGGTAATCATAGGGGTCATCATGCTTGCGATTATGACGCAGGACGTTTGCCGACGCCGGCCAGCTCGAGCTGCATCAGCACCATATTGACGAGCCCGTTGACCGACGGCCGCCCGGTCTCGATGACGAAATGCGCGCATTCGCGGTACAGCGGATCGCGAATCTCGTACAGCGCTTCGAGCCGTGCTTTCGGATCTTCAGTTTGCAACAGCGGGCGATTCTTGTCGCGGCGGGTGCGCAGCCATAAATCGTGCGGATTGGCGCGCAGGTAGACGACGAGGCCGTGATTGTGCAGCGCCTCGCGATTTTCCGGCCGCAGCACCGCGCCGCCGCCGGTGGCCAGCACGATATTTTCACGGCTCGCCAGATCCGCAATCACCTGCGCCTCGCGCTCGCGAAACCCCGCTTCGCCTTCAAGCTCGAAAATGACCGGAACGCGCGCGCCCGTGCGGGCCTCGATCTCATGGTCGGAATCGAAGAACGGGCGATCCAGACGGCGCGCCACGGCCCGGCCCACGGTGGTCTTGCCGGCCCCCATGAGCCCTACGAAAAAAACATTGGCGTGTGCGTCCCGGGCTTGCAACGGTGTCCTCTGGCTAATCCGGTATGGTTCGTGCCGCAGCTTACTGGCAAAGCGACTGCCTTGTCGAGCCTGCCGCCCGGCGCGACGGTGCGCGACGCTTCGCGCTCAATTCGTCTGCACAACGTTGGGTGTAATGAAAACCACCAGTTCGCTGCGCGAATCGCGATGTGCCCGGTGGCGAAAAAGCGCGCCCAAAAGCGGTATTTTGCCCAGGAGCGGCACCCGCGTCACATCGTCCCGGTCATCGGTCTCGTAGATCCCGCCGATCGCCACCGTCCCGCCGTCTTCCACTTGCACCCGCGTCTGCACGTGCTTCGTGTTGATCGCGGGGCCGGAGGCCGTCTGCTCGCCGACGCTGTCCTTCGCGACGTCGAGATCCAGCACCACGTTGCCGTCCGGCGTGATCTGCGGTTCGACTTCGAGCTTGAGGCTTGCCCGGCGGAACTGCACACCGGATACGCCTTGGCCGACCTTCGCCTGATACGGCAGCTCGGTGCCCTGCTCGACGATCGCTTTCATCCGGTCCGCGGTGACGACGCGCGGGCTCGAGATGATCTGCCCGCGCCCCTCCGCCTCCAGCGCGCTCAATTCGAGGTTGATGAGCCGCGTCGCATTGGCCGCGAACAGCGTGAGGCCGGCGGTGGCCGCATCGAAGCCGGAAATCGGCCGGGCAGACAGGTCGTACACCGAGCCCTCCTTGCCGCCGACCACGCCGATTGCCGTACCGTCCGCGCTCGTCCCGGCCATCGATAGCCGCACGCCGAGGTTGCGCGAGAAGCCGCGCTCGCCTTCGACGATGCGCGCCTCGATCATGACCTGACGGGTCGGCCGGTCGATCGAGGCGATCAACGCGGTGATCTGCACGAGGCGCGCTTCGAGGTCGGTGATGAAGAGCAGATTGGTGCGCGGGTCGGCCATCACCGCGCCGCGCTTTGACAGCACGCGCTGCCCGCCCGACGCGCTCAGCAGTTTGCGGACTTCGTCGGCGTGCGCATAGTGCAGTTCAAACGTGCGGCTCGCTAGCGGTTCGAGGTCCGCCGCGCGTGCGTGCGCTTCGAAGCGTTGCCGCTCGCGCGCCGCGAGTTCGGCGAGCGGCGCAACCCAGATCACGTTGCCGCGACGCTCCATCGCTAGCCCGTTGACGTCGAGCAAGGTGTCGAACGCTGTGCGCCACGGCACCTTGTCGAGGTGCAGCGTGACCGCGCCGCGTGCCTTGTCGCTCGCAATGATGTTCAGCCCGGTGAATTGCGCAAACGCATTTAACACCGCGCCGAGCTCCGCGCGCCTGAAGTTCAGCGTGATCGGTTTGTCTTCCGGGAGATCGTCGGCGATCGTGGTTGACGATGCGGTGGTGAAACGCGCCGGCGGCATGAGCGGAACAGGCGGGCCTTCCAGCGCGTCGCGCGGCGCTTCGACGCCGGGTTCACTGCGTGGCGCGCTGCGTGTTCCGGTATGCGGCGCCGGGTCGCTTGGCGGCGCGTCTTCGCGTGGCGCGGCATCGTCTGTGGAGACGCTCGCAGAACCATCATCCGCTGTAGCGTTGCCTTCCGCCGTTTCCGCGCCGAACGGATTCTGCACCTCATCGGACGCGGCTCGCGGCAACGGCGGCATGCCGTACGGCGCGACCGCGTCGCTGAGCGGCATTTGCGCGGGCAGCGGCGGCAGCGCGGCATGTGCCGCTGCTGTAACGAAAGGCACAAGATAGATCGCCCACCTCGAGCGGTACCCAAGCTTCATTGCACCGCCTCCTCGAACGTCAGGGTGCGAGCGCCGCCGTTGCGGGTTGCAAGCGTGATACCGCTTCCGTCGACCCGTGCGACACGCTCGCCGCCGAACCGCTGCCCGGCTTCCAGGGTCGTTTCGCCTTCGGGCGTCTCGACCAGCGCAAGGCCGCGCGCGAGGTCGTACAGCACGCCGACGAGGCGAAGCGTGGCCGCGGCCGCCGAGTGCGAATCGGTTTGCGGCGGTGGCGAGAAGGGATCGTAGAAGAGGACGTCTTCATCCTCGTCCACGGCGGCGTCCGCGAGCGGGTCGGTCGCGGCTTCAAGGGGACGAATAGCGTTGAACACGTTCAGCGTCGCATTGATGGACAGCACCCCGCCCGGTCGCTCCGCAGAGACGTCGTTGAGCCGCTTCACGATCATATCGCCGGGGACGACGAGCACCGGCAGGCTTGGCAGCGCACGCAGGAACGCGATCAACTGCGCGAAATCGGCATGTGCAGTCACGCGTAAAGACCGCATGACGTCCATTCCGCTGCCCGTCACGGCGCCTGGCTCGAGCGTCAACAGTGTCATGCCGGTTTGCGCCGCCAGTTGCGTGACGGCGCGTACATCGTCCGTCGACGTCCATTCACCGGACGAACGCGCGAAACGCGTCGTGGCAGCCGATGCGCGTAGCGTGGGAAGCTGTGCAACGGCAAGGCGCGTATGCGCGAGACGGCGCTGTGCGTCCGCGATCAAAAGGCGGCTGGCCTCTGCGCCGCCCAGGTCAGTCGCGAACCACGCATTTGCGCAGAGCCCGAACACCGCGAGCGCGATCAGCAGCGCCGCCAGTAGCCGGCGGCGACCGCTCCATGCATCAAGCGGCACGCGCAGGCGGTCGGCCCAGCGTGGCGTGGCGATTCGCGCGGGGGTTCGCTTACGTGCAGGACCCAAACGGTCCAGGATCGTCGTGCTCATTTCGCTCCTCGCATAGGGTTCGCGCTCACGGAAAGTGCATTGGCCAATGTTGGCGCCCGCGCGGCGTAGTCGCGCGTTCCGTTCCAATACAACCGCGCCGAAAATTCGATGACGCCGACTTCGTTTTGCGGCGCGCCGTGCTTCAGGTTCGTCGCGCGGCGCAGATCGCTGATTTCCGAACCCGTCACACCGCGCACAGCGCCGAGGCGCTCAAGCCATAGCGCCGGCGCCGCATGGTCGCGCGATGCGGCCAGCAGTTCGGTCTCGTGATTGCGTTGCCGCAGTTGTTGCACCACGACGTCTCCATCGGACTCGCGGCTCAACGCGTCGAGCACAGCGAGCAGATGTTCGAGTGGGCCGGATAGTGTCACCGCCCGCGCAGCTCGCGCGTGCTGGCTCTCTTCGTCGCGGGAAAGCCGCGCATGCTCGACAAGCGGTTCGCCAAATTGCGCGATCGAATGTTCGAGCGAAGCACGCTGCGCATCCAGCTGCGCGCGTTCGGCCGTCTGCCAAACAGCGAGCGCGAGCACCGCCACGCAACCGGCTGCTGCGGCGGCCAGCCACTCGAGCATGCGGCGCCGTCGTCCGCGGCGTGCATCGCTCTGCCGGTAGGGCAACAGGTTGAAGCCGCCGATCGCTATTCGCCGCGCGGGCTGCCGCGCGGCCACCGCTGCATGCAAGGTCATCCGCTTCATTCGATCACTCCACGCAACGCCAGACCGAACGCGACAGCACACGCAGGTTCCTGCAGCAGTTCGGAGAGGAACGGCTGCACGACATCGCCCAACGGAGCACACTGGAACGGCAGCACGGAACAGCCCAGCACGTCGCCGATGTCCGCAAGCGAAAAGCGGACGCCGTCGAGCAAATCGATTTCACCGGCAACCAACGCGCAGCCGATCACGCAACCGCCGCCGACGTCACGCAGCGCATCGGCAAGCCCGGCATATTCAGGCGCCGGGTAGCGCATTTCGGCTGCGACCAAATCGTCGGCAACGCGCCATCCGTAGACGCCATCCGCGCCAACCCAGATCGCCACGTAAGTCCCGTGAGTGTCGAGTTCGAGCGCCGCTGCATGGCGGATCGCGCGCAGCGCAGCGTGCGGTTCGCCATCGACCGCCGTCAACGAGACGCCCGCGATAGCCGCGCATTCAATGCGCGCCTCGAGATGCTGCCGCGCGGTGGCCGCAATCGTGACGGACCCGATGCGCCGTGGCGATTCGTCAAAAAACCAGTCGACCGCGAGCGCATGGCGCTCGATGCCCGCGATTCGCTCGGCTTCGGTCATCACGGCGGGCTCGAGCGTCGCCAGCAAATGACGGTCGACGTAGTGCGATCCATTGAGCGACACATTACGCGGCGCGAGTTGCGCGAGCGGCACGCTTGCCGTGAGCGTGGCCGACGCGGGAATCGCCATCGCGCAACGAAGCGAGGGGGCGAGGTGCTCAGTGGGCAAGCACTCGAACAGCTCGCACATTGCCTGCGCGACGGCCGCCCGATCGACGATCTCCGCACCCGCCATGGCGCCCGCCCTGAGCGGCACCGACGCGATGCATTCAATACGCACCGGCCCGTCGCCGCGCAAGCGCCGGCTCAACACGACGAGTCTGACCGCCTGCGGACTTATGTCGATGCCAGCCGCGAACCGGCGCACCGCCCTTACCAACGAAGTTCTAAACACCATCTCGCCTCCTTTCAGCCCACGCGGCGAACTATTCGAACGCGGGTAACGGAAAGGATTGTGCTCAGCATGCTTTGTCCGCGATATTCGGCCAAATGGCTAACGTCATTCGAAGCGGCACCCGGACGGTGTCGGAGAGACTACAGTGAGGTCATTCCCCACGACGGCTCGCCGCCTCGATGTAAGCATGTCGAAAGCTCATCAGGCGGGCGGCTATAATCGCGGGACTGTTTTTTGGTGTTCATATGCAATCTTCGACTCCTTCGTCCCCGCCGCCGGCGCCGCGAAAACGCAGGCGTCCGCTGTGGCTCACGCTCGTTCTTGGTCTTGCAGGTCTTATCGTTGCCGGCATCGTAAGCGCCGCGCTGGTACTCGGCTATGCGCTCGTCGTCGCGACGCCGAACCTGCCGTCGCTCGAAGCGCTCACCGACTATCGTCCGAAGGTGCCGTTGCGCATCTATACGGCCGATCACGTGCTGATCGGCGAATTCGGCGAGGAGCGCCGCGATATCGTCCACATGCGCGACGTGCCGGACAATCTGAAAAAAGCCGTGCTTGCCATCGAGGATGCACGCTTCTACGACCACGGCGGCGTCGATCTGACAGGCATTGCGCGCGCCGGCTTCGCCGCACTGACCAACGGCCACGCCACACAAGGCGCGAGCACGATCACGATGCAGGTTGCGCGCAACTTCTTCTTGTCGAGCGAGAAGACGTACACCCGCAAGGTCTACGAAATGCTGCTCGCGTACAAGATCGAATCGAAACTGTCGAAGGATCAGATTCTCGAGGTCTATATGAATCAGATCTATCTCGGCCAGCGCGCCTATGGTTTCGCGAGCGCTGCACGCGTGTACTTCGGCAAGGATCTGAAAAACCTCACGCTCGCGGAATGCGCGATGCTTGCCGGACTGCCGAAGGCGCCGTCCGCATATAACCCGGTGGTCAATCCGAAGCGCGCCAAGGTTCGTCAGGAATACATCCTGCAGCGCATGCTGGAACTGCACTACATCACGCAGGAACAGTATGACGACGCGAGCCGCCAGCAGCTGATCGTCAAAGGCGCCGGCAAGGAATTCAGCGTGCACGCGGAATACGTCGCGGAAATGGTGCGGCAGATGATGTATGCGCAGTATCGCGAAGAGGCTTACACACGCGGCCTGAATGTGGTGACGACGATCGACTCCGCCGATCAGGACGTGGCCTACCATGCATTGCGAAAAGGCCTGATGGACTACGAGCGGCGCCACGGCTATCGCGGCCCGGAAGCGTTCATCGATTTGCCGAGCGAACCTGACGACCGCGAGCAGGCCATCGACGACGCGCTGCTCGAACATCCGGACAACGGCGAGATCATCGCGGCAGTCGTCACGTCCGCGAGCCCGAAGCAGGTTCAGGCGACGTTGATCGACGGCAATGTCGCCACGATCGCGGGCGACGGGCTGCGCTATGCGGCCTCTGCGCTCAGCGCACGCGCCCAGCCGAATCAGCGCGTGCGTCCCGGCGCGATCGTACGCATCGTGAAAGACGATGACGGCAACTGGTCGATCACGCAACTTCCCCAGGTTGAAGGTGCGTTCGTCTCGGTGGTCCCGCAGGACGGCGCCATTCGTGCGCTTATCGGCGGCTTCGACTTCAACAAGAACAAGTTCAATCACGTCACGCAGGCCTGGCGTCAGCCGGGGTCGAGTTTCAAACCGTTTATTTATTCGGCGTCGCTGGAGAAAGGCCTTGGGCCTGCCACCGTCATCAACGACGCGCCGCTTTTTTTCAGCGCGGCGGAAACCGGCGGCCAGGCGTGGGAACCAAAGAACTACGGCGGCGGCTTCGACGGCCCGATGACGATGCGCACGGCGCTGCAAAAATCGAAGAACCTCGTGTCGATCCGCATCCTCAACCACATCGGCACGAAGTACGCGCAGCAGTACATCACGCGTTTCGGCTTCGACGCGGAACGTCATCCGGCGTATCTGCCGATGGCGCTCGGCGCGGGGCTCGTCACGCCGCTGCAGATGGCTGCCGGCTATTCGGTTTTTGCGAACGGAGGTTACCGGGTCAATCCGTATCTGATTGCGGAAGTCACCGATCAGCGCGGCATCGTCGTCGCGCATGCGCAGCCGCTGATTGCAGGGCGAAGCGCACCGTATGCAATCGAGCCACGCAACGCGTACGTAATGAACAGCCTGTTGCAGAGCGTCGCGCAGCACGGTACCGGCGCGAAATCGAACGTGCTGAAGCGCACCGACCTTTCCGGCAAGACCGGCACCACCAACGATTCGCGCGACGCATGGTTTGCCGGCTATCAGCACACGCTCACTGCCATCGCGTGGATCGGCTACGACAATCCGCGCAGCCTCGGCGACAAGGAAACCGGCGGCGGCCTCGCATTGCCGGTGTGGATCGACTACATGAGCCGCGCGCTGAAGAGCGTGCCCGAATACCGGATGCCGATGCCGGCCGGCATCACGACGATCGGCGACGAATTGTATTTCGACGGCTTCACGCCCGGCAATGGATTCGTCGCAACGGTCGGCGTCACGCTGCCCGCGCCCGGTGACGAAGCGAGCGGCACCGGCGTTGCACCTGAACAGGTCGGCGAGCAGGAAAAGCAGGACATCATGAATCTGTTCCGCGGTCACTAACCGCTGTTCGCCGCTACCAACCGCTACTAACCGCTACTAACCGGACTCACCGCGGTTCAGATTGCTGCGAGGCTCCGGACGATCATCGCGGGCCGCCACGTGCTGCACACGCGCACGAAGGCGCGCGCGGAAGCAGCCGCGCGCGGCAAGCATCGGCACAGCCGCCGGATCACGGGGTAATCTGAACCGGCTCGCCCGCCTGTTGCGTCGCATAATCGGACAACGCGGCAAAAAACTCGGTGTCGTTGCGGGTATCGCGCCATGCGTCGTCGACGAAGCGGAAATGAAAACCGCCGGACTTTGCAGCAATCCAGATCTCGTGCATCGGCGGCTGCAGATTGACGATGATCTTC
>DASXXR010000387.1:0-31106 GCA_036502945.1 Paraburkholderia sp. | reverse complement strand
ACCTGTCGGCCTTCGTCACGCTCGCATGCGAATCGGGCTGGGGCGGGGCCAGGTTCCGCCGGTAGTTCGTCGCGTGGATGCACAACAATGGGCGCGGCCTCATTGCCTTGGGCGCCACGGCTGGAATCACGACCGTACCATGACAACACGATACGATCCGGCGCGCTTGAGGAACTAGGCATTGGCTTTGTGGCGTATAGTCCGTTGGGCAGCGGTTTTCTAACCGGTGCTGTCAAGGCCGATACGAGCTCGGCGCCGATGACTACCGCGCCTACCTGCCACGCTTTACGGCTGCGGCGCGTCAGCAAAACCTGACGCTGATAGATCCTCACGGGTCTTGCGGAACGCGCAGGCATTCGAGGCTCAAAGAGAACGTCGGGGCGCTAGACATCACCCGTTGCAGAGGCTGAACTGGAAATGATCGAAAGGGCGCTTCCGGCGAATGCGGTGAGTGGTCCGCGTATGCAATGCAGCTAGACACTCTGTTGCTAACACAAAAAGCTATCCAGAATAACGTAATAACCTCAAGAAACCGGACACTGTGGCCGTTATCCGGTATGGAGCGTTTCACGCTGGTTTTCTGGCTGGGGAGAGGGCGCAAGGAGACGCGCCCGCGCGAGCATTGCCGTCGCATCGCCCCCGCCAGGATGACGGCAAATGCCGGCAAAACTGTCATCGATAGCGAACAAAATAGCGGTATTTGAGCCACCCCGCGCTGGAGACACTGTGGTGATACGGCAAGTACTAGGCGGCTTGCTGCTGGCGCTTTGCTGCGCCAGCAACGCAGTCGCGGGCGGTCCCGACTGTTCGCGGCCCTTCACGCTCGCGCTGCACGACCACGGCCTGCTCTATTCGCTCGACACGGATACCGGCATCGACAAGGATTTCGCCGACGAACTGACGCGCCGCAGCGGCTGCGAGATCAGGGTGAGCTTGATGTCGCGCGCCCGGATCTGGAAACTGATCGAGTCCGGCGCGCTCGATTTCAGTCTGTCAGGCATCGCCAACGAAGAGCGTAACCAGTACGCATCGTTTGCGTGGTACTTCAGTAATAAATACTATTTGCTGGTGCGCAAGGATGCCGGTATACGTGAGCTGTCCGACTTCGAACACAACGACGGGTTCCAGCTCGGCGTCATTCGAAGTTTCCGTTACAGCGAGTCGGCGAACCGGCTGGTGGACACACTGGCGGCCGCCAATCGCGTGAGTCAGGCGGGTGGCCTTGAACCGCTCTATCAGGCGCTCATCCTGCAGCGTATCCAGGGCATGATTATCGAACCCTTCGACTACCCCGCTCTGGACGAGAAGAAGATTCGCGACGTCACCACCATCATCGAGTTCAACGACGCTGCCGTGCCGCACGGTCTCATCATGTCGAAGAAAGCGCTGTCTGCGCAGGAGCGCGACAAATGGCGGGCGCTGGTGAACGACATGCGCGCAGACGGTACGGTGCGGCGGATCTTCAGGAAATACTTTAAACCCGACCTGGCTGATTCGATGGTCGATTTCCCGATATCGCCGTGAACCGGGCGCGCCTCGTTCTCGTTCCGCTGCTGATCCTGTCCGCTGCGCTGGGGGTGACCTGGGCCGTGTGGGATCATGAACGGCGCGCTTCCCAGCACGAATTGCACTCCCAGTTCACCTTTGCGCTGGGCGACGCCGTGAGCCGCATCGAACAGCGGATGGCGGCCTATGAGCAGATGCTGCGGGGTGTGCAGGCGATGTTCGTCACAAACGGCACGCTCGACCGCGACAGTTTTCGCGACTACGTCGACACGGTCAATTCCGACGCGAATCTCTCCGGTACCCAGGCGATCGGGCTCATCGAGTGGGTGCCGCAGGCCGACCTCGCGGGCCATGTCACCACGATGCGCCAGCAAAGCGGCGCCGACTACACGATCCGGCCCGAAGGCCTGCGCGAAAGCTACGCCCCGATCATTCAACGCGTGCCGTTTGCCGACGGCAATCGCCCGGTGCTTGGCTTCGACGCGTGGGCAAGCCCCGGGCGGCGGCTCGCGATGGAAAAGGCACGCGACTCCGGGCTGGCGGTGGTATCCGGCAAGGTCCAACTGGCCACGGACGCGGGCGTGCCGGATCAGCCCGGCTTCGTGATGTACTTGCCGGTCTACGCGCAAGGCCAGCCGCTGGATACCGTCGAGCAACGCAGGGCGCGCATCGTCGGCTGGGTCTATGCCGCGTTCCGCATGCACGATGTGGTCGCCAGTCTCTATGGCGAGCAGACGCCGGGCCTGTCGCTCGCCATCTATGACGGTGTCGAACCTTCCGCCGCGGCGCTGCTCTATCGCTCGTCGGACGTCAAAGCGCCGCCGCAGCCGCCGGACCTTTCGGCGAGTGAGTATCTCGTCGTCGGCGGACACGACTGGACGCTCTCGATGACGGCGCAGGACCGCTTTATGGCGCGCTTCGGCCGCAATGCCGAATGGCTGATCGCGTTCACGGGCGGCGGCCTGAGCCTGCTGCTCGCGCTGCTTGCGTGGATCATGGTGACCGGCCGCAGCCGCGCCATGCGGCTTGCGTCGAAAATGACAAAAGAGCTGCGCGAGAGCGAGGAGAAATTCCGCGCGATCGCTGACTGCACAGTGAACCTGGAAGTCTGGTGGGGCCCGGACGGCAAGCCGCGCTGGATCAATCCATCGGTCGAGGAATATACCGGCTACACCGTCGACGAGTGCATGGCGATGCTTGACTTCGCGGGCACGCTGATCCATCCGGAAGACATGCCGCGCGTCGCGCCCGAATTGCTGAAGGGGCGCCAGGGCCTGCGCGGCGACGACGTCGAATTTCGTTGCATCCGCAAGGATGGCTCGCTGATCTGGCTGTCGGTTTCGTGGGTTCCGATCCACGACGCGAAGGGCGTGTTCACGGGTTTTCGCACCAGTGGACGCGACATTACCGAGCGCAAACAGGTCGAGGCGGAGCTGCGCATCGCGGCCGTTGCGTTTGACTCGCTGGAAGGAATGATGGTCACCGACGCTGACGGTACGATCCTGCGCGTCAACTCGGCCTTCACCGAATGCACCGGCTACACGGCGGACGAAGTCGTGGGCCGTACGCCGCGCATCCTTCAGTCGGGCCGTCACGACAAGGCATTTTTCAGCGAGATGTGGGAAACCATTCATCGCGACGGTGGCTGGCAGGGCGAGATCTGGGATCGTCGCAAGAACGGCGACGTGTATCCGAAATGGCTGACGATCACCGCGGTGACAGGCGATGACGGCGGCGTCACGCACTATGTCGGCGCGCATCACGACATCACCGAGCGCAAGATTGCCGAAGAGCGCATCAGGGAACTGGCGTTCTTCGATGCGCTGACCCGCTTGCCGAACCGCACGCTGCTGTCGGATCGCCTGAAGCAGGCCATTGCGGTCAGTGCGCAGAACGGCGCCTGCGGCGCGCTGCTCTTCATCGATCTCGACAACTTCAAGACGCTTAACGATACGCTAGGCCACGACAAAGGCGATCTGTTGCTGCAGCAGGTGGCCCTGCGCCTGTCCGCCTGCGTGCGCGAAGGCGACACGGTGGCGCGCGTGGGCGGCGACGAGTTCGTGGTGGTGCTCGGCAGCCTGAGCGGCAACCGCCAGGACGCAGCGAATCAGACGGAAGCGGTCGGCGAGAAAATTCTTGCTGTGCTCGGCGACGCGTACGAGCTCGACAGTATCGAGTATCGCACCAGCGCGAGCATCGGCGCGACCGTGTTCCAGGGGCATAGCGCTTCGATCGACGAACTGCTGAAGCAGGCCGATCTGGCAATGTACAAGTGCAAGGAAAGAGGGCGCAACGCGATGTGTTTCTTCGACCCGGCGATGCAAACCGTGGTTGTCGAGCGCGCGGCGCTGGAAGCTGCGCTGCGCAAGGCCATCGACGAAGACCAGTTCCTCGTGCACTACCAGGCGCAGGTCAGCGCAGGCGACCGCGTGACCGGCGCCGAAGCGCTGGTGCGCTGGCAGCATCCGGAGCGCGGGATCATGGCGCCCGCCGATTTCATTCCGCTCGCCGAAGAGACCGGCCTGATCCTGGCGCTCGGCGACAAGGTGCTGGAAACCGCCTGCGTGCAACTCGCGCGCTGGGAGCGCCAGCCGGACATGGCGCACCTGACGATCGCCGTCAATGTCAGCGCGCAGCAGTTCCGCGAGCCGCGTTTCGTCGACAAGGTGCTGGCGGTCATCGCGAAGACCGGGGCCAATCCGAATCGGCTCAAGCTTGAATTGACCGAGAGCGTGCTGGTCGACAACGTGCAGGACATCATCGAAAAGATGGGGACGCTCAAGGCCCAAGGCGTGGTCTTCTCACTCGACGACTTCGGCGTCGGCTATTCGTCCCTGTCGTATCTGAAGCGTTTGCCGCTCGACCAGCTGAAAATCGACCGGTCGTTTGTGCGCGACATTCTGGTCGATGCCAACGACGCCGTGATTGCGCGGACCATCGTGGCGCTGGCGCAAAGCCTCGGCCTCGGAGTGATCGCCGAAGGGGTCGAGACCGAAGCGCAGCGCGACTTCCTCGCCGGCGCGGGATGCCATGCGTATCAGGGCTACTACTTTTGCCGGCCGCTGCCTGTCGAGGGCTTCGAGGCGTTCGCGGGCAGGTTCGATGCGCACTCGATCGTGTCTGAGCCATCCGAATCGTCGTCGCAATAAGCGCGCCGTACGATCATCTGCACAGGACCGACGGCGCAAGCAGTCGGTCCTGTGACCGGCTGCTTATTGCGCGTTGGCGAGCGCAGGATCGATATACGTATTCACGTCTTGCGCTTGCTTATACACGGCATTGCGCACGTTGAACTTGTCGGCGTTCACGCTCGAACCGTAAACCGAATCGAGACCATTGCCCTTGGTAAACGCCTTCTTGGCCGCCGCCGCATCGAGCAGATGCGTGCCCTTAAGCAACGGCAGATACTGCGCAGGCGTCAAGCCGACACGAGCGGACATGATCTTCACCGCATCCGGCTGCGTCTTCGGATCGTTGATGTAGGCCACGCAGCGGTACCACACCTTAAGCACCTTCGCCCAATCCGCCTTGCGCGACGACAGGCTGGCAGGATTCACCGTGATCGCGTCATAGATCAAACCGGGCGCATCGGCCGATGTGAAAATCGCACGCGAGCCAGGCACGCGCTTGAGCGCTTCGCCGGCATTCGGCTGCCATGCGCTGACCGCTGCGATGTCCTGCGACGATGCGAGTACCTGTGGCAGTTCGTTGGTCTTTGCGTTGACGAGCGTAATATCCGATTCCTTGAGGCCGTGCTTTGCAAGCGCGGTATCGAGCAGCAGGTGATCCACCAGACCGATTTCGACGCCCACCTTCTTGCCCTTGAGCGCCTCGACGGATTTAGTCGCGGGCTTCGCGATGATCATGTCGTTGCCGCTCGAATAGTCGGTCAACAGGACCATCACGTTCTTCGCGCCCGTTGCGCCGGTGACGAGCGCATCGCCGTTGGTGGCGCCGACTGCATCGAGCTTGCCTGCCGAAAACGCGTCGAGCGACGCCGAATAATCGAACCACTCGAAGTCGACGGCGACGTTTTCGTCCTTGAACCAGCCTTTGTCGATGGCGATCTGGAACGCGACGAAGCCCGGCCAGTCGCTATAGCCGATCTTCAACGGCGCGGCGGCGTGCGCGGGCGCCGCCGCGATGCCGACCACCAGTGCGGCAGCCGCACCGGCGAGCGCACGGCGTACGACGCGCGACGATAAAAGTTGAGCGCGTGCGGATTCGATTGCTTTCATGTTCTGCTCCAGGAGACCGGTGAAGTTTTGTTGGAATATCGTTGCCGAAGCGGCCCGCGCGTTGCTTGCGCGTTCCGGCGACATGACCGGTTCCTGCGGATGCGGGAGACGTGAAGCCGGCCACGGAGAGGCACGATAGCCGTCGCTATCGCGGATCTCCCGGGCTTTTGTCCCGCCGTGTAGTGCGGCCTCTAACGGTATCGAGGGTATCGAACAAGGGCATCGAACCGCTTCGAAGGCACACCGGGCTGCTCTCGGACCAGACGTTCTGACGAACCGGAACCCTAGCATCCCTAAGATGCGACACTGCCGCACCTCTCGGCATCGCTCTAAGCCAGAAGCATGCCAAGGGGAGGCTAGCGCTTGGGTTGTGCACGCAACCGGTCCGTGCGTGTCGGGTCCGTTTAACGCAAAACCTGAACCGAAACGGTGGCGCGTGCGGCGCTTACATTTAATCGAGCGCAGCGAATCGCTGATGGACAAATGCAAGGAATTGTTCAAGCCGATCCTCGATCGATTCAGCGAGCCGCACGTACTTGATGCGCCGGTCATGTTCCGCGCTGGTCTCGATCAGCCAGCCCGAATCGATCAACTGCTGCACGTAACGGACAGCAGTACGCCGGCTTACGCCGGGCATGAACTCGTAAAGCGCGGTCTTGGTGAAATGCGCCTTGTCTTCCGCCCACATCTGGCAGAACAGATCGCTGTAGTTGATATCGTTGAGCCCCAGGTCGCCGAACTGCGCGGACCACTGGAAGTCCATATCGAGGATCGCGCGCGCGACGGCTTGCGCTTTGGGCCGGGCAATTTTCTTCTTCATCGATTCACCAGCACGAGGAGAGATGCACAGTTTATGTGCGAACCGGCCCGGAAATCGAGCGCGCCGCAAGCGCGTAGGCCGTCATTCAGACTTTATTGACGCGCTGCGTTTAACATGTAGCATTGCATGCAATTTTACATGTATGCGGAGCGGCGATGAAATTCGAGTTGTTCAAGACGTTCTGGGGTTTCGGCGGCGGTCCGCATGAGGCAGGGCCGATGGTGCGGGCCGCCGGCTTTGACGGGATCGAGGCGCCGGTGCCGTTCGGCGGGCCGGAGCGTGAACGGTTCGCCGAGGCGATCGAAGCAGAGCGGCTTGAGTTCATCGCGGAAATCACCACAGCCGGCAGCTATGTGCCCGAACGTTCGGCGACGCCCGACGACCACTTGCGCGATCTCGAAGCGAAGATCATCTGGGGCAAGCCGCTCAAGCCGCGCTTTTTCAACGTGATGGCCGGTTGCGATGCTTGGCCGGCATCCGTTCAGGTGGATTTCTTCGCGCGCGCGGTCGAGGTGGCCGGGAAGCATGGCGTAATCTGCAGCTTCGAGACGCATCGGGGGCGTTCGTTCTTCAACCCCTGGATCACGCGCGATGTCGTGCGCGCGGTGCCGCAACTGAAGCTGACTTGCGACTTCAGCCATTGGGTGTCGGTGTGCGAGCGGCTGCTGGACAGCGAATGGGACACGATCCACGAACTTGCGCCGCACGCGCACCATGTGCACGGCCGCATCGGTTATCCGCAAGGGCCGCAGGTTCCGCATCCGGCCGCGCCCGAATACGCCGACTGCCTGTTGTCGCATCAGCGCATCTGGGAAGTGCTATGGAATGCGCAGATCGCGCACGGCTACACCACCACGACGATGACGCCCGAGTTCGGACCGGATGGTTATCTGCACACATTGCCTTTTACCAACGCGCCGGTCGCCGACCTCTGGGAAATCAACACGTGGATGGGGCGCGAAGAGCGGCGCCATCTTGCGGAATTCCTCGCGCGGCGCAGCGCGTGACGTAAAGCGAACCCGAAGAATCTGCACAGGCCAACACGCATGAACCAGAGCCCAACCCCAAGCCACCTCGGCTTCGACCGGCTACCGATAGTCGACATCGCCGGCCTTTATAGCGACGACCCGCAACGGCGCCTCGCGACGGCCCGCACGCTCGACCGCGCGACACGCGACGCGGGCTTCTTCTACGTGACGGGCCACCAGGTTGCACGCGAACTGCAAGCCGCGCTCGTCGATCAGGCGCAACGGTTCTTCGCGTCGCCGGAAGAATGGAAGTTGCGCTACTACATCGGCAAGTCGACTGCGCATCGGGGCTATGTGCCCGAGGGCGAGGAAGTATTCGCCGCCGGCAAGCGCGACAGGAAAGAGGCGTTCGATACCGGCCGCGACCTGCCGCTGGAGGACGTCGATGTGCAAGCCGGCACGCCGATGCTCGGCCCGAACATCTGGCCGGATCAGCCGGGCTTTCGCGAAGCGACCAGCGCCTACTACGATGCCGCGTTCGCACTGGGACGGGTGCTGTTCCGCGGCTTCGCGCTGGCGCTCGGCTTGCCCGAGACCTGCTTCGATCCTTACCTGAACAAGCCACCCAGCCAGTTGCGGCTCGTTCATTACCCGTTCGACGCATCGGCGGCGGACGCGGCCGGCATCGGCGCGCATACCGACTATGAATGCTTCACGATCCTGCTGCCCACCGCGCCCGGTCTTGAAGTGATGAACGGGGTCGGCGAGTGGATCGATGCGCCGCCCATCGACAATGCGTTCATCGTGAACATCGGCGACATGCTTGAGGTGTGGACAGGCGGCACCTATATCGCGACGTCGCATCGCGTGCGCAAGGTTGCCGAGGAGCGGTACTCGTTTCCGTTGTTCTTCGCCTGCGACTATCACACAGTGGTTGCGCCGCTGCCGCCGTTCGCGACGCCTCGCGCAGTCGCCAAGTATCCGCCGCTTGCGGCAGGCGACCATCTGTTCGCGCAGACGGCGCAGAGCTTTACGTATTTGAAGCAACGCGTCGCGCGCGGCGAACTGGTGTTGCCTGACGGATCGAAAATGCTGGCGAGCTTTGGGCAACAGGCGCGCTATGCCGGCGCCGCGCCCGATGGCGCTTCGACGCCTGAGTGAAACGGCGCCGCTAGCGCGGGCGCCTTATCTGCAATTCGATGAAACGCGCCGAGAGCAGTTCGTATAGCGCGCGGCGAACGGTAACGAGAAGACGCATGATCGGCGAGGGAAGTGCGGATGGAGCGTCGTAACCAGCAATCCCTATGCCATTGCCTTGGCGCGAGGCTTAGCCGCATCGTGCGGCATGCGTTCGCCCGCGCATGGCGCCTCGCTGCATTCAATTGGTGCGCGCCGCCCCGCATCGGGGCGCGCCGCGCTCGCCGCAGCCTGGCGCGCGTAGCGGCTCACGCTAGGTTGCGCGTAGCCCGCGCTGCGTTCAAATGCCGATGAACCGCGCTGGCACATTACTCGCTTAATAGCCCCGCGAGAGGTGCGAAGCAATTTGCATCATCTTCAGGATCGCTAGGGTTCCGGTCGCGCTGTTCGTTAGCGTTAGCGCAATGTCTGGTCCGAGAGCAATCCGGTCTTGCCGTTCACCTTGTTCAAGGCGCCGGCGAGGCTCCACGGAGGGACAAAAGCCCGGGAGGTCGCGATGTCGGTTTGTCGCCCTCTCATGCTTATCCCTACCGATACCAGGAGCCTCCATGCCGATGCATTCCCCAATCGACCTTGCACCGGTCCCGCACGTGTTGTGGGAAACCGTTATCCCTGCCGGCACCCATTGGTCCGGCGTGCTGCGCCGCGGCCTCGCGTTGCGCGTCGTTGATGTCGACGGCGGCGCGAACCTCTCTGCCGTGTTCTACCGCCAAGAGGACCCGCTTGAGCGCTACAACATGGCCGATACGCTAAAGGCCCAGCACACCGCGCATCTGACGCAGGGTTTCGTGCTTTACTCGGACATGGGCCGCGTAATGGCATCGATCACAGCCGACTCGCTTGGCTGGCACGATCCGCTGGGCGGCGTCGGCGACGCACCATTGTTTGCGCAGAAATATGGGGTGGCGCGCTATCAGGAACATCGCAACACGATGCTCCGCAACGGCCGCGACAGCCTGCTGATCGAACTGGCGAAGCACGGGTTGGGCGCACGCGACCTCATCGCGAACATCAATTTTTTCAGCAAGCTTGCACCGGCCGAAGACGGCTCGCTTAGCTTCGTTCCGAGCCATTCGCGCGCCGGCGACGCCTTCGATCTGCGCTTTGAGATGAACACGCTAGCCGCGTTTTCAACCGCGCCGCATCCGCTGGATTCCAACCCTGAGTACCAGCCCAAGTCCGTCAAGCTGATCGCGTACCGCGCGTATGCAGCCGATGCATCGGTGCCGTCCAGCGACCTGTGCCGTTCCGCCCGCGCCGAAAACGAGCGCGGCTTTGTCAATACCGACCGCCTGTTCGTGTGAGGAGCGCCGCCATGACCATCATCGAAAGCAAGCTCGACGCACGCAACGCCGCCTACGATTTCACGCTTCCCGCAGGCGAGTCGTGGCTTCACGAAGTCAAGCGCGGCCAGGTGTTCCGCATCCTCGACCTCGAAGGCAATCAGGCCGTCGACACGCTGTTCTACAACAGCGCCGATCCGCAAGAACGCTATAGCGCGCAGGACACGATCCGCGCGCAACGCAACCTGTATCTGAGCGCAGGCAGTGTGCTGATGTCGACCCTCGGCAATCCGATGCTGACGATCGTGGCCGATACGTGCGGACGTCACGACACGCTCGGCGGCGCGTGTGCGTCCGAGAGCAACACGGTGCGCTACTCGCTCGACAAGCGTTACATGCACAGCTGCCGCGATAATTTCATGCATGCGATCACGCACTGCGCGTGCGGCGCCGGCACGCAACTGACCAAACGCGACATTGTCAGCAACATCAACTTCTTCATGAACGTGCCGGTCACGCCGTTCGGCAAACTGACGTTCGAAGACGGCATTTCGGCGCCGGGCAAATATGTCGAGATGCGCGCGGACATGGATGTGACGGTGCTGATCTCGAACTGCCCGCAACTGAACAATCCGTGCAACGGCTATAACCCGACGCCGGTTCAGCTGACGATCTGGGAGGCGCAATGAGCTTGCGCAAGGTCCTCGTCGCGAATCGCGGCGAGATTGCGTGCCGCGTGATACGCACCTTGAAGCGTCTGCGCATCGCATCGGTGGCGGTGTATTCCGAAGCCGATCGTCATGCGATGCATGTGATGCTTGCCGACGAGGCCGTATGCATCGGACTGGCCGCCGCGTCCGCCAGTTATCTGAACGTTGCCGCGATACTCGACGCGGCGCAAGCGACCGGCGCAGATGCGGTGCATCCGGGCTATGGATTTCTGTCCGAGAACGCCGCGTTCGCACAGGCTTGCGCGGACGCAGGCATCCGCTTTATCGGGCCGCAGCCCGAGCAGATGCGTGCGTTCGGCCTGAAGCATACGGCGCGCGAACTCGCGCAGGCGAACGACGTTGCGCTGCTGCCGGGCACGGGCCTGCTGGCCGATGTGGCCGCGGCATTGTGCGAGGCCGTGTCGATCGGCTATCCGGTGATGCTGAAAAGCACCGCGGGCGGCGGCGGCATCGGCATGTCGCTATGCCGCGACGCCGCGCAGCTCGAAGCGGCGTTTGCTTCGGTTGCCCGGCTGGGCGAGGCGAACTTCGCGAACGCCGGGGTCTACCTCGAGAAATTCGTCGAACACGCGCGGCACATCGAAGTGCAGATCTTCGGCGATGGCCGCGGCAACGTGATCGCGCTCGGCGAGCGCGACTGCTCGGTGCAGCGGCGCAACCAGAAAGTCATCGAGGAAACGCCCGCGCCGGGCTTGACGGACAGCGAGCGCACGACGTTGCAGACGAGCGCCGTTCGTCTCGCGAAGGCGGTGCGTTACGAATCCGCCGGCACGGTTGAGTTCGTGTTCGATGCGAATACGCGCCGCTTCTATTTTCTCGAAGTGAATACGCGTTTGCAGGTCGAGCATTGCGTGACCGAAGAAGTGACGGGCATCGACCTGGTTGAATGGATGATTCGTCAGGCCGCAGGCGAACTTGCGCCGCTTGACACGCTCGTTCCGGTGCAGTCGGGCGCGAGCATCCAGGTGCGTCTTTACGCTGAAGATCCGCACAAGCAGTTTCAGCCAAGCGCGGGCACGCTGACGCACGTCGCGTTTCCCGCGGATGTGCGCGTCGACACGTGGGTCGACGCCGGCACCGAAGTCAGCGCGTTCTATGACCCGCTGCTCGCGAAGCTGATCGTCAAGGGCGCGACCCGCGAAGCTGCGCTCGCCGCACTGTGCGATGCACTGGAGCGCACCGAGCTGTACGGGATCGAGACCAACCTCGACTATCTGCGCGCAGTGGCGGGCTCGGATACGTTCGCGCGCGGCGCGCAGACCACTGCGTTCCTGTCGCGCTTCGGGTTCGCGCCGCATACCATCGACGTGCTCGACGGCGGCGTGCAAACGACGGTGCAGCAGTTGCCGGGGCGGCTTGGGTACTGGGATATCGGTGTGCCGCCGTCCGGACCGATGGACGACCTGTCGTTCCGGCTCGCGAACGAACTGCTCGGCAACGCGCCGAATGCGGCGGGCCTCGAATTCACGATGCTCGGGGCGACGCTGCGGTTCAACACAGCGACGCTCTTTGTGCTCGGCGGCGCGCAGTTCACGGCGACGCTGGATGGCGCGCCGGTGCCGTTCTGGCGTGTGATCCGGGCGGTGGCGGGGGCGGTGCTGAAGCTGGGCGGCGTGAGCGGCGCAAGCGGTGGCCAGCGTGGTAATCAAAGCGGCAGCGGCGCCGGCATGCGCGCCTGTCTCGCGCTCAAGGGCGGGCTGCAGGTGCCGGATTATCTCGGCAGCAAAGCGACCTTCACGCTTGGGCAGTTCGGCGGCCATGCGGGCCGTGCGCTGCGCAAGGGCGATGTGCTGCATCTCGCCGCCGACGCAGGCACGGGCGAGCCCGGCGCGGAACTCGATGCAGCGCGCGTGCCGGTGCTGACGCGCGACTGGACGCTCGGCGTGCTCAACGGTCCGCATGGTGCGCCCGACTTCTTCACGCCCGACGACATCGCGATGCTGTACGGCACAAGCTGGACGGTTCACTACAACTCGAGCCGCACGGGAGTGCGTCTGATCGGCCCGGTGCCGCAATGGGCGCGCACGGACGGCGGCGAGGCCGGGCTGCATCCGTCGAATATTCACGACAACGCGTATGCGGTAGGCGCGGTCGATTTCACCGGCGATATGCCGGTGATTCTCGGACCGGACGGCCCGAGCCTCGGCGGCTTCGTGTGCCCGGTGACCGTGGTCGGCGACGAGCTATGGAAGCTCGGCCAGTTGCGGCCGGGCGATACGGTGCGCTTTGCGCCGGTACGAGCGCCTGCGCAAGCGCAGTCACCGATGAACGCACAAGCAAACGCACAAGCGCCTGCATCGGCAGCTCAAACCGCGCCGATGCACCCGCGCGCCGCTGACAGCGATCGTCGTCGCACGCCGCTCCCGGCAACCGGCGGCGACCCCTGCGTGCTGCACCGCGATCCGGCCGCAGGCGACGGTATCGGTGTCGTCTATCGCCAGTCGGGCGACCGGAACGTGCTGATCGAATACGGCCCGCTGGTGCTCGACCTGAACCTGCGTTTTCGCGTGCACGCGCTGATGAACTGGCTCGCCGCGCATCGGTTGCCGGGCATCGTCGATCTGACGCCGGGTATCCGTTCGCTGCAAGTGCATTTCGATCATCGCGTGCTGTCGCGCGACGCGCTGCTCGCGCATTTGCAGCGCGCGGAAGCCGAGCTGCACGCCATCGACGGCATGCGCGTGCCGAACCGGATCGTGCATTTGCCGCTCTCGTGGGATGATCCGTCGACGCGAATCGCGATCGAACGCTACATGCAATCGGTGCGGCCCGATGCGCCGTGGTGCCCGAGCAATATCGAGTTCATTCGCCGCATCAACGGCCTTTCGAGCATCGACGACGTGAAGCGCATCGTGTTCGACGCGCGCTACCTCGTGATGGGACTCGGCGACGTCTATCTGGGCGCGCCGGTCGCGACGCCGCTCGATCCGCGCCACCGGCTCGTGACGACCAAGTACAACCCGGCGCGCACGTGGACGCCGGAAAACGCGGTCGGCATCGGCGGCGCTTATCTGTGCGTGTATGGGATGGAAGGGCCGGGCGGCTACCAGTTTGTCGGCCGCACCGTGCAGATGTGGAACCGCTACCGGACCACGCGCGAATTCGAAGCAGGCAAGCCGTGGCTGCTGCGCTTTTTCGACGAGATCCGCTTTTACGAAGTCAGCGAAGCGGAACTGGCCGACCTGCGTGCGGATTTCGTCGCGGGGCGTGCGGGTCTGAAGATCGAAGAGTCGGTGTTCGATCTCGGTGCGTATAACCGTTTCCTGCGCGACGAGGCGGTATCGATCGCCGCATTCAAGACGACGCAGCAAGCGGCGTTCGATGCCGAACGCGAGCGCTGGCGTGTAGCGGGAACCGCCGAGTATGTCGGCGAGCCCGGCAGTGATACGAATGGTTCGAATGGTTCGAACGGCGCGCGGGACAACACCCCGGCCGACGCGCTCGCGGACGGCCTGCGCAGCATCGTCGCCGACGTGTCCGGCAGCGTCTGGAAGCTGTTCGTGAGCGCTGGCGAGCGCGTCGCCGAAGGGCAGGTGGTGGCGATCGTCGAATCGATGAAGATGGAAATATCGGTCGCGGCAACCGAAGACGGTGTAGTCGAGACGATCGATTGCGCGGAAGGCGCGGCGGTCGTCGCGGGACAGCGGCTGATGACGGTGCGCACTGCCGTCGCGGCCGATGCAATTGAGGAGGTCACGTGCAAATGAATCTTCACAACGCGCCGCTTGAACAGTTATCGATCGCGTCGCTGCGCGCGCGTTACAAGGCGCGCAGTCTCACGCCGGCGCAGCTCGTCGACGCGCTCGCCGCGCGCACGGCCGGCGACGATCCGCATCACGTGTGGATCCGTCCGCTGACACGCGACGAGATGATGCGCTACGCCGACGCGCTTGCCGGCAAGGACATCGATACGCTGCCGCTCTTCGGCATTCCGTTCGCGATCAAGGACAACATCGATCTCGCGGGCATCCCCACCACGGCGGGCTGTCCGGCCTTTGCGTACACGCCCGAAAAGAGCGCGGCGGTGGTCGAGCGTTTGATTGCGGCGGGTGCGATTCCGGTCGGCAAGACCAACCTCGATCAATTCGCCACCGGCTTGTCCGGCCAGCGTTCCCCGTACGGCGCGTGCCGCAATGGGCTCGATCCGCGCTACGCGTCGGGCGGCTCCAGTTCCGGATCGGCCGTGTCGGTTGCGCTCGGTCTCGCCGCGTTTTCGCTCGGCACCGATACGGCCGGCTCCGGCCGCGTGCCCGCGGCGTTTCATGGCCTCGTCGGCCTGAAGCCGACGAAGGGCGTGCTGAGCACGCTCGGAGTCGTGCCTGCGTGCAAGTCGCTGGATTGCGTGTCGATCTTCGCGCACTCCGCGGACGACGCACAGCAGGTGTTCGACGTCGCGCGCGGCGTCGCGCACGACGATCCGTACGCGCGGGAATGGACGCCGGCGGCGCAGTCGTCTTCGCTGTCGCCCGCCCATTCGCGCGATGTCGCGCGTTCGCTGCGCGGCGTGCGCTTTGGCGTGCCGCGCGCGGCGCAGCTCGAATTCTTCGGCGACGAATCGTACGCGCACGCATTCGATGCCGCGTTGGCGCGCTTGCGTGAAGCGGGGGCGCAACTGGTCGAGATCGACTTCGAGCCGTTCCTCGCCACCGCGCGGCTGCTGTACGAAGGCCCTTTTGTTGCCGAGCGGCTCGCGGCGATCCGGCCGTTCTTCGAGCGGCAACCTGAAGCGCTGCATCCGGTGACCCGGCAGATCATCGGCGGTGCCGCGAACTGGAGCGCCGCCGATGTGTTCGCCGCGCAGGACCAGTTGGCCGCGTTGCGCATGCAGACCGAACCCGTGTGGCAACGAATCGATGCGATGGTCACGCCCACTTCGGCAACGACCGCTACCGTCGACGAACTCGAACGCGACCCGATTCGCGTCAATTCGCGTTTTGGCTACTACACGAACTTCGTCAACCTGCTGGACCTGTCGGCGCTGGCAGTGCCAGCCGGCGTGTGCGGTGTCGGACTGCATACCGGGCTGCCGTTCGGTGTGACGTTTGTCGGCCGCGCGCATGAGGATGCCGTATTGCTTGGGCTCGCGCGCACATGGCTTGGCGAAGCGGCGGGCGCCGCAGCAAGCACGACCGTTGCACGCGCAACCGAACCGGGCACGTCCGCATGCGCGCGGGTTGCGGTGGTCGGCGCTCATCTGACTGGCGAGCCGCTCAACTGGCAACTGACGCAGCGCGGAGCGCGCCTCGTCGAATCGGCCAGCACCGCGCCCGCCTACCGGCTGTACGCGTTGCCGGCCGCATCGAACGGCGGCATCGCCAAGCCGGGCCTCGTGCGCGTGCCGTCCGGCGGCGCGCCGATTGCGGTCGAGGTATGGGAGATGCCGTTTGCCGCATTCGGCAGCTTTGTCGCCGAGGTGCCGTCGCCGCTCGGCATCGGCACCCTGCGGCTCGCCGACGGAAGCGGGGTGCAAGGCTTCCTGTGTGAAAGCATCGCGCTCGAAGGTGCCGCCGACATCACCGCATTCGGCGGCTGGCGCGCTTATCTCGCGAGCCGCGCTGCACGATGAACGCGATGCACGCCACCCAACCACGCAAGGCAAGGAGAAGTCGATGACAGCAAGTAGCCGGACCGAATGGTTTGCGGTGCGCCGGGAACTGTCGATGCGCAGCAGGTGGATGCTCGGCATCGGTTCGTTTGTGTTGCCGGTGCTCGTCTGGTGCATGCTGAGCTACGTGCCGTTCGTCTGGCATCCGCAAATGCTGATCGAGAACCCAGGCAGCGTCGATTACTTTCAACCCGGCATGCGGGTCGACAAGGCGACGTTCGCCGACGAACTCGCGCAGGCGCGCACGAAGCACACGGCCTTGCCGACCGGCGAGCCGGTCAACCCGGTGTATCTGCCGGCGCCGCATGAGGTGCTGCGCGCGTTCTACACCGCGTTCACGACGCCGCCCGCGACACGCGACGGCCCGTGGCTGCATCAAAGCCTGTGGCACAGCATCCAGGTGATCTTCTGGGGTTTCGTGATCTCATCGGTGGTGGGCGTGCCGATCGGCATCGTATGCGGCACGTACAGCGCGCTCGCGCGCCTGCAGGAGCCGTTCATCGAGTTCTTCCGCTATTTGCCGGCGCCGGCGTTCGGTGCGCTGATGGTGGCGATACTCGGCATCTACGACGGGCCGAAGATCGCGATCATCGTGATCGGTACGTTCTTTCAGCAGGTGCTGATCGTTGCGAACACGACGCGCAAGCTCGACTACGCGCTCTTCGAAGCCGCAATGACGCTCGGCACGAAGAAGCTGCGGCTGCTCACACATGTGGTGATTCCGGGCATTCTGCCGGACCTGTATCGCGATCAGCGCATCCTGCTCGGCTGGGCGTGGACGTATCTGATCGTCGCCGAGCTGGTCGGCACCAGTTCCGGCATTACCTGGTACATCACGCAGCAGGCGCGCTACGAGCATTTCGACAACGTGTACGCGGCGATCATGATGATCGGCATCATCGGGCTCGGCACGGACCTCGTGCTCGCGTTCGCCGGCCGCAAGCTGTTTCCGTGGGACCGTACGCTAAAGGCCTAGTGCGCCGGGGTTGGTCCGCAGTTTCTGTTTTTACGGGTGCGCCCGTTTGTCTCACTGCATCCAAAGGACTTCATCATGTTGAATCCGCAACCGGTTCCGTCGTATCTGCTGCAGTCCGACGCGGTGCGTGCGCGCTTCGAACGGCTGAAGGCGCGCCAGGTGATTCTCGACGTGCGCGAGCTCGGCAAGCGCTTCGTGACGCCGCAGGGCGAGCACATTGCGCTCGACGGTATCAGCTTCAGGACGCACCGGCGCGAGTTTGTCTGCGTGATCGGGCCGTCGGGTTGCGGCAAGTCGACGCTGATCCGCATTCTTGCCGGGCTCGAGCGGCAGACGAGCGGCGCGGTGCTGCTCGACGGCGAGCCGGTTGAGGGTCCGGGCGCCGACCGCGGCATGGTGTTTCAGGGCTATACGCTGTTCCCGTGGCTGACCGTGAAGAAGAACGTGATGTTCGGGCTGAAGACGAACGGCGCCGGCCGCACGCAGGCCGAGCGGGAAGCGCTGCAGTGGCTGGATCTCGTCGGGCTCGAGAAATTCGCCGATGTGTATCCGCATCAGTTGTCGGGCGGCATGAAGCAGCGCGTGGCGATTGCGCGCGCACTCGCGAACCGGCCGCGCATTCTGTTGATGGACGAGCCGTTCGGCGCGCTCGATGCGCAAACCCGCGCGAAGATGCAGACCCATCTGCTCGACATCTGGCGCAACATCGATGTGACGGTGCTGTTCATTACGCACGATCTGGACGAAGCGATCTTTCTGGCCGACCGCATCCTCGTGCTGAAAGCGCATCCGGGCGAAGTGCAGGAATTGATCGAAGTGCCGGTGCCGCGGCCGCGCGACTACTCGCAGGTGAACTCGCCTGAATTCATCGCGACGAAAGCACGGCTCGAGGCGTTGATTCATCCGCCCGCGCTGGCGGACGACGAAGACGAGGGCATCAAGCCGCACATGATCCGGATGACCGACGTGTCCGACAACGTCGAATGACCTGAGGCGCCGCTGAGCGCGGGAAGCGGCTCGCGAAGCCGGTCTGCGGGACGTTGCCCGGCACCGCGTATTAGTCTTCGGTCGGCACTTCGAAGCGGGTTTTGCAACTGGGGCATTCGACCAGCGCGAATTCGCCTTGTACGGGCAGCATGGCGAGCGGCTGTTCTTCGCCGGCGAGATAGCAGACGGGGCATGGAAACGCTTCATGCGACCTCAGCCTGTGCCACCGGTCTACGAAGCGCTCGATATCGTGCGGCGGTGTGCCGATTTCCTCGAGATGATCGAGCAGCACGTGGAATAGAGCTGGATTTTGCATCGCGTGTCTCCGGTCTCTCGTGGATCGTAGCATGGGCCACGGTGTCATCCGGATTCCGTACGCCGGACGCGTTATGTGCGCGACCCCTCATTCGGGCGTTGGTTGGATCCGTGTCTTAAGGTCCGGTTAAGCCTTTGCCCATACATTGGCGTACCGCTGGGCGATGCGCGCGCCATGCACGTGCGATCGCACGACTGCTTTCGTGAGCTACCGGGGGGGTGGTGAACGAAGACCATCGTCGACGCGTCGTCGAACGCCGCAAGGCGAAGATGGCGGCGGTACCGGCCGTGTCATCCGGCCTTAAGGCCCGGCGCTTCGCCGGGTTTTTCTTTTTCGGGCGTCCGTACCGCACGGGTCGCGCGCAATCCATCCGGGTTTGCCCACCCATCTGCCGCGCATGCAGCAGATGGGCGATTAACCTTCGTCAGAACGCAGTCCCGATCTGGAACTGGAACTTCTGATACTGGTCGCCGGTATGCTTCTGCAGCGGGAAGCCCAGGCTCAGTTTGAGCGGCCCGATTGGCGAAATCCACGCAAGACCCGCGCCGTATGCATAGCGCAGACCGTTCGCGCCGGTGGTCGTCGCGCCCTGGCCCGGATCGCCCCAGACGTTGCCGCCGTCGAAGAACGTGAACACGCGCAACGTGCGGTCATAACCCGTGCCAGGCAGTGGGAACGTGAGTTCGATATTGCCGACCACCATCTTGTCGCCGCCGATCGGGTCGTTCGTGGTCGCATCGCGCGGGCCGAGCGAACTCGGTTCATAGCCGCGTACCGAACCGATACCGCCTGCGAAGTAGTTCTTGAAGATCGGGAAGGTCTGGCCGTCGAGACCCTTGCCGTAGCCGCCCTGAAAGTTCAGGCCAAGCACGAAGCCGCGCGCAAACGAGTAGTAATACTGCGCCTGCAAGTCGGCCTTCACATAGGTCGTGTTTCCGGCCGGCGTGCCGTATTCCGCATTCGCCTGGGTGAAGTAGCCGCGGCTCGGCACGAGTGCGCTGTCGCGATTGTCGCGCGACCAGCCGGCGGTCAGCGGCACGTTGTTGACCACGCGGCCAAATTCCTTCACGTAGTCGATATAGCTCGCGGGGGTGTTCGAATCGACATCGAGCCGGTTCTGCTCGACGCCCGCGCCGAAGTACACCGTGTCCGCTTCCGAGAACGGAATGCCGAACTTGAGGTCGCCGCCCACCGTGATGATCCGGAAGCTCGAATCGGTGGAAAAAATCAGCGGCTGAAAGGTGCGGTAATACACGTCGGTAATGCGCTTGATGCCGTCCACCGTGAAGTACGGGTCGACCTGCGTGACCGTCAGCGTGCGGAAAGTCTTTGCCGTGTTGACGTTGACCGACAGGCTCGTGCCCGAGCCGAACACGTTGTCCTGCGATACGCCCGCCGACAGCACCACCTTGTCTGTCGACGAAAAACCGGCGCCCAGCGTGATCGCGCCAGTCGGCTTTTCCGTCACGTCCACGTTCACGTCCACCTGGTCGTCCGTGCCTTCGACCGGCACGGTCGTCACTTCGACGTTGGTGAAGTAGCCGAGACGGTTCACGCGGTCCTTCGACAGCGCCAGCCGCCCCGAATCGAACCACGAGCTTTCAAGCTGGCGCATTTCGCGGCGCACGACTTCGTCGCGCGTGCGCGTATTGCCCGTAATGTTCACGCGCCGAACATAGACGCGGCGGCTCGGGTCGACCTGCAGCACCAGGTTGACCGTGTGATGTTCCTGATCGATCTGCGGCAGTGCGTTGACCGTTGCGAACGCATAGCCGTATTCGCCGAGCCTGTCGACGATCGTCTTGGTTGCGGCCTGCAGCTTTTCCGCGGAGAAACGATCGCCCGGCTTAATCTTGATCAGCTTGTTGAGCTCCGCCTCGCGGTTGAGCAGATTGCCCGACAGCTTGATGCTCGAGATCGTGTACGGCTCGCCCTCGTGCACCATGATCGTCAGGTACATTTCCTTTTTGTCGGGCGTGATCGACACCTGGGTCGACTCGATATTGAACTCGAGATAGCCGCGATTCAGGTAGTACGAGCGAACGTTTTCAAGGTCGCCGGTGAGTTTTTCCTTCGCATACAGATCGTTCTTCGTGTACCAGGAAAACCAGTTCGGCGTGGACAACTGCATTTCGTCGCGCAGCGTGCTCGTGCTGAACACCTTGTTGCCGATGAAGTTGATCTGGCGGATCTTCGCGTTCGGGCCTTCGATCACCGAAAACAGCAGACCGACGCGGTTGCGGTCGATCGGCGTGACGGTGGTGGTGACTTCGGCCGCATAGAAACCGCGCGTCAGATACTGGCGCTTCAGTTCCTGTTCGGCCTTGTCGACGAGCGCCTTGTCGTAATAGCGACCTTGCGACAGCCCGACGGTGTGTAGGGCCTTCGTCAGGTTGTCTTTTTCGAATTCGTGAATGCCGGAGAAATCGATCGTGCCGATCGCCGGACGCTCCAGCACCTGCACGACGACGACATTGCCTTCGGTCTCGATCTTGACGTCGTTGAAGAAGCCCGTGGCGTAGAGCGCACGGATCGCTTCGGAAGCCTTGTCGTCAGTGAACGTATCGCCTTGCTTGATCGGCAGGTAGGAGAAGACGGTGCCGGGTTCGACCCGCTGCAGCCCTTCGATCCGAATGTCTTGCACCACGAATGAGTCGGCGGCACGCGCCGACACCGCTGTCACAGTCAAGCCAACCAGTGCCAATGACCTCGCGCAGCGGGACAATAAGAATTTTGACTTCATCCAGGGTAAGCAAAAAGAAATCTGACTCGACGTGAGAAACGCAGCCGCATTTTGTTCAAGAGAGGGTGTGCAGCGTGCGGATAAGGCCTGGCTCGTTGTCCTGTTGCACTACTGCAGCCGTAAGCCAGAGAGGTCGCTGCTTTTCGCGAGCCCGGTGGCTAACGCAAGCACCTCTGTCATGTGCGCGGCTTGCGAGCGATGCATCTGAAACGACAACTCCGCGCCTCCCGGCAACCGGAATGTAAAAATAAGGTAAGGCTTCCCGCCCGCATCCTTGCCAAGCGCCCATGCTTCGCAAGGCATCGCGAACTTCACACTTTTCTTCTTGTGACGGATGCGTTCCGACGAGCCGATCGCATTCGAAAGCGCCGCCAGTAACTCGTGCATGACGGAGCAGTGCAAGGCGATCCGGTCAGGCTGATTACTTTTCAATAACAGGTATTGACCGTCCTCTGTCAGCTCGAAACCGTGGAGCGAGTCGATCGCAAAGGCCGGGGGCGGTGCCATGTAGTCACTCCAAGGGTGAAGCCAGACATGGAGGGTAGAGCACGTCGATGCAAGTAATGTTACCTACGGGTTACTGCAGATTTCTTCCAGATCGGTAATGTGCGATCCGGCCGATTCGCGACCGTGGATTGCGCTGAAGCTGGATGGCAGGAAACCGCGTGCTGTTGGCCCGGTTCGACGCATCGGTTCGATTGAAGGATATTCGCCGGCAACCAATACTTTGTCTGTGGCACTTCCCTGATCACGCCGTTCTGAGCGGGCCGACGTTGCTAGCGGCACGGACAAACGCATTCATTCTGGAGCAGCAAACATGACCATGATCGCCGGCATCAAGATACCCGACAGCACAATGGCGCGCGAAGCGACGGAACTCGTTCGCGACACGGCGTCGGATTTACTTTTTCACCATTCGACACGCGTGTTCCTGTTCGGTGCGCTCACAGGGGAACGCAAGAAGATGAAGTACGACCCCGAGCTTCTTTATATCGGTGCGATGTTCCACGATATGGGGCTGACCCAGGCCTACCGGCAATCAACCAACCGGTTTGAAGTCGACAGTGCAAACGCTGCCAGCACTTTCCTGCAGCAGCACGGCATACGCGAAGCGGATGTCGACCTGGTATGGGACGCGATCGCGCTGCATACGACTCCGGGTATTCCGCCGTTCAAAAAGCCCGTTGTTGCGCTCGTGACCGCCGGCGTGGAAATGGACGTACTTGGTTTCGCGTACAACGAGTTTTCCGAGGAGCAGCGCAAGCTCGTGGTGGCTGCGCATCCGCGCGGTGAAAACTTCAAGGAGCAGATCATCGGTGCGTTCAATGACGGCATGAAGCACCGGCCGGACTCTACCTTCGGCACAGTCAACGACGATGTGCTGGCGCTTAAGGACCCGACCTTTCAGCGTCTGAACTTCTGCAGCATCATCCGCGGGTCTTCGTGGAATGACTCCAGGCACAACGCGCACACGTGCAGTAACCCTGCGCATCATCACGGTTGACGTAACTGGCAGTGGCCGGCGTCGTGGCGTCGAGCGGGTCGAGACCCACGAAGCCGCCGCGCGCTCACGCCATTGCCGCAACCGTATCCTTCAATAGCAACGTCGAGAAAGGAACACGAACCAGGATCAGCCGGTTCGCCGCGGACCGGTCGATGCACGCACCACGAGTTCAGGCGGCGGCGCCATCATCATCGAGGGCTGCTGTAGAGGTGCATTGATAAGCTGAATCAGGTAATCAACCGATAACTCGGCGATGGCCGCGGTGTTGATCGCGACTGTCGTCAACGCGGGGTGGACCTGATGCGCCAATTGAATGTCCGTGATGCCGATGACCGATACGTCGCGCGGCACCGAGCGACCGCGGCTCATCAATGCCTGTGCCGCGCCGATCGCGAGCAAATCGTTGGTCGCGAAAATGGCGGTCAGGTCCGGCTGGTCCGCCATCAGCTGCATGCATGCGGCGTAACCGGAATCGATGGAATCGCGAATCTGCAGGACTGCCGCGGGGCTGGTTTCCACCCCGGCTTCGCGCATGGCCGCCCGAAATCCATTGGAGCGCGCATCTTGCAACCCACCGCAACCGTCGCCGATCAGCATGCCGATCTTGCGATGACCGAGTTCAACCAGATGCGTCGAAGCCAGCGCGCCAGCGCGTGCGAAATCGACAGCGATGCACGGTAGCGCCGGCGGTGTCTCAGGGTGCTCCCACATCGCCAGCAGAATCGGTGCGCTGCGCGTTGCCGAACTGCAGAGCTCGTTGATGGCGATGTCGGTATTCATGACGAGGACGCCGTCCGCCAATGTCCCCGCGATCTGATTCAGATACGCACGGCCGATCTCCGCGTCGTCGTCGGTATTGCACACCATCAGGAAGTGGTCCGCCTTGCGCGCGGCACGTTCGGCCGCGAGCACGAACTCCGGGTAGAACGGGTTCGAGATGTTCGACAGCATCAATGCCAGTGTCGACGAACGACCCTCGGCCAGCGCACGCGCGTTCAGGTTGGGCCGGTAGCCCAGCTCGGCGATCGCTCGCAACACGCGTTCCGCCGTTTCCGGGCGAACCTTCTCACGATTGCGCAGCACGTTGGAAACCGTAGCGGCGGTGACCCGCGCGCGCTTGGCAACTTCGGATAAGGTGACCATTCTTATTTATCCCACATTCAGGGAAAGTGCGTCAGATGTTGCAGCATTGCGGCGGCGTTGTTAAGTTTCAGCAAAACCAAGTAGGAGACGACATCATGCATTCTGCAGTCAACCTCGAATTTAAGCGATTAAATGCGTGCCGCACAAGGCATGGCCGGTTATTTTTCAGCTCGATTTAAGCGTTTAAATCCGGAGGCGGCATGGCGACAATCCAGCTCGCGAACGTGCAGAAATCGTATGGCGATCACGCGCCGGTGGTCAGGCGTCTGAACCTCGACATCGCGCAACATGAGTTTTGCGTTTTCCTCGGCCCGTCGGGCTGTGGCAAGTCGACCTTGCTGAGGATGATTGCCGGTCTCGAAGACCTGAGCGAAGGCGAGCTGCGCATCGGCGGCCGTCTGATGAACGATGTTCCGGCAGCGGGACGCGGCGTAGCGATGGTGTTCCAGAGCTACGCGCTGTTTCCGCACATGACCGTGTTTGAGAATATGGCGTTCGGCCTCAAGCTCGCCAAACAACCGAAGGACGTCATCGACAGGAAGGTGCGTGACGCCGCGCGCATTCTGCAGCTGGACACGCTGCTCGACCGGCATCCGAAGGCACTCTCCGGCGGTCAGCGGCAGCGCGTCGCGATCGGCCGGGCCATCGTGCGCGAACCGGGCGTGTTTCTGTTCGACGAGCCGCTGTCGAATCTCGATGCCGCGCTGCGCGGCCAGACCCGCGTCGAAATTGCGCGGCTGCATCAGCGCTTTGCGGATGCGAGCGTGGTGTACGTCACGCACGATCAGGTCGAGGCGATGACGCTTGCCGACCGGATCGTGCTGCTGCATGCGGGCGCGGATGCCGAGCGCTTCGGCAGCATTGCGCAGACCGGTGCGCCGCTCGATCTGTATCACCATCCGAAGTCGCGCTTTGTCGCGGGCTTCATCGGCTCGCCGCGGATGAATTTCCTCGATGCCATAGTCGAATCCGTCGACGCCGGCTCGGTGACGGTATCGCTCGCAAAAAGCGGCGAGCGGCTGTTGGCGAACGTCGACGGCCAGCGCCTGCAACCCGGCCAGCCGGTTTCGCTCGGCGTGCGGCCGGAGCATCTTCGCCTCGACGGCGACGAGCAGTCCCTTCAGTGCGTCACAGTGCTGGCGGAACAGCTCGGCGAGCACAGTTATATCCATGCGGATCATGCGGCCGGCACGCTCATCGCAAAGGCTCCCGGCGATGCGTGGGTTGCCTCGGCCAAGCCGATCCGCGTTCATGTTCCGCCGTCCGCCTGCCATCTGTTCGACGCGGACGGGCTTGCATTGCCGCGTCGCACGCCCGAACCCGAGCGTGCGGCCGCCTGAAAAAATAGAACCCCGTCGTAGAGCGGGGCACATCGTCTGGCAGCAATGCGCGGCCAGCTAACAAAGCAATCTAGGAGACAAAAGATGATGGTTCATCGCCTTCGCCGTCTGGCTCACGCATCAGCGGCCGCCGCCGTGGTCGCAGCCGTGTTCAGCTGCGCCGTGGCCGACGCGGCCACGCTGACCGTCAACGTATCGGCGCGCGGCAATCAGCGCCAGACCTGGCAGGACGCGTTCGACAAGTTCAAGAAAGCCAATCCCGATGTCGACCTCAAGGTGACCTACATCACCGAGGAAACCTACAAGGTGCAGATGGGCGGCTGGCTTGCAACCGATGCCCCCGACGTCGTCTCGTGGCACGACGGCGAACGCATGGCGTACTACGCACAGCGCGGCCTGCTCGAGGACCTGTCGCCGGACTGGAGCAAGAACGGCTGGTCGAAGCAGTATGCGTCGGTCAAGGAAGCGTCGACGTACAAGGGCAAGCAGTACGCCGCGCCGCTCGGCTACGACGCGTACGGCTTCTTCTACCGCAAGGATCTGTTCGACAAGGCGGGCATCAAGAGCGAACCGAAGACGTGGAATGAATTTCTCGACGCTTGCAAGAAGCTGAAGGAAAGCGGCGTCGCGCCGATTGCCGTCGCCGCGCGCGACAGCTGGACGCTCGCCGCGTGGTTCGACTATCTCGACCTGCGCATCAACGGCAACGCGTTCCACCAGCAACTGATGGCCGGCGAAATTCCGTACACCGACCCGCGCGTGAAAAAGGTCTACGCCGCGTGGAAAACCTTGATCGACGACCACTATTTCATCGACAACGCGCTGTCGTACGATCTCGATTCGATCGCCCCGTTCCTCGTGAACGGCAAGGCTTCGATGATGCTGATGGGGACGTTCTTCTCGGCCAGCATCCCGGCTTCGGTGAAGCCGCAGACCGGCTTCTTCCGCTTCCCGGTGATCGACGCGAATGTACCGATGGCCGAAGACGGCCCGGTCAACGTGCTGCTGATCCCCGCGAAGGCGAAGAACAAGGCCGACGCGCGCAGACTGCTCGCGTTCATGGAGACGCCGGCGATCAACGCCGATCTCGCACGAGGTTGGGGCCAGCTGCCGTCGAACAGCCAGGCGCCCGAACCCGAGGACGCGATTTCCAAAGTCGGATTCCAGACGCTCGCGAATACGCAGGGCGGCATCGCGCAGTTTTACGATCGCGACATGACGAAGGAAATGGCCGACGAAGGGATGAAGGCGATGCAGCAGTTCTATAGCGACCCGTCGCAGCTCGACGCGGTGCTTGCACGCCTTGAAGCCACCCGTAAGCGCATCTACCAGAAGTAAGCCCGCAAGCGCCAGCCGCGTTCCCGCGTCTGGCGCTTGCTTTCGATTTTTCGCGAGGCCCGATCATGTCCGATGCCGCAGCGCGACGCTTACCCGCGGCGCAACGCCGGCGCGTTTCCACGACGCGCCGTCACCAGCACCGCGCCGCGTTTTTCTTTCTGTTGCCGGGTTGTGCGTTGTTTTGCCTGTGCGTGGTCTACCCGATCTTAAGCAGCATTTCGCTTAGCTTTTTCAGTTGGGACGGCATGACGCCGAAGACCTTCGTCGGCCTTGCCAACTACATCGAGCTGTTTCACGCGGACACGTTCTATACCGCGCTGAAGAACAATCTGCTCTGGCTCGTGCTGTTTCTGCTCGCGCCGCCGCTCGGTTTGCTGTTCGCGTTGTATCTGAATCAGCAGGTGCGGGGCATGCGGGTCGTGAAGTCGCTGTTCTTCGCGCCGTTCGTGCTGTCGGGCGTCGTGGTGGGTCTGGTCTTCAGCTGGTTCTACGATCCGGGCTTCGGGCTGCTGCGCCTGATAGTCGGGCACGGCATTCCCGTGCTCGGCGATGCGCATACGGTGACGTTCGGCATCATCTTCGCCGCGTTGTGGCCGCAGACGCCGTTCTGCATGGTGCTGTATCTGACCGGCTTGACGGCCATCAATCCCGAAGTGGTCGAAGCCGCACGCATGGAGGGAGCGAAAGGCGTGCGGCTCTTGTGGCACGTGATCCTGCCGCAACTGCGGCCCGCTACGTTCATGGCCGTGGTGCTGACCGTGATCGGCGCGCTGCGCAGCTTCGACTTGATCGCCGTGATGAGCGGCGGCGGTCCGTTCGACAGCTCCACCGTGCTTGCCTATTACATGTACGACCAGGCCATCAAGTACTACCGCGAAGGCTATTCCGCGGCGATCGCCGTCGTGCTGTTCGCCATCATGCTCGTCTATATCGTGTTCCATCTGCGCCGCATGCTGCGCGAGGAACACTGATTTCCAGGAGTCGCGCGCCGTGTATCCCCTTCCCGTCGAACGCTGGAAACCGCTGAACCGCACGCTGTACAAGGTGTCGTTGCCGATCGCGCTCGTCATCTGGCTACTGCCGATGCTTGCCGTGCTCGTCACGTCGATCCGCTCTTCCGATGAACTGTCGCAAGGCGATTACTGGGGCTGGCCGAAGCATTTCGCGCTGGTCGAAAACTACGGCACGGCGCTGACCCAGACGCCGATGCTGCATTACTTCACCAACAGCATTCTGATCACGGTGCCTTCGGTGATCGGGGCGATCGTGCTGGCCTCGATGGCGGGCTTCGCGCTCGCGACCTATCGGTTCCGCGGCAACACCGCGGTGCTGTTCGCATTCGTAGCCGGCAACTTCGTGCCGATCCAGATCCTGATGATTCCAGTGCGCGACATGGCGTTGAAGGCCGGGCTGTTCAACACCGTGTGGGCGCTGGTGATCTTCCATGTATCGTTCCAGACCGGGTTTTGCACGCTGTTTCTGCGCAATTTCATCAAGCAGTTGCCATTCGAACTGATTGAGGCCGCACGCGTGGAAGGTGCGAGCGAATGGACGGTCTATGCGCGCATCGTGTTGCCGCTGATTCGCCCCGCGCTCGCCGCACTCGGCATCCTCGTGTTCACGTTTGTATGGAACGACTATTTCTGGGCGCTGTGTCTCACGCAAGGCGACGAGGCCGCGCCGATCACCGTGGGCGTCGCCGCGCTCAAGGGGCAGTGGACCACCGCGTGGAATCTTGTTGCCGCCGGCTCCGTGCTGGCCGCGTTGCCGTCCGTACTGATGTTCTTCGCGATGCAGAAGCATTTCGTCGCCGGGTTGACCTTCGGCGCGAGCAAGGGCTAGGCGCGCAGGTTTCTTTTCCGGCTTTTCCCCCGAGCGTTGCGGCGGGGGCCTCTATCTCCCAGAGCGAGACTTCTCTCATGCAACTCGGTGTGTGTTACTACCCGGAACAATGGCCCCGTTCGATGTGGGCCGACGACGCGAAGCGTATGGCCGAACTCGGCATCACGCACGTACGGATCGCGGAATTCGCGTGGAGCCGGATGGAGCCCAGCGCGGGGCAGTACGCATGGAACTGGCTCGACGATGCGATCGACACGCTGGCGAGCGCGGGCCTGAAGATTGTGCTCGGCACGCCGACGGCGTCGCCGCCGAAATGGCTGATCGACGCGCATCCGGACGTGCTGCCGGTGCGCGCGGACGGCACGCGCTGGAACTTCGGATCGCGCCGGCACTACGACATTTCCAGCGAAACGTATCGGCAAGCCTGTTTGCGGATCGTAACCGCGATGGCGGAACGCTACGGCGCGCATGCGTCGATTGTCGCGTGGCAGACCGATAACGAACTGGGTTGTCATGAAACCGTGCCGAGCTACTCGCAAGCAGCGCTGCAGCGTTTTCATGCGTGGTTGAGAGGTCGCTATGAGACGGTGCAAGGCCTGAACGAAGCGTGGGGCAACGTGTTCTGGAGCATGGAGTATCCGTCGTTCGAAGCGATCGGCCTGCCGAACCTGACGCCCACCGACGCCAATCCGATTCACCTGCTCGACTTTCGCCGCTTCATGTCCGACGAGGTTGCGAGTTTTCATCGCGAGCAGGTCGACGTGCTGCGGCGCTTTGCGCCGGATGCGGATGTGCTGCATAACTTCATGGGTTTCTTCACGACCTTCGATCACTATCGCTTCGCCGCGGACAACCAGATCGACGTCGCCGCGTGGGACAGCTATCCGATTGCGCGAACCGAATCCATTGCGCTGCCCGAAGCGCAAAAGGCGCGATACGCGCGCACGTCGCATCCGGATGTATCGGCGTTCGATCATGACCGCTATCGCGCGATCGGCGGCGGCCGCTTCTGGGTGATGGAGCAGCAGGCGGGGCCGGTCAACTGGGCGCCGTGGAATCCGGTGCCGGCGAAGGGGATGGTCAGGCTATGGGCGTATGAGGCGTTCGCGCACGGCGCGGAGCTGGTGTCGTATTTCCGCTGGCGCCAGTGTCCGTATGCGCAGGAACAGATGCACTCGGGACTCAATCTGCCGAACAACGAATTGTCGCCGGGCGGTCTTGAAGTGCAGCAGGTGGCGCGCGAGATCGCCGAATCCGATGTGCTTTCCGCGCTCGATGCGCCGGCACGCGCGGCCATTGCGGTGGTGTTCGACTACGAGACGCAATGGATGTTCGAGATCCAGCGTCATGGCAAGACATTCGACTATCAGACGCTGGTGTTCGACTACTACGAGGCGTTGCGCGAACTGGGTCTCGATGTCGACATCGTATCGAGCCGCGCCGATCTCTCGCCGTACCGGATGGTTGTGGTGCCGAGCCTCGCGGTGCTCGACGACGCGCTCGTGGCACAGATCGAACGGAGTTCGGCGCAATGGGTGTTTGGGCCGCGAAGCGGATCGAAGACGAGCGAATTCGCGATTCCGTCGAATCTTGCGCCCGGTGCGCTGCAACGCGTGTTGCCGATGCAGGTGCTCGAAGTCGAGTCGTTGCGGCCGACGCTTGCGCCCGCGGTGTCGATCGGCGGCACGGATGGGGTGGCCGTGCATTGGCGCGAGCATGTCCGCGCCAATGGGGAGACCCGCGTGGATGCGCGTTTCGACGACGCGTGGCCGGCGGTGCTGACGCACGGGCGGGTTCGCTATGTGGCGGCGTGGTTGTCGCATACGCTGCATCGGGCTGTGCTTGAGCAGGTTGCGAATGAAGCCGGTATTCACGGGCAGGTGCTGGCAGAGGGTTTGCGCATGCGTCGGCGTGGCGCTTTGACGTTTGCGTTCAACTTCGGCACGGAGCGGGTTGAGGCGCCGGTGCCGGCCAATGCGATTTTCGTGCTCGGGCAGGCGGTACTCGAAACCGGTGATGTGTGCGCGTGGCGCGATGGGGCGTAGGACGCTTTTCAAAAAAGCGAAAGCGCGCAGATTGGTCTGCGCGCTTCGATGCTATTGCAACTACAGAACACCACCGTCTGAAGCGACACCGTCAACAGTGGCCTGTAGCATTCAACGCGGGTGATTTACGAACCGAAATAAATCGGCTTCATCCCGTCGTTTGTATCCGGACGAATCGAACCCTGGATTTTGTGGCCCAGGCGAGAAACATCGTTACGGAACGAACGCAGATGCTGATGGGTTCCCGACACCGACGTGCCGTCTGCAACTCCGCCGGAATCTCCGGCCGCATCGTTCACTTGTACGACCTGAGAATTGACCGGCGCTGCCGCGTCGTTCGACTGAGCGAAAGACGACACAGCGGGAATAGCGAGAGCAGCGGCCACAACGAGCGATTGAACGAATTTCATGATCCTTACCTCCGGGCTTGATTTTCCGCAAACACCCGTTTGCGTTTCAGTGCTTGCAGTGTAGGCCGGAGACGGCTTGTGATTAAGCTCTTGCAGAACAATTGAAAGTTGCGA
>DASXXR010000386.1:0-9102 GCA_036502945.1 Paraburkholderia sp. | reverse complement strand
CGCACCGTCATCGTCGCGCCCATGACGACAGGCAGCAGGCCCGCGCCGTTTCGCGTATCGCTTACCTTTTCGCGGAAGCGTGGCCTGATTCTGCTCGATCAGATTCGCACGGTAGACAAGGATCGTTTGATCAAGAAGGCTGGGACGATATCGGAGCAGGCGTTGTCAACGGCGTTATCCACGCTGCAGGAGATTTTCGTCGACTGAAAGACCCCGCCGCGCGGCTTCAACGCGTGTTTGCGCCCGTGCTTGCGTCCGTGTTTGCGTCCGTGTTTGCGTCCGTGTTTGCGTCCGCGTTTGTGTCCGCGTTTGCGTCCGCGTTTGTGTCCGCGTTTGTGTCAATACGTCGTTTCACCGTTGCAACGAGTTGGTCGAACCTCAGCGTGCTGGCGGGAAGAGCGATGATGCCGGGGAAGTGCTCGCGAGCGATATCGGTCAAAACCTGGCCCGGCGGCGCCTCCATCAAAACCCGGCCGCCCATTTCGACAATCACCGTCAGCGCGTCGAACCAGCGAACCGTATAGCGCATGTTGGTCACCAGGTCTTCGCGGATTGCGTCGGCGGTGTGCAGCGGGCGGCCGCCGCGGTTGCCGACATAGGTGCTGTGCGGCGTGTGAAACGGCACGTCGCGTGCGTAGGCGGCGAGTTCATCGGCAGCTTGCGCGAGCAGTTCGCAATGCGACGGCACGCTGACCGCGAGTCGTATCGCCTTGCGCGCACCGCCAGCGAGCGCGTGTTCAATAAACACATCGAGCGCGGCCGACGCTCCCGCAACGACGATCTGCCGTGGCGCATTGACGTTGCCGACATAAACGCAGGGTTGTCCGTCGCACGCCTGTTTCGCCGCGAGCCGTTCCACCTCGTGCTCGGTCAGCCCTGAAATCGCTGCGAGACCATAGCCTGACGGATACGCCGTTTCCATCAGCTCGGCCCGTTTGCGGACCAGCCGAAGCGCGTCGCCGAACGCGAGCGCGCCGCAGCTGACCGCCGCGGGGTACGCGCCTACCGAGAGCCCGGCACTGACATCCGGCGTCAGTTGTTCGGCCATCAGTGCGCGCGCGGTCGCAACGCCAGCCACGACCATGCTGATCTGCACGGCGACCGTTGACCGAAGTGCATCGACGGTATCGAGCGTCAGCACATCGATGCCGAGCACGTCCGATGCTTCTTCGACCGTGGTTTCGGATGCCGGATGCGCAGGCAGCCGATGCAGAAAGCCTTCGGTTTGCGCGCCCTGTCCTGGGAACAGATAGGCGAGCATCACGCGTGCCTGGTCGTGGTCACTGCCCACGGGTCGGTGACGAGCGCGGGGCCGTACGCAGCGCGCACCATGACGTGCGGTTTGCCCGCGGCGAGTTCCGCCAGCGCAACACCGCCCGCTGGCGTTTCGAGTTGCACATCCACACGAACGCCCGCGTTTTGCGCATGCCGGTTCAGCTCGCTCAGCAGTCGGATTGCCGTCGCATCAGGCATTTTCTCGGGGGTGAGAATCAGCAGATCGAGATCGCTGGCCGAAGTGGCGGCCGGCACCCGTGTTGCCAGTTCATAGCCGACACTGCCCGTCGGTCCCCAGACGAACTGCGCGAGACTGCCCGGTGCGCGGCGCAACGCGGCTAGTGCAGCGAACGCGGGCAGCGGAACGCGTTCAACTTGAGGTTCGAGTGCCACCAGCGAATCAGGCGAGACGGTAAGCTCGACGTCGCTCGCTTGCACCCAGGTGCCGTAGCGTTGCGCGCGGCTCGCACCGCGCACGCCGACCGCAATGTAACTTTCCGCAGTCTGCGCGCGCCGGACCACGACAAACGGCGCGCGCGCAAACGCTTCGCGAACCCACATGGGTTCACCGTCGAACGCGGGCAGGCGCCGCAGCCGCAGCAAGTCGTGCGGTTGCCAGCGCGCATGACGAGCAAGCGCGCCATCGGCGGCAAACCTGCCGTCAAGCCCAGCCGCGAACGCAGGCAATGCGGGCGGCAGCGCACACATGCGCATCACACAGCATCCCACTGTTGCGCAAGACGCCGCCGCACGTCGATCGAAGCCGCGCGGGTTTTTTGCGCGGCCTCGGATTCGAGCCGGCGCGATAAACCCTGACCGCGCCGATCCGCGCGCGCACCGCGCACCGCGTCAGCCAGCACGCCGCGCACGCGCTCGATGTGCGCATCGGTCGGCGCGTCGGCGTCGACGCCGCCGATCAGTTCGTCGAGCAACCCGAGCTTCGCGAACGAAGCCATCGAATACGACATCGGCACGATCGTTTCACCGAGCGCATCGAGTTCCTCGACGGTACGGCGCGTCACGCGCGCGGCCGCTTCCTTGCCCATCGCGTGCACCATCGTGCCGGGCGCGTCGAGCGCGAGAATCCGGTTCGCCTGGTAGCCGTGCGCGAGAAACGCGCCCGACATCGCCGGCCCGACGATCAGCGCAATGACCGGATGCCCGGCGTCGCGCGCCGACGCGTACGCATCGACGCCCGCGGCACACGCGAGATGGACGCCGAGCATCTCCTCGCGGTAGCCGTAGGCCTGGCTTTTCACGTCGACGATCGCCACAATCGGGCGCTTGGTCGCGCTCGCTGCGTCCTGAGCGATAGCTTCGCGCACGGCGCGGGCGAGCCGCCAGCCCTGTTCGAGCCCGACGACGTTATCGGTCGCGCGTGGAAAGCGGTTCTCCGGATCCGGCACGACGGTGATGAAGCGCGCCGTTTCGGCGCCGAGCGCCGCGTCGCCGCTCCAGACGGGGGCGCCGCTGGACGGTTCGCCGGCGAGTGCGCGGAACCAGCGTGCGCCACGGGTCAATTGAGTGTCGCTCACGTTTGCTCCTTGCGCAGTGAGGTTGTCGCGTCGGCGCCGAACATCGTGCGCATCGTCGCGGGCGTTACCGTCGACGGATCGACGGCTGCGAGCCGGGCGAGATAGACATCTACCTGCTCGCTGCGATGCGCGGCGGGCAGCCCTTGCGCGAACGCCTGTTGAACGGCCGCACGCACGGCGGGCGCGTCGTCGTCGACGAGTTGGTCCGCCAGACCGCTCGCGGCGCGTTGCTCGCCGCCGATCAGTTGCCATATGCGGCGGCGGTCGCTTGCGTCGAGTTCGTCGATGCCGGCCTCCTGTTCGATCACTTCGGGGCCGTTCATGCCGAGCCGTCCCTGTTTCGTGACGACCAGATATGAGCACAGCGCGGCCGCGAGCGACATGCCGCCGAAGCAGCCGACCATGCCGGCAATGACGCCGACCACCGGCACATGACGGCGCAACGCGACGATCGCCGCCTGCATTTCGGCGATCACGGCGAGCCCGAGATTCGCTTCCTGCAGCCGCACGCCACCGGTTTCGAACAGCACGACGGGGCGCACCAACTGGCCGCGTTCGCAGTCGCGCAACGCAAGTTCGAGCGCGCCGGCGATCTTGCTGCCCGACACTTCGCCGATGCTGCGGCCCTGAAACGCGGACTCGAGCGCGGCGACCACGGCGGGTTCCCCATCGATCGTGCCGCGTGCGATCACGGCGCCGTCGTCCGCCTGACAGACGATGCCTTGCATCGGCAGCCACGGCGATTCGACCCGGTCGAACGGGCCGAGCAATTCGCGGAACGTGCCGGGGTCGAGCAGCGCGCGCACGCGTTCGCGCGCGGGCAATTCAATGAAGCTGTCGCTTAGCAGCGGAGCGGGACGGGCAGCCACGGTGCTCATACGTGTCCTCCTTGTCCGGTGGCATCAGCGGCTTCGGCGGCTTCCACCGCTTCCGCGAGTCGCAACGCGACGACGCCCGGCGTTGCGCCGAAGTCGTTGATCTCGATTTGCGCGGCGCCGTCGTAGCGCTGGAAAAAGCGGTCGAGCACGCTTTTCCAGATATGGCCGTAGCCGTCGACGCTGGTGCGCACTTCGACGCTCGCCTGCATGGACGCGGCGGGCGACAGCAGCACCTCCAGGTCGCCGGAGCCGACGACGCCCACATGCGCGCGTGTCGTGACGGCGCGTTGCGCCGGATAGTCGAACGTCAGGTGTTCCATGAGGCTGTACTCCCGGTGAAGTCGTGACGTAACAGTGTGTCGATGAAGAGCGTTGCGGCGAGCAGATCGGCCGCGCCACCCGGCGATGCGTTGAGTGTGACGAGTTCGCGATCGAGCGCGGCAAGCGCCGCGCGGCCGGCGGCCGTAGAAGTGCCGCCGGCCGCGAGCACGCGGCGTGCGCCATGGCGACCGGCGTGAAGTCCGGCGAGACCGGCGCGGTGCAGCAGGCAGGTGTCGTCGAGCGAAGCCATGATCGCGACGAGCGCGTCGAGGCGGGCGGCGTTTTCGCCGATGCCGCGCTCACGCGCGCGAAGCAGCGCCCGGCAGGCCGACGTCGACCACATGCGGAAAGCCGTCCTGTGCTTCACGGCGCGCGCCGCCCACCTGGTAGCGCTGACGGGCGCGCTCGCCGTGGCTGTCGGCGGGCGCGGCGAACCGGTCGGGAAAACACGCGATCTGTGCGCCGAGTGTGCAGATGCGCGCGGCGCGCGCGGCGAACAAAGACGCCGGCTCAACATCGAGCGCATGCGGCGTCGCCACGCTTCCACGCGCCGCGTCGCACATGGCCGCGCCGGCAACCAGCAAGCCGACGATCCAGATCGCACCGCGATGCGCGTTGCTGCCGCCGGTCGCGCGCAGCATTGCCTGTTCGCCGGCACGTCCGATCTGCGCCAGTTCCGCGCGCAGCGTCGCGGACGGCACACGTGCGCGACGTGCCGCACGCGCCAACGCATCGAACGTCGCCTCGAGCGCATGTGCGGAACGCAGCATCGTCGGCAGATCGAGGTCGCGGTGCGCGCCGCTGCCGCGCCGGTCGACCAGCGCCGGTTTCGGCGTGAGCTCGGCTTCTTCTACCAGCGCCGCAACGGCGAGCCGCGCGAGTTGCGCATCCGGCAACGCGCATGCTGTGTGACGTGCGGCAACCCGTCCGCCGCCCTGCGACGGCAGCGCAGCAGCGGCGCAGCGAAGCAGCCGGGCGTCGGCCACGGCTGCGCCTATATCGGGAATGGCCGGTGCAGCCATTGCGTCACCAGCTCCTGAACTGCGCGGGCGGTGCATACAGCCCGCCGGACCACGTGACGAGATCGTCGATGCTGCGCGCGGCGAGCAGCGAGCGCTTCGCATCGCCACGCCGGATGCCGAGATCCTCCGGATACGCGACGATGCCGCGCCGGCGCAATTCGGCGGTCTTGTCGGGTTTCGCCCGCAAGCCGATCGGTGTGACGCCGGCGACGGCGGCAATCGCCGCGCGCCGTTCGTCGATGCCTTCGGCCTTGTGCAGATGCGCAATGCCTTCTTCAGTGACGACATGGCTCACGTCGTCGCCATAGATCATCACGGGCGCGATGGCCATCCCGCTTTTGGCGCCCACCGCGACGGCATCGAGTTCGTCGACGAAGGTCGGCTCGCCGCCTTTCTTGTAGGTCTCGGCCATCTGCACGACGAGTTTATGGCCGCGCGACACCGGCCCCTGATCCTTCAGCAGCTTGAGCCACGCTGCGCTCGAATGGCGCCGGCCGCGAGGATCATGGCCCATGTTCGGCGCGCCGCCGAAGCCGGCCAGACGGCCGCGCGTCACGGTCGACGAGTTCGCATCGGCGTCGAGTTGCAGCGTCGAGCCAATGAACAGATCGACCGCATATTGCCCGGCCAGCTGGCACAGCACGCGGTTCGAACGCAGGCTGCCGTCGCGGCCGGTAAAGAAGACGTCGGGCCGCGCCTCGATATACGCTTCCATGCCGACCTCGCTGCCGAAGCAGTGCACGCTGTCGACCCAGCCCGATTCGATGGCCGGTATCAGCGTGGGGTGCGGATTGAGCGTCCAGTTGCGGCAGATCTTGCCTTTGAGGCCGAGCGATTCGCCATAGGTCGGCAACAGCAGTTCGATGGCAGCGGTATCGAAACCGATGCCGTGATTCAGTGCCGTAATGCCATACGGCTCGTAGATGCCGCGGATCACCATCATCGCGGTCAGCACCTGCAGGTCGCCGATATGGCGCGGATCACGCGTGAAGAGCGGTTCGACGGCGAACGGCCGGTCGGCCTCGACGACCACATCGACCCACGAGCCGGGAATATCCACCCGCGGCAGCTCATCGACGATCTCATCCACCTGCACGATCACGATGCCGTGCCGGAACGCGGCGGCTTCGGCAATGGTCGGCGTATCTTCGGTGTTCGCGCCGGTGTACAGGTTGCCGTGACGGTCCGCCTTCTCGGCGCACAGCAGCGCCACCTGCGGCGTCAGATCGACGAACATCCGCGCGTACAGTTCGACGTACGTATAGATCGCGCCGATTTCGAGCTGACCGTCTTCGAGCAGTTGCGCGACGCGCAGGCTTTGCGGCCCGGCGAAAGCGAAATCGACCTTGTGCGCAATGCCTTTCTCAAACAACGTCAGATGTTCAGGACGGCTGATGCTGGAAATCAGCAGGTGCACGTCATGCACTTTTTGCGGATCGACCTTCGCCAGCGAGCGCGACAGAAAGTCGGCCTGCTTCTGGTTGTCGCCTTCGAGCGCGACGCGGTCGCCGGGGCAGATCAGCGCTTGAAGCGCATCGACGATGCGCGCCGCCGGCAGCACGCCGTCTTCGATCCACGGTGCGATGGCGGCGAGCCGGCGCGCTTTTTCGTCGCGCCGGGTCGTCCATGAGCGGGTTCCTGCAGGGGGGCTGGCCAATGCCGCGCGGGCCGGTTCGAGTCGCTGGTTCATGGGCAGGGTCAACTTCCGCTGGTGCTGGTTGAAGTGCGCGCGCGTCGGGCGCGGGGTGTGCGCGACGGCGCGTGTGCAGGCTCGGCCTGCGCGCGGTCGGTCAGAAAACGATAGATCAGATCGCCGGTACCGATCAGGTGCGCCGCGACCAGCGACTGCGCAGCCGCGACATCGCGGCGCGCCACTGCATCGAGCAGCGTGATGTGTTCGTGATCGGACTCTCCTTTGTACTCCGGAAAGCCGAATTTGAGCCGCAGATACCGCTCGCCCCTGCGGTGCAGCTTCCCAATCATTTCGACCAGGTGCGGACGCCCGGCGGGCGCATAGAGAGCCATGTGAAATGCTTCGTTGCCTGCGACATAGAGCGAAGGGTTCGGTTCGCGCTCCGCAGCCTTGCAGAGCTTGGTCACTTCGCGCAGTGAAGCGGCGGTGTGATTCGGAATCGCCAGCCCGAGCGCGAGGCTTTCGAGCGCCGAGCGAATTTCATAGATTTCGCGCGCCTCGTCGGCCGACAACGGTGCGACGGTTGCGCCCTTGTGTACTTCGACCTTCGCCCAGCCTTCGCTTTCCAGTTGGCGCAACGCTTCGCGGACCGGAATCGCGCTGACCGAAAAATGGCGCGCGATTGCGTCCTGCCGCAGCGGCGCGCCGGGCGCCAGCGTGCCTTCGACGATCGCCGTCCGCAGCGCTTCGGCGATCAGCCGCGACGCGCTCGAACGCGGCGCGCTTGCGGTCGGCAGGAACGGTGTGTTCGGCACGTCGTCCAGGGGAAAACGATCGGTTACGTTGTTCATGACATCAAATATTATATATAAAAAAGTGAGTCATCCAGCCGGAAAAACCCGTGGGTCACGCGCGTCGATGCAAGGGAATCGAAATCGATGCGGCGGCCTTGGGATGTCGTTGACGAGTATGCCGGCAAAGGGGGCCTGGGTTTTTCGCGCGCGTGCTGCAACATTGTTTTAGATTCAGCTTGCGCATTACAACCGCACTACCGGAGGAGCATGATGAATTCACTGACGGATCGCGCGGGCAGTGCCCGACATCGAACGCCGCTCAATCGCTCGCAGATTGCGGGTTTCTGGGGTGCCTGGGCCGGCTGGACGCTCGACGGCATGGACTCGTTCATTTACGCGCTGGTGCTCACGCCGGCGCTGACTGAATTGCTGCCGCGCTCGGGTTACGCGGCGACCCCGGCCAACGTCGGCCTTGCAGGGTCGATCCTGTTCGCACTGTTCCTCGTGGGTTGGGGACTGTCGTTTATCTGGGGACCGCTTGCGGACCGCTTCGGCCGCACCAAGGTGCTGGCCTTCACCATCTTCACGTTCGCGATCTTTACCGGACTGTCCGCGACTTCGCACAACGTCTGGCAACTCGCTATCTATCGCTTCATTGCTGGCGTGGGCATCGGCGGCGAATGGGCGCTGGCGGGCACGTATGTCGCCGAAGCGTGGCCGGAGGATCGCCGCAAGATGGGTGCGGGCTACTTGCAGACCGGCTATTACGCCGGCTTTTTTCTGGCTGCGGCGCTCAATTACACGATCGGCGTGCACTTCGGCTGGCGTGCGATGTTCCTGACGGGCGCGGTGCCGGTGGTCGTCGCGATTCTGATTCTGACGCGGGTGAAAGAGTCTGAAAAATGGCAGAAGGCGGAGGCGGGCGCAGCGCGCGCGAAGCCGCTGCGCGAAATTTTCGGCCCTCAGTATCGGCGCCGCACGTGGGTTGCCTGCGGACTGCTGACGATTGCGATCATCGGGTTGTGGGCGGGCGCCGTGTATGAGCCTTCGGCTGTGATTCAACTCGCGACGCGCGCCGGCATGGGCAAAGCCGACGCGACGAAGATGGCGTCGCTGGCAACCGGCCTGCTGTCGATCGGCACGATTCTCGGCTGCCTTGCGTTGCCGCCGCTTGCCGAACGCATCGGCCGCAAGAAGACGCTCGCGATTTACTTCGCCGGGATGGCCGTGACGATCGCGTTGAGTTTCGGCTGGGCGTTCTATCTGCCGAACGGGCTCGCGCCGTTTATCGCGTTGCTGTTCGTGCTCGGCTTCTTCGGCGGCAATTTCGCGCTGTTCAGCCTGTGGCTGCCGGAACAGTTCGGAACCCGCGTACGGGCCACCGCGTTCGCGTTCTGCACGTCGGTTGGGCGCTTCGTCGGTGCGGGGGTCAACTTCCTGCTCGGTGCGGCTGTGCTCAACATGCACACGCTCGGGATTCCGGTCGCGCTCACGGCGATCGCGTTCGTGGTCGGGTTGTTCCTCATTCCGTTCGCGCCGGAAACGAAAGGCGAAGTGTTGCCGGAGTAATGCGTTTTCCAGGGTCGGTGAGTCTTTCCAGGAGCAGACTGTCGATAACGCACAGGGCCGCGCGTCGAACGCCGT
>DASXXR010000385.1:0-11202 GCA_036502945.1 Paraburkholderia sp. | reverse complement strand
CGCGGCTTCGACGGCGAAACGATGCTTGCGGCCGAGCGCGGTTTCTACTGGCGCAATGAATTGCAGGCGGCGCTCGGCAACACCGGCCAGTCGCTCTATGCAGGCGTGGACTATGGCCGCGTCTTTGGTCCGGGCACGGCGTTCCTCGCCGGCACGCAGCTGGCGGGTGCGGTTATCGGCGTGCGTGGCAGTGTCGCGAGCCGCATCGGCGGATTTTCATACGATCTGTTCGCCGGTACGCCGATCTACAAACCGGCGGGCTTCCCGACTGCAAACGTCACGGTCGGATTTCAGGTAACGGCGCAGTTCTGAAATAGCCCTTATGCGGCACTTCATCATCTAAGGTGAGCCTATTCGGGACCCGGTTCCATTTACCGTGGATCACCCGACTGGCTCATCCGATGATTCAACATCAGCGGTGCTCAAAACCCGCTGATTCACTACAAACCGCTTTCACACGCGGCTCCCGTATCCGCTCACCTTTGCCCGCAACACCACGCCGCACCACGCGACAACGCCCCAATTCACCCCCGTACAAGCATTTGTGCGCATCGAGACAAGTCGCCGAGATTTCCTCCACCTACCCTTGCGCTCGTGCGATGCAACCCGGCATACATGGGGTGGGCCGTTGACATCTGCCGCTCACGGAGTTTTCGATGCATACCAACCTTATCGATCATGGCCACGGCCTGCGGCGCGCGGGCGCGGCTGTTGGGCGCTGGCGTGAACTCGTCTTCGGCGTCGTCTGTCTGCTGGTGCTGTTGATGTCCGGCCGCGCGATGGCTGCCGCGCCGGCGACGCCTGCCGAATGCAAGGCGCTGCAGGCGAAATACCCGCAATACAAGGGCAAGACGATTACCAACGCAATCAACCCGCACACGCCGGGCTATGAAGCGCTGGATCCGAACGACCCGACCAGATACATCGGCTTCGATATCGACCTCGGCGAAGCGATCGGCAACTGCCTCGGCTTCACGATGGCGTACAAGCCGGTGACGTTCGCGGCGCTGCTGACGACGCTGCAAAGCGGCCAGGCCGACATCGTGATCTCCGATATCTACGCAACCGAAGAGCGCGCTAAAGCCGCCGACTTCATTACGTATTCGAAGGTATTCGACGGCGTGCTGGTGGCGAAGGGCAACCCGAAGAAGATCACCGGCATCAACACGACGATGTGCGGCACGACTGCCGCCGAAAACACCGGCTATGTCGAAGTGCCGCTGATCGCAAACCTCGCGCCCGCCTGCAAGGCGGCCGGCAAGCAGGAAGCGACCACGCAGCTGTACGACAACAACGCGAACTGCATTCAGGCGATCCTGTCGGGCCGCGCGGATACGTACATCAACGACGTGAACACCGTGGAACAGGCGGTAAAGGCGTACCCGGACAAGCTCGAAAAAGCGACCGCAGTGACGCTGCCGTATTCGATCGGTATCGGCGTACCGAAGGACAAGCCGGAATTCCGCGCAGCGGTGCAGGCGGCACTCGTCGCGATCCAGAAAGCCGGCGTCCAGACGGATCTGCTGAAGAAGTGGTCGCTCGGCGCTGAAAACCTTGAAACACCTAAGCTGATCGTATCGAACTGATGGATTTGTTCCTGCACTATCTTGGTATGCCGTATCTGTTGCGCGGCATCGGCTTCACGATCGCGGTTACGGTGCTCGGGCTGGGCGGCGGTTTGATCGTGGGGCTGGTGCTCGCCAGCATGCAATTGAGCAAGGTCGGGCCGCTCGCCGCGATTGCACGCGGCTACACGGTGATTTTTCGCGGTACGCCGCTGATCCTGCAACTCGTGTTCGCGTACGACGCGCTGCCGCACATCGGCCTCAAGCTGAGCGCGCTGGGTGCGGCGGGCCTCGCGCTCGCGGCGAACGAAGGTCCGTTCATCGCGGAGATCCTGCGCGCCGGCGTGCTCGGCGTGGACCGCGGGCAACTGCTCGCGGGGCAAGCGCTCGGCATGACGCCCGCGGTGCTGATGCGCCGCATCATCTCGCCGCAGGCGATCCGGATGATCGTGCCGGCGCTCGGCAACGAATCGGTCAGCGCGTTGAAGAACTCGTCGCTGGCCTCGGTGATTGCGGTCGACGAACTGACGTTGCGCAGCACGCAGCTCGCGTCGTCGACTTTCGATTTCTTTTCGATTTTCTTTGCTTCCGGTTTGATGTATCTCGTGCTAACCGGCGCGATCGCGATGATCCAGTTGATCGCCGAGTCCGCGCTCGATCTCGATCGTCCGGCTTCCGGGCGCTTCGCGCGGCTGCTGCCGTGGCGGCGCGCGGGTGTCGCAGTGGCCGCGGGCGGGGCCGGCGGTATCGCCACGTCGGCGGCTGCGCAGGCAGACAACGCGCTTGCCGAACTGACACCTTCGCCTGCGACGTCGACCGCGCGTGTCGATCGAGCGAAGCGTTACGCCGAACTCGCGACGCAGCCCGTGGCGGTTCGCGTAACCGGTTTGCACAAGCGCTACGGTGAACAGACGGTGCTCGACCGCTTCGACCTGACGGTGCAAACCGGCGAAGTCATCGCGTTGCTCGGTCCGAGCGGCTCCGGCAAGAGCACGCTGCTGCGCTGTATCAATCACCTCGAGCAGTGGGATGCGGGCCAGATTCACGTCGGCGGGCGCCGGCTCGGCTATCGCTCCGACGGCCGGCCGATGAATCAGCGCGACGTCGCCAACGAGCGCGCGAGCGTCGGCGTCGGCATGGTGTTCCAGCAGTTCAATCTGTTCAGTCATCTGACCGCGCGCGAGAACATCGCGGGGCCGCTGCGCTGGGTGCACGGAATGGCGGCTGCGGAAGCGGACCGTCGCGCGCGTCAACTGCTTGAACGCGTCGGCCTCGCGCATCGCGCCGACGCGCTGCCGCGTCACTTGTCCGGCGGCCAGCAACAGCGGGTCGCGATTGCCCGTGCGCTGGCGCCGAATCCGCGCGTGCTGCTGCTCGATGAGCCGACGTCCGCGCTCGACCCCGAACTGGTCGGCGAAGTGCTCGACGTGATTCAGCGTCTCGCGATCGAAGACGGTCTCACGATGATCATCTCGACGCACCAGTTGCGCTTTGCCGATCAGGTCGCGGACCGCGTCGTGTTCATGGCCGGCGGCAACGTCGTCGAAGAGGGGCCCGCGCATGAACTGCTCACGCACCCGCGGCATCCGTTGACCACGAAGTTCCTGAACGTGATGGGCGCCGACAGCCGGATGGAAGTGGCGCCGTGAGCGGATCGAACCCCGCCGCGGGCGCGGCGCGCGCCGCGCTCCAAACGCTCCCGAATCGCCCGGCGCTGCGTGCCGGGCACCTCACAAGGTCCCAACGAACATGAAGCACCACACCCTTCCCGTGTCGCCGGAAACGGTTCATTGGGGCTACTTCAGCAAGAAGGTTGCGCCTTCGCTGACTGTGCGCTCCGGCGACCGGGTGACGATCGAGACGCTGACGCACCACGCGAACGACGACCACGAGCGGATGATTGCCGGCGACCCCGGCGCCGAGAGCGTGTTTCACTGGACCCGCGAGCACAAGGCCATCCCGCGCCGTGGCGCCGGCCCGACCGAAGGCCCGTTCAAGCTCGGTTCTGGCGAAGGCATCGGCGTGCACTTGCTGACCGGGCCCGTTGCGATCGAAGGTGCCGAAGCGGGCGACGTGCTCGAAGTGCGCATTCTCGACGTGCGCCCGCGGCCGAGTTGTCATGCGTGCTATCTGGGCCGTTGCTTCGGTTCGAACGTCGCCGCTTCGTGGGGTTTCCAGTATCGCGATCTGATCGAAGAACCGAAGCCGCGCGAAGTCGTCACGATCTTCGAACTCGACACGGCGGGCGAACCGTTCGCGCGCGCGGTCTACAACTACGTGTGGACACCGCAGACCGACCCCGACGGCGTCGTGCATTCGATGATCGATTATCCCGGCGTCAGGGTCGATCACACGCTGGTCCGCAAGCGCGAAAACATCATGCCGAACGTGAAGGTGCCGGCCCGGCTGCACTTCGGCACGATGGGGCTCGCGCCGTCCGAGGCCGACTACGTCAGCTCGATTCCGCCCAGCTACACCGGCGGCAACATGGACGACTGGCGCGTCGGCAAAGGTGCGCGCATGTATTACCCGGTTGCTGTGGACGGCGCGTTTTTCTCGGTCGGCGATCCGCACGCGGCGCAGGGCGACAGCGAACTCGGCGGCACGGCGATCGAATGCTCGCTGACGGGCGACTTCGAATTCGTGTTGCACAAGAAGAACGACCTGGACGGCACCACGCTCGAAGGCTTGACCCATCCGATGCTGGAAACCGACGATCTTTGGTCGGTGTACGGCTTCACGTTCCCGAACTACCTGGCCGAACTAGGGCCGAATGCGCAGACCGAGGTCGCACAGCACTCAAGCCTCGACCATGCGATGCGTGACGCGTTCCGCAAGCTGCGCCGCTTCCTGATGACCGTGCATCGGCTGAGCGAGGACGAGGCGATTGCGTTGATGTCGGTCGCGGCGGACTTCGGTGTAACGCAGGTCGTCGACGCGAATTGGGGGGTGCACGGTTCGATTCGCAAGAACGTGTTTACGACGGGGACGTGATCCCCTCGCAGCAGCGCGTGGCGCGTATACAGCAGTCGTGAATATGAAAGCCGGTGCGCCAACGCGGTGCGCATGCGCGATGCTGGCGCAGGGTTGCGCACGCCGATGCGCAGCGAACGCGCGTTGCAGGTGCGGCCCGCGAATCTGACCGGCGCGCTTATGCGTATTGCACGTCGGCGTGACCGCAGCACTATCGACCTTTAACGCCGGATGGCGTAAAGGTTGCTTTGCATTGTAGCGATGCGTCCGGCCTTTCGATTCAGCCGAACCACCGTAACCGGGCGCTGCGCGACGCTCCCGCGTCGCTTTCCACGACCCGGGAGTCCACGTTGGATCTGCTGCGCTTTACCACCGAGTCCTATCCGGAAGCCCAGCGGTTGCGCGCGTGGCATGACGTGCTCGACGGGTTGGGGCTGCGCAGCGGAGCGATCCGTTCGGCGCGTGCGTTGCATGGAACGATTCAATCGAGGACGTCGATCGGCGGCTTCGACCTGAGCGTGTTGAACTCGGTCGCACAAACGCTCGAACTGAAGACCTCCGCCGCCGACAGCCTGCTGATCGTGATGGCTGTCGATGGCGACGCGACGCTCGTCGCCAACGACAAGCGCGAACCGGTTGCGACGCATGACATCGTCTACCTGCCGTCGCGCGAGCGCGCTTCGCTGGTTTTCGACGCGGATTTCTGCGCGTTCGTCGTGCGCGTGCCGCGTGAGGCCGTCAGCGCACGGCTCTTCGCGCCATCGTCGATGCGCGCCGGACGGATTGCGGCGGACGCCGGTATCGGCCACGTGTTCTCGGGGTTCCTCGCTTCGATCGCGGAAAGCGTCGATACGCTGTCGGTCAGCGAGCTGCGTCCGCTCGAACTCGCACTGGCCGAGTTCCTCGTCGCGAGTCTCGCAGGACATCAACACGAAGCGAGCATCAGCGGGCTGACCTCGTCACAGGCGGCGATTTTTTCGCGCGTGTGCCGCAGCATCGATGCACGGCTCGGCAATTCGAACATCAGTCTCACGTTGATCGCGAAGGAAGAGCGCGTCTCGTCGCGCTATCTGCAAAAGCTGTTCGAAACCGTCGGGCAGAGCTTTTCGGCTTATCTGCGTTTGCATCGCCTTGAACGCTGCCGTGCGGAACTCGTCGACCCGCTGTACGAGAAGATGTCGATCTCGGATATCTGTTTCCGTTGGGGCTTTAACGATCCCGCTCATTTCAGTCGCACGTTTCGCGAGCAGTATCAAATGTCGCCGCGTGCGTTCCGGCATGAAGCCAGCCTCGAACTCGCGCGGCACCTGGTTCGGCGGATTTCGCGCGGCGTTCCGTTCAACGCGGAAGCGCTGCTCGTGCACGCGCAGCCTGCTGCGCGCGCGGCGGCGACGAGTGCGCCGACGGGCTCGAACGACGACACCGATACGATCGTCGCACAACCGCCGGTAAAGGCGCGTGAAGGGCGCGAAGAACGCCCAGGCGGCAAGCCCACGAACCGCCGGCCGGCCCGGCCGCGTCACCACCTATTGCGCGCAACAGCGAACACCGTGCACTGGGGTTACTTCTCACACGACCTGAAGCCGGTGCTCGAAGTCGACAGCGGCGACACCGTGACCATCGAGACGCTGACGCAGCACGCCTCCGACGACTGGGCGCGCATGGTGGCCGGCGACCCGGGCGCCGAAAGCGTGTTCCATTGGACCGCGGAGCGCAAGAACGTGGACCGGCGCGGCGCCGGGCCGATCGATGCGTCGATCTACGGACGCGGCGCCGGCGAAGGTTTCGGCGTGCATATCTGCACCGGCCCGGTCGCAGTGCGCGGCGCGGAACCGGGCGACGTGCTGGAAGTGAAGATTCTCGATGTGCACCCGCGACGCTGCGCGAATCCGCAATTCACCGGTCGCGCGTTCGGCAGCAACGCCGCCGCATGGTGGGGCTTTCACTACCGCGAGCTGCTGACGGAGCCGAAGCCGCGCGAAGTGGTGACGATCTACGAACTCGATGCGGAACTGCCGGAAGACGGTTCGTCCTTTGCGCGCGCGGTCTACAACTATCGCTGGACGCCGCAGCGCGACCCGTTCGGCGTCATGCATCCGATCATCGACTATCCGGGCGTGCCCGTCGATCATTCGACGGTCGTCGAGAATCACAACATCCTGAAGAACGTGAAGATTCCGGTGCGTCCGCATTTCGGCCTGATTGCGGTCGCGCCGCAGCAGAACGGCCTGATCGATTCGATTCCGCCGTCCGCGTTCGGCGGCAATCTCGACAACTGGCGCATCGCGCGCGGCGCGAGTGTCTTTCTGCCGGTCGGCGTTGCCGGCGCGCTGCTGTCGATCGGCGATCCGCATGCTTCGCAAGGCGATTCGGAGTTGTGCGGGACCGCGATCGAATGTTCGCTGACGGGCGACTTCCAGCTGGTGCTGCACAAAAAGGCGGCGCTCGCCGGTCAGGCGTATGCGGACCTCACGTACCCGCTTGTCGAAACCGCCGACGAGTGGGTGCTGCACGGCTTTAGCCACCCCAACTATCTGGCTGAATTCGGCTCGCATGCGCAGAGCAAGATCTACGAGAAATCGACGCTCGATCTCGCGATGCGCGACGCGTTCATCAAGACCCGCCGCTTTCTGATGACGACCAAAGGGCTCAGTGAAGACGAAGCGATTTCGTTGATGTCGGTGGCGGTCGACTTCGGCGTGACGCAGGTTGTCGACGGCAATTGGGGCGTGCACGCGATCATTCGCAAGGCGTTGTTCGAGGATACCGATTAGCGGCGCCGCGGTATTCGACAGATTTGTCATCCGGCCATCATGGTCACGCACCGTCTCCTGCGCAAACTGAAGACTGATCTGCCACCCAGGCAGTCACGTTCAAAGGAGATCCGAAATGAATGCCGCACGATTTTCAGCGTTGCTGGTGGTCGCGTCGTTGTCCGTCGCTGTGTTTTCACAAGGTGCGCAGGCGCAAGGCAAGACGCGTCAACAGGTGCAGCAGGAGCTGGCGCAGGCACGCCATGACGGCGTGATTCCGGTCAGCAAGACCAGCTATCCGCCGACCGCCGAGCAAATCGCCCGAAATAAGGAAGTGCATGCGATCTCAAAGCATGCGGGTGAAAAAGCCCCGGCTTTCGACCGGCATGATGATGTCGCGGCTCGCTAAGCGGCTCGCTAAGGGTCAGTCCGCCGGGACGATGTTTCGTCCCGGCGGTCTCCAGCTAGCTGCCGCGTTGTTTCGGGAAGCGTAGCCAGAACGTCGTGCGCACGTTCGGCTCGCTGCCCACACCGCATTCGCCGCCGTGGATCAGCATGATCGACTTGACGATTGCAAGACCCAGGCCTGTGCCGGACGCAGAGTGGTTTCGCGCCGGGTCCACCCGATAGAACCGCTCGAAGATGCGCTCGCTATGCAGCGGATCGATTCCGGGACCGGTGTCGGATACCGCCAGCACAGTGCCGTTCGCCGTTAGCGTGCAGTGAACGGTGATCGTCGATCCGGCCGGCGCGTGAGCCAGCGCGTTGGAGAGCAGATTGCTCAGCGCCCGTTGATAAAGCAGCGCATTCGCATCGACCGCGCCCGCGCCAGAAACTTCGATGTCGACCTGCGCGTCTTCGGCCATCGGCTCATAGTAGCCCGCGACGCGTGCGGCCTCTTCAATCGCGTCGAACGTCTGGATAGGCAGTTGGCCTTGGGCACTGTCCGAGCGTGCCAAAAACAGCATGTCGTCGATCATGCGCGACAAGCGCTGGTATTCATCGACGCCCGATTCGATCACTTCCCGATATTCATCGGCGGTGCGCGGCCGGGATAACGCCACTTGCGCTTGCGCTAGCAGATTCGTGAGCGGCGTGCGCATGTCATGCGCGAGGTTCGACGAAAACTGGCCAAGCCGCGTGAACGAATCGTCAAGCGTGTAGGCGGAAACGGTGCCGGTCCAGTAGCCCCAAGGGATCGAATAGGAACCGTTCCAGCCGTGCGAACCGAGGCTCTTGTCTTCGAACTCGAGGTCCTGGGTTGCGCCGATGTTGAAGATGTCATTCAAGCCTAGCGGGTTGTCGATGCCGACGTTCAGGTTGCCCAGCAGCTTGCCGGTTGCGCGCGTGCCGGAGTTGTCGATGGAAGCGACGACGGTCCATGGCTTCTGGCGTTTCACTGCGATTACTACGTCGCTTTCGCCGGGTATGTCGGTTGGCACGACCTGCATATCGACATCCTGACTGGTCACGCGCTTCATTTGCTCGAGACCTTGTTCGAGGTCGCGCAGGTTGAGCAGATCGTCGGAGCCTGTGGGGAACGCGGTTTTCCATGTGCCGCGTGTCGACGGATCGGCGAAGCGCAGCTGGCGCACGAGGCCGGGGACCAACGCGAGCTTTAATGTTCCGGTCGACAGGTCCTGTTCGGTTAGCAGCACGCGCGTCGTGACGTAGCCGCGGCTGATGATGAGCTGTTGCAGGCTCTTGGCGATGACGTCGAGTCCTTGCCGGCCGATACATGCACTGGAATTGCCGGAGGAAGGATTGCCTTGCGACGGCGCCGCGTAGTGCTCGAGCCATTCCCGCGCGAACGCGAAGCGGTCTAGCGGCAGTGTCGACGCGCCCTGCGCCTTGACCGGATCGGGCAATGCCGAAGGCACGTCAAGCACGAATGTCTGGACACGGAAGCATGGCTTTTCAATGGGCAGTTGCGGCCAGCCCTCGGCTTTCGGCGCAGTGGAGCGCACAACCGGCGCATTGACGGTTTGCGCGCGTTCCTGCGCGTCGCGCTGCTGCTCGAGCAATTGCTGTTGCTGGACCGACGTGCGCGCGGCGTTTGCGACATCGGGAGCAGGCGGGACGGATTGCGCGAGCGCTTGCGGGAACGAGTTTGCCTGTGCGGCGATCGCAGCCGCAGCCAGCAGACCCCGCTGCATGGTTGTTCTGATTCTGAAGTACATGATTGTTTTTATCGGCCGACGCGATCGCGGTCGCGGTCGCGTTCAAGCTCTGCGTTTGTTATTTGGTCTGCGTCGTGAGTTGACGCTTAGGGTTCAGTGGGTGCTCGGGACCGACGTGGCTCGGATGGCATCGGCTGCGCATTTCGGCGCGCGTTCCAGCCGTACCAACTCGTCGAGGCCTTTTTCGTCGATTTGACGCGCAGATATCCAGCAGCGCCGGCCGTCGCCGTCCATGAACACGTCGTAATCGTGCCCCGCCGTCGGCGTGAAGGTCACCGAAGGCGGCGTGCACGACGTCGACCAGCCGCCGGTACGATTGTCGCCGACGCTGTTGCTGACGCTCATCGATATCGTCATCGGCTTGCCGCCGTCTACCACGTATTCCTTGATCATGTCCTTGAAACGCAGGCCGTCTGTGCGCATCCAGGGGCGCGGGCTGGGCGGCATGCCGATTGTGATGCTGTGCGACGAGTATTTGTACGCGGCGAAGAAACCGTCGTCGACGCGCACCGTGTTTGGGTTGCCGTCAAGGACGTTTCGGTAGCAGACGCTGTCTTTCTCGTATGACGCGGTTTGCGAGTCGTTGCCGGACAGGATGCGCACGCGTGCTGCGACGGTTGCGTCGTAGTCGGGGGTGGTTGCCGTTACGTAGTGCGAGGGTTGCGGCAGGAAGGTGCAGGCGGTGGATAGCACTGTGGTTCCGATTGCCAGTGCACCGGTTTTTGAGAACATTCTGGTTGGCCCGTGGTGGTGTGGTTTTGCAGATGCGGTGTTGCCGTGCTCTGCGGTGTTGTCGTTCGTTTTTTTGAGCGGGGTGTATGCACCGCTTGCTGGTTGAGTTGGTGTCGCCTGTTGGTGACCTGATCGACTGGATGCGGTGTTTATCGCGCATCCGAGCACCGCTATTTTATGCAGTGCTTGTGTTGCGTACTGTCAATTTTTGTGAAAATTCATATTGGGTAAATTTTTTCTTTAATTCTCATGCATTGCTTCGTTTTATGGCTTGGTTTTGAGAATTTTCTCGATGTTTGAGTAAGCTATATCAAAATGTTTTTTTCCGCAACCGATTGAACGAGCAGGAATATAATTACGGTATCCGTAATATTTTACTGGCCGCCTCATGCATTTTCCCGCACGTCTGCTTCAACTGCGCAAGTCATGCGGCCTCACACAGCAAGAGCTGGCCGAGGCCGCGACGCTACACGTCAATCAGGTGCGGCGGTATGAGGCGGGGTCGGCTCAGCCAACCTTGGAAGCTTTGGTTCGCCTGGCGCAAACGCTCGGTGTCAGTCTTGATGAACTGGTGTTCAACGAAGGCGAGCGCGGTCCATCTGATGACTTGAGGTTGCAGTTTGAGGCCGTTAGCAGCATGCCTGATGAAGAACGCAATATTGTTAAGGCACTGCTTGATGGGATGATTCTTAAGTATCGGGCCAAGCAGATTATTAACGGGTAGGCACAAGTGCTTGTTAGACGTACTTCAACTTTGTCTACTATGCGGGACGACATGAAGTCTGCGACCGCTATTGGTGGGCACTTCGAATGATCCGCGATGTCGCTGAAGGTAAGCGTGCCGGTGGTCAGCGTGTTGGGAGTGTCTGAATTTTTGTGTGCAAGGCAGATAAAAACCTGCCGAACGGCAGGTCGTCAATTGCATTCTACAAATAATTTCTGGTGAAGCGATCCTCGTAAAGGATCGCGAACTGGTTCATCGCGGCTTTCCAGTCATGC
>DASXXR010000384.1:0-2430 GCA_036502945.1 Paraburkholderia sp. | reverse complement strand
CGCTTCATCGCTTCGTGATTGTTCGTGGCGAGCGCGTCGACGAGCGCGTTCGCGGCAGCATCGGGCGTCGGGTAGACAGCTTGTGCGTGGGCGGCGGTTGCGCCGAAGACCAGTGCCGATGCGGTGGCGAGCATACAGACGGCGGCACGCGCCGTTGCAAGTGCCATAGCGGGGGCGCGTAGCGCGGGCGATACAGGATAGCGGTTCATGGTTGGCTCCTTGTCGGTTGGTCAGCGGCCTCGGCCGAGGTGATGGCCCCCGCCGCCACCGCCGCCGCCGAATCCGCCGGACCGTTGGCCGCCGCCCTGCATCCCGCCGCGCTGCTGACCGCCGCCGTTCGCGCCAAGCCGGTTGCCACCACCGGCCTGCTGACCTGCGCCTCCCGCCCCGACTTTGCCGGAGCCCGTATTGTTGGCCAGCGACTGCCGGCTTGCCTGACCGCGTTGCACGTCCTGTCGCGCTGCTTTGCCGTCACCCGAGCCGCGCAACGCGTTGTCGCGGTTCAGGTTTTGCGCGCTGTTGCGCACATCGCCGGCATTCGTGCCGCCCTGGCGGATGCCCTGCACGCGCTGGTTCGCCGTGCCGCTGAGGTTCTGTCCGGTCCGGTTCTGCAGCGTCTGTTGCGCCTGCGCACGCGACGTATCTCGCCCGCGATACGCATCGCGCTGCGCATTCAGGTTCGCATTGCCGTTCGCGCGATTGACGTTCGTGTTGCGATTCCAGTTCGCCGTACGGGTATTCGCATTGATCCGGTTGTTGACGTTGATGTTGTTATAGCGGTTGACGTTGATGTTCACGTCGTGCGAATTCCAGTTGAAGCCGCCCCACAGCGAGTTGGCGATGGCGACGCCGGCGCCGAACGCGAGGCCGGCGGCGAGTCCTGATGCGATTGCGTAACCGGGAGGCGGTGGCACATAGACAGGCGGATAAGCGGGATACGGCCACGTGCCATAGACGACCGTCGGGTTATAGGTCGGCACGTAGACGACTTGCGGATTCGCCGGCACGATCTGAATCGTGCTCTGCTCGACGATCACCTTTTGCTGTTCGCTGGTTTTCAGATTGCCTGCCTGCTGCGCCTGCTTGCGCAAGCGCTGCACTGAATCCATCACGTCGCCCGGTTGCGCGAGAAACGCGTTGCCGAGCTGCGTGACCCAGTCGGGCTTCGAGGCCATGGTCGCGAGCACTTGCGGAAACGCGACGAGCGATTGCACGCTCGGGTCCCACGGCTCGGACGCGACCGCCTGCACGGCAGCGTCGCCCTGCGTTTGCGAATTGGCCTTCGACCATGCGGCGGCGGCCTGTACATCCTGAGGAAAGGTCGAGGCCATCAACACCTGCGCGAGCAACGCATCGGGGTACAGCGCGATGGGCGCGGTCAGTGAATCGAGTTGCTGGTTCGAGACCTTGGCGGCGGTTTGCGCGAGCGCGGCAGGCGGCGCAACAACGCCTGCAAGAAGCGGGGCGCCGGCCAGCGCGGCGCAGACCAGCAGCACACGTTGCCTGCGTGTTGTGGAGCGTTTCACGATGAGATCCTCCTGGCTGCGGGGCAAGCGCTTGCGGTGCGACGCCGTTGATTCGGCATGGCGCGATCGGTTCGCGATGAATGAACGGCCAGGGTGCAACGTGCCGCAATGAGCACGCGCGTAACGACGGCTCGGCGCCGATCGATCATGGGGCATTCCTGAAAGTGGGTAATACTTAAAACTAGGGGGCAAACCCGACCCTGTCAATCTGCGCGACACCAAGTTTTACGTTTGATCGTTTATGCGATGGAATGTCGCCACGCTGCGCACGCACTATCTATTACGCATGTGTCAAAGTCGCGCATGCATTCGATTGGGATGGCTAACGAAGTGCCATCGATGCGAGAAAGCGTAGGCGAACGCGTACGCGGAAGGGAGGCGAAAGAAAAGAAGGGGAAAAGAAAAAGCGGGCTCGTCACGAGCCCGCTTGTCGCGGCATTACGTCATCGAACCGACGAAGGAAATGACGCGTTACTGCGCTTGCTGCGGCTTGTTCGATAGCGCAAGACGCAACAGATCGGCCACCGTGTTGACGTTCAGCTTTTCCATGATGTTCGCGCGGTGCGCTTCGACCGTTTTGATGCTGATGCCGAGATCGTCGGCGATCTGCTTGTTCAGACGCCCCGCAATAATCCGCTCGAGCACCTGATGCTCGCGCGCCGTGAGCTTGCCGAGACGTTCGGCCGCGGCGCGCTGCTGCTGTACGCTGCTGCTTTCGCTGCGCGCCTTGTCGAGCATCCGCTCGACAAGCTTGCGCAGCTCAGCTTCGTCGAACGGCTTTTCGATGAAGTCCATCGCGCCTTTTTTCATCGTCGACACCGCCATCGGCACGTCGCCGTGACCGGTCACGAAGATGATCGGCAACACCGCGTTGTCCGTAATCAGCCGCTCCTGCAGTTCAAGC
>DASXXR010000383.1:0-9469 GCA_036502945.1 Paraburkholderia sp. | reverse complement strand
CGTCTGGCTGCCGGGCCAGGCAAGCCCGGTTCACGCCCATCACACATGGTGCGGCTATGTCGTACTCGACGGCACATTGACCGAAGCGGTCTACGCGTGGAACGAAGCGGAAAATCACGCGACGCAAACGCGCGCGCAGCCGCGCCCGAGCGGCGCGGTCTCGTTCACGCGCGCGGGCCGCAACGGCATTCACCAGCTCGGCAATGCGAGCGCGGCGCCTGCCGTCTCATTGCACGTGTATGGCGTGCCGGAAGCCCGGTTCGCCACCCATGTGAACGATGTCGTGCGCTGCGCCCGCCTGACTGAAAGCAGCGTTAGCCCGATCCTCGCCTGACCGTTTTACCCGGAAGGCCGTAAGGGCTGAAATGAGCAGTGAAACAAGCCGCAAAATGAGTGGTGAAATGAGCGGCAAAGCCAGGCGCTAAAGCCGCACGATCCCGTCAAGAAACGGCTTCAGCGTTGAACACCTAGCTCTTGCCCGGTTCGCCCGCTGTTGGAATTTGCGGCGGGACCGTTGCCGTCTGCCCGGTTGAAGGCGGCGCGGGACGCGGCTCATGCGACACGTCGCGGGCCGGCGGCGTCGAAGCAGTGGCGACGCCGGCTTTCGGCTTGAACGCAGCGGCACCGCTGGCAGCGCGTTCGCGCACCTCGTCCTGAGCCGCCGCCTCGCGCTCGGCCAGCCCTTCACCATCGCGGTCGCTCGAGGACGTGAAGATCCGCATCTGCGGCACTGGAATCTCGATGCCCGCTTCGTCCATCTTGCGCTTCACACGCAGATTGAACGCGCGCGCCACGCTCCATTGCTGCAGCGGCCGCGTCTTGATCTGTCCTTTGACGACCATCCAGTTCGGATCGAAGCGATCGAGTCCCCACACTTCGACCGGCCCGAGCATCTCGCGCCGATAACGGAAATCGGCCATCAGATCCGCGCCGACCGCGCGAATCAGTTGCGTCACCTCATCGACGTCCGCCGAGAACGGCACGCGCACCTCGAACACCGCATAAGCGAAATCGCGCGACAGGTTCTTCACGATCTTGATCTGCGAAAACGGAATCGCGTGAATGGCGCCCTGCCCGTCGCGCAGACGCACCGTGCGGATCGACAGATATTCGACGGTGCCCGCATGGCCGCCGTCGATGTCGATCCAGTCGCCGACCGAAATCGTGTCTTCGATGATGATGAACAAGCCTGTGATCAGATCGGTGACGAGCGATTGCGCGCCGAAGCCGATCGCGAGCCCGATCACGCCGGCGCCGGCCAGGAGCGGCGTGACGTTGATGCCGAGATTCGCCGCGGTGACGATGCCCGCAACGGTCAGAATCAGCACGAACAGCACGTTGCGCACGAGCGGCAGCATCGTGCGCGCGCGCACGCTCGGATTGCGCGTCTTGTTGCGCGGACTGCTCGGATTGAGCGTCTCAAGAATCGCCGTGTCGATCAGAATCCAGATAAGCCACAGTACGAACAAGGTGACGACGATCGCGGTCATTGCATGCGCGATGCCTTGCGCGGTCACGCTTTCCTCGATGATCCGCGCAAGCGAGATGTTCCACAGCCGCGCCGCGAGCTCGAAGTACGCGAGCCAGATGAAGAGCGTCAGCAGCGTGCCGGCGAAGCGCAGCAGGCGCGTGAGATACGGCGAACGCCGGCGCCGCCGCGTGGTCCGCGGACGCGTGACGCGCAAGACGATGGCCGACAGGAAAAACGCGAACACGAGCAGCAGCGCGGTGACGACCGAAATCTGCAGCACGTTCTCGCCGCTGCCGACCGCGCCGATCGTCGCGACCACGGACGCGATTGCGAGCACCAGCATCGGCAGGTGCCACAGCGACGCGAGCACGTCGAACGCATCGGTCGCGACCTTGTGGCCGTGCCGCTGCTCGTACGAACGGTTGCGTATCAGATGCGCGACCGGCCGGCGAAACGCGATCGCGAAGTACGCAGTCAATGCGGCGGCCGTCATGTTCGACACGGTCGACACAAGGCCCGCCAGATTGGTGCCGAGCTGATGCGCGACGTCGTAATTGATCGCGGCATCGCCGAGCGCGCTGCAGATCCCGATGGCGAAAAGCAGCCGGCGCGCGTGCTCGATCAGCAGCTGAACCGCGGCGCGCCGGTGCCCCGAGCCGAACAACGAAAACATGATCAGGCAGATCGCCGAAAACACGGCGCCCGCGACAATCGCATACGCGATCACCATGCCGAGCGTGCGGCCGAGCGAGTCCGGCATCGCGTGCGCAAACGCGAGCGCGGCGACGAACGCGACGATCCAGGGGCCGACGCGCCGCAGTGCGAAGATCAGCAAATCGCGCGTGGTGGGGTTGGCGTCCAGCCTGACGACGATGCCGTAGCGCTTATGCACCTTGCGTTGCAGATAGATCAATCCGGCCGCGCAAGCGCCCCAGCCGGCAAGCATTGCAAACATATCGAGCAGGATGCGGCCGAACTTCTCGCGCCCCTGGCTCGCGACGACGGTGTACAGCTCATTGCCTGCTGCGTTCAGGCGTCCCGACCAGTAGTTCATCGGCGTGCGGCCCCGATTTACATCCGCTTCGATCGACGCGAGGCCCGTCGCGATCGCCCCCAGCAAACCCGGGCTCGGCTGCGCAGGCGCGACCGGACCGACGGTTTGCGTCACCTCGCGCAATTTTTTCAGCTGTGCTACGAGTGCGGTGCGCTGCCGGTCGTTATCGAGCGTGGCGATCACGCTGTCGAGCGAATGCGTGAGTTCCGCCTGGCTCGCGGGCGAAGGGGCCGACGCGGCGTCCGGTGCTGAAGCAGACGATGCGGGCGACGCGGTAGCGCTATTGATCAGGCTTTGCAGCGCCGGAATCACCGGCCCGCCCACCGCATGCGCGGTGACGGGCGCCGTCAGCAGGCAGAGCGCCGCGATCAGCCACGCGCACGCGGCCCACGCAACCGCGCGGCAACGCGCTGCACGAGCGGAGCAAGCGGAGCAAAAGCGAAGGACGGTGAGAGCTGCCGAACACCCGCCGATAAACGGCGCGGCCCGGCATTCACGCCGCGGCGGACATGACTTCATGGCGATCGGTAGCAAAAAGGCAGATGCCAGTTTAGCCGCAGTTGCCACGCGAGGGCGGGCGCATGCGTAACGGAATGTTAGAGCGCTTGCACATGTGCGCCGCAGGCGTTCCGCGGCGCGTCATCGACTTCAGGTTGCACTGACCGGCCCGTTCGGCATGCGTGATCCGCAGTGTGCGCGATGTGTGCGCGATGCAGGATCGATCGGCCTGCGTCGATCGACGTCGAGACGGTTACTTGTCCATTTGCTTCTGCGCATCGCTGGCTTCGCCCGGCGACGCAGGCGCAGCGGCCGCGCTCTCGCTCGACCACTGCTGCAGTTTGCGGCCCGTCGCTTCGAGCCCCGAACCCGCTACACCCGCGGCCTTGCCGAGCGCCGCGTTGGTCGCGCTCGCCGCGTCATGCAGATTGGCTTGCGCGCTCGACGCAAGCTGGCTCGGATCGATCTTGATCGTTGACGACGGGCTGGATGCATCGGATGCGGCCGTGGCGAGATTCTGCTGCGCGGTGGCGCGCGCCGCATCGGCCTGTTCGCCGACATAGCTTGCCGCCTGATCGAGTTTCTGGCCGGCCTGCTGCGCCACGTCGTTGAGTTTGCTGCTGGTCTGCCCTGCCGTTGCATCGTTTTTCTGGCACGCGGCAAGCCCGCCCAACAGCGCGGCAGTGAACACGGTACAACGAACGAGCGGATGCCGGAAGAGTTTGATCATTCTGGAATATGCGCCGTGACGAGCGGCTTTTGCATGCGAAAACGCTTCAATGATACGCCGTTGCGTGCGACGTCCTCCTCTTCCAGCACATGAAAGCCCGCGCGCTCGAAACTGCGCTTCGCGCTCGCGCTTGCAAACGCGGTGAGCACCGGCGTTCCCGCCGCACGCGCGACCGCTTCGAAACGCGCCAGCAGCGTCCATGCGATGCCCTGCCCCGCAAACGCAGGCGCGGTATACAACATCGCGACATGATCGGCCGGGTGCAGCTGGCCGAACGCGGCGATCGCATCGCTTGCAACCGCAACCAGCGTCAGGCCGCTCGCAAGACGCTGGCCGAATCCATCGAGATCGTCGGCCGACGCCGCCCAGGCGGCACGTCCGGCCTCGTCGTAATGCGAAGCGGCAAGCTGCATCACCGCTTCGCGAAACAGCTCGGCGAGCGCGGGCGTATCGCCGGCTCGCAGGGTTCGCCATTCAATATGTGTCATCGCCGTACCATTCATCGCTGCACCCTTCACGCTTCGGTCAAAGTCGTTGGAGTAGACTCGTCAGCGTCCAACGTGTTCCATCAACCACCGGAGGCATGCGATGGCAGCGAAGAAAATTCTGTTCCTGACGGGCGATTTCGCCGAAGATTATGAAACGATGGTGCCCTTTCAGGCGCTGCAAGCCGTCGGCCACACGGTCGACGCCGTGTGTCCCGGCAAGCGAGCCGGCGAACGCATCAAGACAGCGATTCACGACTTCGAGGGCGATCAGACCTACACCGAAAAGCCCGGTCACCAGTTCACGCTGAACGCAACCTTCGACGACATCGATGCCACTCAATACGATGCGCTTGCGATCGCCGGCGGCCGCGCGCCCGAATATCTGCGCCTCAACAAAAAAGTCATCCAGATAGTGCGCCAGTTCGCGGAAAGCAAAAAGCCGATCGCGGCGGTTTGTCATGCCGCGCAACTGCTCGCGGCGGCCGATGTGATCCGTGGCAAGCGAATCGCCGCCTATCCCGCGTGCGCGCCGGAAGTGAGACTGGCGGGCGGCGACTACGCGGACATTCCAGTGGACGCCGCGGTCACCGATGCGCCGTTCGTCACCGCGCCCGCATGGCCGGCGCATCCGGAATGGCTGCGTCAGTTCCTCGTACTGCTGGGCACACGTATCGAGCTTTGACGAGTGTGGCGCGCACAGGCAGCGGTGCGCACGGCGTGGCCGCCCGCCTGCGCTGCGCGTTGTCGCCTGCGCATGGGCGATTGAGACTAATCTGATGGTCGAACAACGAAGGCTTTTCTATAGTCGACGGCTGACTTAGGAGCGCCTTTCGATGGACCTGACGAACTGGATCATCATGCTGGCAATCGCGCTGGTTGCGGTTGCGTTCTTCTGCACGCGCGCGCCGGCGAACTGGTCGATGGAAAATCGCGCGCGCCGCGTCACCGGCACGCGTTTGCTAGCGCAAGCCGTGCTCGCACTATGGACCGCGCTGCTGGGGGTACTGCACGGGCTTGGCGCGCAAGCGCCGCCGCAGGTCGGCTCACATCCCGGCTCGCACCATGCACCGGCCGTTCTGATCGGCGCCGCGATACTCGTCGCGTTCGGGTGTTACTGGCTGATTCGCGGCAGCAAGATGCTCAAGCCACGCAGGCTCTTCACCGCGTACTGAGCGGCCAGATCGCGAAACCCAGTTCCTGTGTGCTGGACGCGTCGTCCGGCTCCACCTCCGTCTCCTCTTGAGGCAGCCGCGCGGCGGCGTCAGGCAGCGAAAGAAAGAACGTCGTGCCGACGTCTTCAGCCGATTCGGCCCACACGCGCCCGCCGTGCCGTTCCACCACGCGGCGCACCATCGCAAGACCGATTCCCTCGCCGGCGGCCACGTCGCCGTGCAGTCGCTGAAACGCGTTGAAAAGCCGCGGCAACGCGACCTCCGGAATGCCGAGCCCGTTGTCCTTCACATAGAAGATGCGCAGCGATTGCACGCCCGGCGGCGACGGCGCCGTGCCGATTTCGACAACGCCGTCGCGTACCGGGCTCAGATAATTGACCGCATTGCCTATCAGATTCGCGAAGACCTGTTCGAGTGCGGTCGGATCGCCCCACACGCGCGGCAACGTTTGCACGACGATCCGTGCGCGCCGCGCGCGGATCGACACCTGCATCGCATCGATCACACGCTGCACGATGTCGCGCACATCCACTTGCTGGCGCCGGTATTCGACACGCCCGACCCGCGACAGCCGCAGCAGCGCATCGATGATGTGCGATGCGCGCAGCACCGCGGTCTGCAGATAGTGCAGCGCTTCGCTGATATCTCCGTCGATGAGCCGCTCGATATGCTCGCGCTGCGCATCCGGCATCGACGACTGCCGCACCGCCTGGCGCAGATCGTCGCATGCGTGAATCAGTTCCTTCGAAAAGCCCTGCAAATTGACGAGCGGCGCGCGCAGGTCATGCGACACGCTATAGATGAACGTTTCGTTCTCCTGGGTCTGCTGCCGCAAGGTTTCGTTGGTGCGCGCGAGTTCGCCGGCGCGGCGCGCGAGATCGAACTGGAAGCGCGCTTGCAGCCGCTCGGCTTCGAGCAGACGGCGGCTGGTTTCGTGCAGCGTCAGATCGAGCCGCGCGATTTCGTCGGCGCCCGCGTTGAGCGGCGCGAGCGGCTCGTTGCTGGCGAGGCGGCTTGCGTTGTCCGACAGCACATCGAGCCGGCCGCCGACCCCGCGCGTAAACATCCAGCACGCAATCGCGACAAACACGAGCGAACCGAACACGGCCGCGACGATCAGCACTTGCTGCCGCTCGCGGGCCGACGCGGCCGCACTCGAGCGCAACATGTCGAGCCGCCGCTCTTCGTTCTGGAACGCGGCGACCTGCACCCGGAAACGGTCGAGCACATCGGTGGTCGCGAGATCGCGAAAGCGTTCGACGACATCGCCCCGTCGGCCTGAACGCAGCAAGTCCTGCAGCCGGTCCGACCATTGCCGATAGGCTTGCACCGCCTGGCGGATCTGCACCGCGCGCTCCACTTGCGCGGGGTCGTTGGACACGGTTTCGGCGAGGCGGTCGATGCGCCGGTCGGTTTCGACCCACAGCGAGAGCGGCGTGACGACATTCCGGTCGCCGCTGACCACCGCGCCGCGCAGCCGGAGCGAATCGAGCAGCACCGGCTCGAGAATCGCCGTGGTCTGGTGCAGCACGTCTTCGCTGTGCATGCTCCAGTGCTCGGCCTGACGCGCGTCGGCCTGAGCCTTGACGATGCCCGACAGCAGCGCAAGTTCGAAGACGGCCGGAATTGCGATCAGCAACAGCCCTTTCGTTGTCAGTCTCATGCAAGCACGCCAGAAGATTCAGGAGTCCGGCGGGCGGCGCCTGCGGGACGGCACATTATGTCGTCGTTTGGGCGGCATGACAAAAACGGCGACGCTTTGTCAGACAATTGAAATACAAGTCATGAAAATCGAATAAATCGCCCAACAAAAGAGCATCCGGCCCCTCATCTCGGACTATACGCACATTGTCGGTGCATATTTAAGCGTCAATCCGCTGCAATTAACCGCATTCGTTTTCGCGACAAACTGCTTTTAGCGCATTCTCATGCGACTCCGCACACGGGCGCCCCATGCAACCCCATTTGCCAACCTGCGGTGATAGACTTCCGCGCTGGAGATGGCATTCTCCCTTAACCGCCCTCGTGGCTGATGATGCCTGCTTCGCCCGGACGCCTGCGGACGCAGCATCGCCACGTGTCTCGACAGCCGGGTTCGTCGACGTTTCGACTTTCCAGGCCTTTCCATGTATCTATCCATTCTTGCCGTCGGGATCGGCGGCGCGCTGGGCTCGCTGTTTCGCTGGTTTCTCGGCATCCGCCTCAATGGGCTCTTTCCCGCCCTGCCGCTCGGCACGCTAGCCGCGAATGTGATCGCGGGCTATGTGATCGGCGTCGCCGTCGCGTACTTTGGGCGCAGTCCGAACCTCGCCCCCGAATGGCGGCTCTTCGTCATTACCGGCCTGATGGGCGGGCTGTCGACGTTTTCGACGTTCTCCGCCGAAGTCGTGCAGCACCTGCAGGAGGGCCGCCTCAACTGGGCGGCCGGCGAGATCGCGATTCACGTGGGGGCGTCGGTCGTTGCAACGCTGCTGGGGCTCGCTACAGTCGCGCTCGCGACGCGCTAGGCGCCTCCGCTCGCGCGGCTAACGCGCCTGCTGGCGCGTCGCCGGCGCAGCGTCTCCGCCAGGCGGCGCAGCAGCGCGTCGCCGGCGCTATGGCCGAGCGCATCGTTGCCCGGCGGTTGCGGCACGGGCTACACGACGTGCTCGCCATGACCGATTCACCAGGAAATTCACAAGACTGTTTTCACGCCCCCGATGCTCGACAGTGTTGACAATATTTACACCATTGTCAAAAATGGCCTCTGCAGGTTTGGCGCGTGCCGCGAGTCGAACTCGCGAGCTGTTGTGCGTGCTTCGCGGCGCGCCCGTACCGGCTGAAGTTGAGATGGCCATGAATCCCTGCGGTAGGCAACCACCGACGGCGGCCGTCAAATCAGGAGCCACGTCGATGAGCGTTGCAGACTTACCCAGCATGCTGCCTCAAATGCTGCCGCGGCTATGGGCGTTCGCACTGCGCATTTCGGGCGACCGGCACGAAGCGGAAGATCTCCTCCAGCGTGCCTGCTTGCGGGCCCTCGAACGCTCGTACCAGTTGCGGCCCGATACATCGCCGCTTAGCTGGATGTTCGCGATCGTGCATTCGACATGGCTGAATGAACTGCGCGCGCGCGGGGTGCGCAACCGCTCGCGCGCGGTCTGGGACGATGCGCTGCTGGCTACCATAGCCGACCCGGCGGCGCGCACGCCTGAAGACAACCTGATGAACCGTCAGATCATCCATGCGGTCACGCGTTTGCCGGAATCGCAGCGGGTCGTTCTGCTGCTCGTCGCGATTGAAGGCATGACGTATGGCGAGGCGGCCAGGACCCTCGGTGTGCCGATCGGCACAGTCATGAGCCGTTTGGCGCGCGCGCGCCAGCGCATGGGAATGTTCCTGAAAACGTGATGGAACACTTTAGTCGCCCAATTATTCCATTTAGAACATTAAACATGAGTCTGTTTTTCGCAATAGCTTTATCCGATTACCAGCGTTTATCGACACGCGTGCGACGTCGACAATCACTGCATTTTTGACAAGCTGGATTTCACGCGGACGGCAAACTCGCAGTGGAGCTCGCGACGACGTGGGCACTTGTCCCAGGCGAACCTGTTTCTATTCCACATGCGCACCCGGTACGGCTCTCGCCGTAGTCCGTACGGGCGCGTGAACAGCGCGAAACCGCTGTATAGACGCTGGCGTCACGCGGATGTCGCGTTTAACGGGCTAGAGTCGCAACACCGGCTTTTTTTCGATTACGCCCGATTAGCACCGGCATTATTTGCCCGCGTCGGGTGTTATGTGCTTCGTGTGGACCGCGAAAGCACGTGGTCTCGCTTATCGCGGCGGACATTCCCGGTCGTGCGAGTGCATTGGATAGCGTCTTTCGTCGAGATCGCTCTGCGGCCACTCGTCCATCGAATCCGTCTTCGTTTCTAAAGCGCCTTTTTTTTGATCCGGCGGGAATACTCATATGCTGAAAAATTCAAAGCGAATGGTTGGGGCTATCGGTGCCCTCGTGATAATCGGCGCGGCCGCGGGGCTCGTCATGAATCGCGGTCAGGGTGCAGGCCC
>DASXXR010000382.1:0-2341 GCA_036502945.1 Paraburkholderia sp. | reverse complement strand
CTCGCCGCGAAGATCGAGCGGCTCGACGCGCTACTCGATTCGATCGCGGCGCGCCACGCGAACGTGAAGTTCGCGAGCAGCCTTGCGGCGGAAGACATGCTGCTCACGCATGCGATCTTGTCGCGCGGCGTGAAGATCGGCATTTTTTCGTTGAACACGGGCCGTTTGCATGCGGAAACGCTTGGCATGTTCGATCGCGTGCGCGAACGCTATGGCTACGAGATCGAGCAGCTTCATCCGCTGGCGGCTTCCGTCGACGAATACGTGGCGACGAATGGCCTGAACGCGTTCTACGAAAGCATCGATCTGCGCAAGCGCTGCTGCGAGATTCGCAAGGTGGAGCCGCTTAATCGTGCGCTCGCAGGCGTCAGTGCATGGGTGACGGGGCAACGCCGCGAGCAGTCGGTGACGCGCGCGGAACTGCATGAGGAAGAGCACGACGACGCACGCAACATCGCGAAGTTCAACCCGCTCGCGGACTGGACCGAAGCGGACGTGTGGTCGTATCTGAAAGCGTTCGACGTGCCGGTCAATCCGCTGCATGCGCGCGGCTACCCGAGCATCGGCTGCGAGCCCTGTACGCGCGCGATCCGCCCCGGCGAAGATAGCCGGGCCGGACGCTGGTGGTGGGAGTCGCGCGATACGAAGGAATGCGGACTGCACATCACGACCATTCCGATCGCCGTCAGCACCGAAAACGCCTCTGCGTGAGTGGCACAAGCAGGCGCCAGCAGGCGCCAGGCTGGCCGGTCGATACCGAATACCCTTTGCCGCGCGCCGTGGCGCGCAGCATGAAACAACGAAGGACCCGACTATGAGCACGACGCTCGAATCCGCTATCACCGCTCCGTTCGAGAACGAAGGCAACCGGATGGACCACCTCGACTGGCTCGAAGCCGAGTCGATTCACATCCTGCGCGAACTCGTCGCCGAGTGCAGCCATCCCGCGCTGCTGTTTTCGGGTGGCAAGGATTCGGTGGTGGTGTTGCATCTCGCGCTGAAGGCATTCGGCCTCGGCGCGAACCGCAAGACTTCGCTGCCGTTTCCGCTCGTGCATATCGACACGGGCCACAACTATGACGAAGTGATCGACTTCCGCGACCGCCGCGCGAAGGAAATCGGCGCCGAGCTGGTAATCGGCCACGTCGAAGATTCGATCAAGCGCGGCACGGTGCGGCTGCGCCGCGAAACCGATTCGCGCAATGCGGTGCAAGCGGTCACGCTGCTCGAAACGATCGCGCAATACGGCTACACGGCGATGATCGGCGGCGCGCGCCGCGACGAAGAAAAGGCGCGTGCGAAAGAGCGCATCTTCTCGTTCCGCGACGAATTCGGGCAATGGGATCCGAAGGCGCAGCGCCCGGAATTGTGGAGTCTCTTCAACGCGCGCCTGCACAAGGGCGAACATCTGCGCGTGTTCCCGATTTCGAACTGGACCGAGCTCGACGTGTGGCAGTACATCGCGCGTGAACAGCTCGAACTGCCGTCGATCTACTACGCGCATCGCCGCGAGATCGTACGCCGCAACGGGCTGCTCGTGCCGGTCACGCCGCTCACGCCGATGCATGAAGGCGAGACGAGCGAACAGGCGCTCGTGCGTTTTCGCACAGTGGGCGATATCAGCTGCACGTGCCCGGTGGAAAGCGATGCCGACAACCTCGAGAAGATCATCGCCGAAACGGCCGTGACCGAAATCACGGAGCGCGGCGCGACGCGGATGGACGATCAAACGTCCGAAGCCGCCATGGAACAGCGCAAGAAACAAGGTTATTTCTAAGCACACGAGGGCAACCCAGTCATGAGCATTCATCAACCGCAAGACCTCGGCGTGCTGCGTTTCATCACGGCGGGCAGCGTCGACGACGGCAAGAGCACACTGATCGGCCGCCTGCTTTACGACAGTAAGGCCGTGCTGTCGGATCAGTTGTCGGCGCTGTCGCGCGCGAAGAACAAGCGCACCGTCGGCGATGAAATCGATCTGTCGCTGTTGACCGACGGTCTCGAAGCCGAGCGCGAGCAGGGCATTACGATCGACGTCGCGTATCGCTATTTCGCCACCGCGAAGCGCAAGTTCATCATTGCGGACACGCCGGGGCACGAGCAATACACGCGCAACATGGTGACGGGCGCGTCGACCGCGCATGCGGCGATCATTCTGGTCGACGCGACACGCGTGACGTTCATTGAAGGCGCCGCGCAGTTGCTGCCGCAAACCAAGCGTCATAGCGCGATCGTCAAGCTGCTTGGGTTGCAGCATGTGATCGTCGCGATCAACAAGATGGATCTGGTCGACTACAGCGAAACGCGCTTCAACGAGATTCGCGATGCGTATGTCGAACTC
>DASXXR010000381.1:0-16667 GCA_036502945.1 Paraburkholderia sp. | reverse complement strand
GGATACCTTTACCGCATCGCTTGACTGTCTCGCGCCGCTTGGGCTGTTGGTCAGCTTCGGCAGCTCGTCGGGCCCGTTGCCGCTGATCGATTCGCTGGAACTCGCCGGCCGCGGTTCGCTGTTCTTCACGCGCCCGACGGTCTTCACTTATATCGGCAAGCGCAGCGACTACGAGGCGGGCTCGGCGGCGTTGTTCGACGTGCTGGTGTCCGGCAGGGTCAAAACGAGCGTCAACCAGCGTTACGCGCTGTCCGACGTCGCGAACGCGCATGCCGATCTCGAAGGGCGGCGCACGACAGGTTCGACGGTTCTGCTCCCTTAATTGCGCCTCCGCTAGCGCCTTGCCTGACTCGCGCGACACCCTGTCGCGCGACCTCTGTTCCGGACCTTTACTGGCCTTCTGCCGCGGTTCGCGCGCACCCGCGCGCGACCAGCCACGGCGGCTGCCGGGCTGTTCCGCCCGTAGCGGCGATCGCCGGTCGTTTACGGGATTTTTACACCCCTTCATCTATCTTTGACCAGGCCTTTACTCGAATGGGCATACCGTTCGGCATCCATAGTCCAACGAATGGGGAACATGAAATGGATGTGCTGTATGTCGGGGGCCTCGTGCTGTTTGCGGTGCTGACTTTTGGGCTGATTGCCGGCTGCTCGAAGCTGATGCAGTTCCGTCGTGGCCAAGGAGCGCGCTCATGAACTGGATCCTGTGGCTATCGGGCGCTGCAACGGCGCTGCTTTTTATCTATCTCGTCTATGCGCTCCTGCGCGCGGAGGACATTGAATGAATACGAACAATGTCCTACAGACGGTCATCTTTATCGTCGTGCTTCTGGCACTCGCCGTACCGATGGCGCGTTATCTGACGCGCGTAATGGACGGCAGTTCGCGCATCGTGCGCCTCTTCGCGCCGCTCGAGCGGTGCCTGTTCCGTATCGCGGGCGTCGATTCGTCTGCGGAAATGGGTTGGAAACAATACGCGATCGTCACAGTCGCGTTCAACGTGCTCGGCATGTTTTTCCTGTATGCGGTGTTGCGTCTGCAGGGCATGCTGCCCGGCAATCCGCAGGCGCTCAGCGCGATGACGGTCGACGGTGCGTTCGACACCGCCGTCAGCTTCGTGACGAACACCAACTGGCAAGACTACTCGGGTGAGCAAACGGTCAGCTATCTGACGCAGATGCTCGGCTTCACCGTGCAGAACTTCCTGTCGGCGGCGACCGGCATCGTGGTGGTGTTCGCGCTGATCCGTGGCTTCGCGCGGCACTCCGTGCAAACCATCGGCAACTTCTGGGTCGATCTCACGCGCGTGACGCTTTACGTGCTGCTGCCGCTGTCCGTGATCATCGCTGCGATCTTCATGAGCCAGGGCGTGATCCAGAACTTCAAGGCCTATGAGGACGTGTCGACGCTGCAGACCACGACCTACTCGGCGGCGAAGCTCGATGCGCAAGGCAACGCGGTGAAGGATGCGAAGGGCAACCCGGTCATGGTCGACACGCCTGTGACCAAGCAGACGATCGCAATGGGCCCGGTGGCGTCGCAGGAAGCGATCAAGATGCTCGGCACCAACGGTGGCGGCTTCTTCAACGCTAACTCCGCGCATCCGTTCGAAGATCCGACGCCGCTCGCGAACTTCGTGCAGCTCGTTTCCATGCTGTTGATCCCGGCGGCACTGTGTCTCGTGTTCGGCCAGATGGTGGGGGACCGCCGGCAAGGTGTCGCCGTGCTCGCGGCGATGACGATTGCGTTCGTCGTGTGCGTCGGGATCGAAGTCAGCTCCGAGCAGGCGGGCAACCCGCTGTTCGCCACGATGAATGTCGATCAGTCCGCGTCGTCGCTGCAGTCGGGCGGCAACACGGAAGGCAAGGAAACGCGCTTCGGTATCGTGCAGTCGGGCCTCTTCACCATTTCGACGACCGCGGCTTCGTGCGGCGCCGTCAACAACATGCATGACTCGTTGACGCCGTTGGGTGGCCTGATTCCGATGCTGTTGATCCAGCTGGGCGAATGTATCTTCGGTGGCGTCGGTTCGGGGCTGTACGGGATGCTCGCGTTCGCGATGCTGGCCGTGTTCGTCGCGGGGCTGATGATCGGCCGCACGCCGGAATACGTCGGCAAGAAGATCGAAGCGTACGAGATGAAGATGGTGTCGATCGTAATTCTGCTCACGCCGCTGCTCGTGCTGCTGGGTGCGTCGATCGGGGTGCTCACCGATGCGGGCAAGGCCGGCATCCTGAATCCGGGCCCGCACGGCTTCTCCGAAATCCTGTACGCGTTCAGCTCGGCCGGTAACAACAACGGCAGCGCATTCGGCGGCCTGACGGTCAGCACGCCGTTCTACAACGTGCTGCTCGGCATCGCGATGTGGTTCGGCCGCTTCGGCACGCTTGTGCCGATCCTGGCAATCGCGGGGTCGCTTGCCGCGAAGAAACGTCTGGGCGTAACGGGCGGCACGCTGCCGACGCATGGCGCGCTGTTCGTTGTGCTGCTGCTCGGCACCGTGCTGCTGGTGGGTGCGCTGACGTATGTGCCGGCGCTTGCGCTCGGCCCCGGCGTTGAACAGTTGATGATGGTCCTTGGCCATTGATCGCCGGCACCGCACTACCGAATATTCGAGGAAGAAATGACTGAACATTCAGCAACCCGGTCCATGTTCGATCCGGCGCTATTGCGCCCGGCGATCGTGGACTCCTTCAAGAAACTGACGCCGCGCACGCAGTTCCGCAACCCGGTGATGTTCTGCGTGTACGTCGGCAGCATTCTGACCACCATCCTCTGGGTGGCGGCGCTGGTGGGGCAGGCCGAAGCACCGGCCGGCTTCATCCTGGCTGTCACGCTGTGGCTGTGGTTCACGGTGATTTTCGCGAACTTCGCGGAGGCGATTGCCGAAGGCCGTTCGAAGGCCCAGGCCGCGTCGCTGCGCAGTGCGAAGAAAGACGTGATGGCGAAGAAGTTGAACGAGCCGCATCCGAAGTCGCCGATCCGCATCATGACGGCTTCCGATCTGCGCAAAGGCGATGTCGTGCTCGTCGAAACGGGCGACACGATTCCGGCCGACGGCGAAGTGATCGAAGGTGTCGCATCGGTCGACGAATCGGCGATTACCGGCGAATCCGCGCCGGTAATCCGCGAATCGGGCGGTGACTTTTCGTCGGTGACGGGCGGCACGCGTGTGCTGTCCGACTGGATCGTCGTGCGCGTCACGGTGAACCCGGGCGAAGCGTTCCTCGACCGCATGATTGCGATGGTCGAAGGCGCGAAGCGTCAGAAAACGCCGAACGAAATCGCACTGACGATTCTGCTGGTCGCGCTGACCATCGTGATGTTGCTCGCCACCGCGACGCTGCTGCCGTTTTCGATCTTCTCCGTCGAAGCGGTCAAGTCAGGCCACGTTGTGACGATCACCGCGCTTGTCGCGCTGCTCGTCTGCCTGATTCCGACGACGATCGGCGGTTTGCTGTCCGCCATCGGTGTCGCCGGCATGAGCCGGATGATGCAGGCCAACGTGATCGCCACGTCGGGCCGCGCGGTGGAAGCCGCCGGCGACGTCGACGTGCTGCTGCTCGACAAGACCGGCACGATCACGCTCGGCAACCGTCAGGCATCGGCCTTCGTGCCGGCCCCGGGCGTGACCGAAGAAGGGCTGGCCGATGCCGCGCAATTGTCGTCGCTGTCCGACGAAACGCCGGAAGGCCGCAGCATCGTCGTGCTCGCGAAGCAGCGCTTCAATATCCGTCAACGCGATATGGCGGTGCTGCATCCGACGTTCATCCCGTTCAGCGCACAGACGCGCATGAGCGGTGTGGACCTCGCGGACCGCGAGATCCGCAAGGGCGCAGCCGACGCGGTGAAAGCCTATGTCGAAGGGCGCGGCGGCCGTTTCCCGGCTGAAGTGCAGAACGTCGTGAACGAAGTTGCGCGCCGCGGCAGCACGCCGCTCGTCGTCGCCGAAAAGGGTGAAGGCGCTGCACGCGTGCTCGGCGTGATCGAGCTGAAGGACGTCGTGAAGGGCGGCATCAAGGAGCGCTTCGCCGAACTGCGCAAGATGGGCATCAAGACCGTGATGGTGACGGGCGACAACCGGCTGACCGCGGCAGCGATCGCCGCTGAAGCAGGGGTCGACGACTTCCTCGCGGAAGCGACGCCGGAAGCGAAGCTCGCGACGATCCGCGCGCACCAGGCTGAAGGCCGTCTGGTGGCGATGACCGGCGACGGCACCAACGATGCACCGGCGCTTGCCCAGGCCGATGTGGCGGTGGCGATGAACACCGGCACGCAGGCTGCGAAAGAAGCCGGCAACATGGTCGACCTCGACTCGAACCCGACGAAGCTGATCGAGATCGTCGAGATCGGCAAGCAGATGCTGATGACGCGCGGTTCGCTGACCACGTTCTCGGTCGCCAACGACATTGCGAAGTACTTCGCGATCATCCCAGCGGCATTCGCGAGCACGTATCCGCAGTTGAATGAGTTGAACCTGATGCATCTGGCGACGCCTGCGTCCGCCATCCTGTCGGCGGTGATTTTCAACGCGATCATTATCGTGATGCTGATTCCGCTGGCTTTGAAGGGCGTCAAATACCGGCCGCTCGGCGCGGCGATCCTGTTGCGCCGCAACCTGGTGATTTACGGGCTCGGCGGCATCATCGTGCCGTTCATCGGCATCAAGCTGATCGACATGGTGCTCGCTGCGTTCGGCTGGGCTTGAAGCCGGCGCATTGAAAAAAGGAATCTTCAATCATGAAATCCATGTTTCGTCCGTTGATCGTGCTGTTCGTCGTGCTGACGGTGATCACAGGTATCGCGTATCCCGCCGTAATGACGGGCTTCGCTCAGGCCGTGTTCAACCATGAAGCCAACGGCAGCCTGATCGAGCAGAACGGCAAGGTGGTCGGCTCGGCGCTGCTCGGCCAGCAGTTCGATGCGCCGAAGTACTTCTGGGGCCGTCTGTCGGCCACGAGCCCGATGCCGTACAACGCATCAGGCTCGGGCGGCTCGAATCTCGGTCCGTTGAATCCGGCGCTGCACGATGAAGTGCAGGGCCGTATCGATGCACTGAAGGCCGCCGGCACCGATGTCTCGAAGCCGATTCCGGTCGACCTCGTGACGTCGTCCTCCAGCGGTCTCGATCCCGAGATCAGCCCCGCGGCGGCGGCTTATCAGGTTGAGCGCGTCGCGAAGGTGCGCGGCGTGCAGCCGGTCGACGTGCAGGCGCTCGTCGACCGCTACACGACGGGCCGCTGGCTCGGCCTGATCGGCGAAGCGCGCGTGAATGTGCTGCAGCTGAATGTCGCGCTCGACGCGATGCAGCACGGCTGATAACGCCGAAGGTGCTGTGAGCCGGGGCGGCGCGCTTGCGTGCCGCCCCGGTGCTTATTTGCACGGTCCCATGCGGACGTGTCACCATGAGCGGATTACGTTTCGCATGGTAGCGAAGAACAAAGCGACGAAGTATGAACCGACCTGATCCCGACGAGTTACTCGGCAAGCTGCAGCGCGAAGAAGAAAAACGCCAGCGCGGCAAGCTGAAGGTATTTTTCGGCGCGTCGGCGGGCGTCGGCAAGACCTATGCAATGCTGCTGGCCGCGCGCCGGCGCAGCGAAGAAGGCGTCGACGTGCTGGTCGGCATTGCCGAGACGCACGGGCGCAGCGAAACGGCTGCGCTGCTCGACGGTCTCGACGTGCTGCCGCTCGCACGCATTGCCTACCGCGGCCGCCTGCTCGGCGAGTTCGATCTCGATGCGGCGCTCGCGCGCAAGCCGCAGTTGGTCCTCGTCGACGAACTCGCCCATTCGAACGTGGTCGGCGCACGCCATGCGAAGCGCTGGCAGGACGTTTATGAACTGCTCGACGCGGGCATCGACGTCTATACGACGGTCAATGTCCAGCACCTTGAAAGCCTCAACGACGTGATCGGCCAGATCACCGGCATCCGCGTATGGGAGACGGTGCCCGACCGCGTGTTCGATCGCGCGGACGAAGTGACGCTCGTCGATCTGCCGGCCGAAGAACTGCTCGACCGGATGCGCGACGGCAAGGTGTATTTGCCGCAGCAGGCCGAACGCGCGGTGCGCAACTTCTTTCGCAAGGGCAATCTGATCGCGCTGCGCGAACTGGCGCTGCGGCGCACGGCGGACCGCGTCGATGCGCAGATGCGCGAGTACCGCGCCGACCGCTCGATCCAGCACATCTGGCAGGCGCGCGAGCGCTTGCTGGTGTGCATCGGGCCGGGGCCGGAAGCGCCGGCGCTGGTGCGCGCGGGCGCGCGCCTCGCCGCCGCGCTGAAAGCCGACTGGATCGCTGTCTATGTCGAAACGCCGAAGCTGCAGCGGCTCTCCGACGCGGGCCGCGAACGCCCGCTGAATGCGCTGCGGCTCGCGGCCGAACTCGGCGCGGAGACGGCGACGCTCGCGGGCGCCGATGCGGTGTCGACGCTGGTCGGCTATGCGCGGGTGCGCAACGTATCGAAGCTGGTGGCGGGCGGGTCGTCGCGCACCGGCGTCACGCGCTGGCTGCGCCGGCCGCTCGGCGAGCGCCTTGCCGAACGTGCGGGCGATCTCGATCTGACCTTGATCCGCGCGGGCGAGCACGGCGGCGCGCGCGAGATGCTGCAGGATCCGGATGCGAGTGCGTGGCGTGAAGCGTTGCGCAGCGCGAGCGCGCGGCGCTCGCCGGCGAGCGCTTACGGCTGGGCGGTGGCGATCTGCGCGGGTGTGACGCTGATCGCGAGTTTCCTGATCGGCCGCATCGATCTCGCCAATCTCGTGATGCTGTACCTGCTCGGCGTGATTTTCGCGGCCGTGCGCCTCGGGCGCGGGCCGGGCGTCGTGCTGTCGTTCCTGAGCGTCGCCGCGTTCGACTTTTTCTTCGTGCCGCCGCGCATGTCGTTCTCGGTGACGGATACGCAGTATCTGCTGACGTTCCTCGGCATGCTGCTGACTTCGCTCGTGATCAGCCATCTGACCTCGAGCCTGCGCCGCGAAGCGAGTGTCGCGCAGCGCCGCGAGCAGCGCACCGGCGCGATGTACGCGATGGCGCGCGAGCTGGCCGCCGCGCTGACCACCGAGCAGATCATCGGCACCGGCAGCCGCCACGTGAGCGAAGTGTTCCGCGCGCGCGTCGCGATCCTGCTGCCCGACAGCGCCGACCAGGTGAAGCAGAAGGTCGACGATCCCGAAGTGTCGCCGTTCATGCTCGAACCCGCCAAGCTCGATAGCGACGTCGGCCAGTGGGTGTACGACCAGCAAAAGCCCGCGGGCCACGGCACCGACACGCTGCCGGCCGCGGCCGCGCTGTATCTGCCGCTGAAAGCGCCGATGCGCACCCGCGGCGTGCTCGCCGTCGTGACGCAGGACGAGCGCGAGCTCGACGTGCCGGAACAGCAGCGCATGCTCGAAGCGTTCGCCGCGCAGATTGCGCTCGCGCTGGAGCGGGTCCACTACGTCGAGATCGCGCGCGATGCGCTCGTCAACATGGAATCGGAGCGGCTGCGCAACTCGCTGCTGTCGGCGATCTCGCACGATCTGCGCACGCCGCTCACGACGATCGTCGGCTTTTCGTCGATGCTCGCGCAGGCGCGCGCTGCGCAGAAGATGGCCGATGAGGCTGCTTCCGGGTCCGCGGCCGACGCGCCTTCCGAAGAGGCTTCGCATGACATCGCGCAGCCGCAGGCGCAAGCGATCGACGACCTCGTCGAAGCGATCCACGAAGAATCGATGCGCATGGCCGGCATCGTCACGAACCTGCTCGACATGGCGCGGCTGCAGGCGGGCGGCCTGCAGCTGAACCGCCAGTGGTCGCTGCTCGAGGAGACGGTCGGCGCAGCGCTGCGCGCGTGCCGTCGTGTGCTCGAACGGCATCCGGTGCAGGTGCAATTGCCGCCGGATCTGCCGCTCCTGCAACTCGACGCGGTGCTGATGGAGCGGCTCTTCTCGAACCTGTTTGAAAACGCCGCGAAATACACGGCGCCCGACACGCCGCTCGTGATCGGTGCGCAGCGCATCGACGTCGACGGCAGGCCGTTCGTGCGCGTGAGCGTCGACGACACCGGGCCGGGGCTGCCGGTCAACATGGAGTCGCGCATTTTCGAAAAATTCACGCGCGGCGAAAAGGAGTCGGCGAAGCCCGGCATCGGCCTGGGGCTTGCGATCTGCCGCGCGATCGTCGACGCGCACGGCGGTACAATCGGCGCGGCCAACCGGCTCGCTGCCGACGGCGGCGTTGAAGGCGCGCGCTTCTGGTTCACCTTGCCGGTCGAAACGCCGCCTGCCGTGCCCGAAACACTTGAAGACGAGTCGCACGAAGGGCTCGAAGCAGACGAAGCGGCGCTGCTGGAACACGATGTGCCGTCCGCCGGCGCCTGGCAGGATGGCGATCGGGATACCGTTGCACAGCCGTCCGCAGCCTCGGCGCCGTCCGAGTCATCACCACGCGTCGACCGGCCGCTCGACCCGACAACGATTTCGAAACCCTCTCATGAGTGATCCCAGCATCACGGTCGTACTGATCGAAGACGAAAAACAGATTCGCCGCTTCGTCCGGGCTTCGCTGGAAGGCGAGGGCATCGTCGTGCACGATGCGCAGACCGGCAAGCAGGGGCTCGTCGAAGCCGCGACCCGCAAGCCCGACCTCGTGATCGTCGACCTCGGCCTGCCGGACACCGACGGGCTCGACGTGATCCGCGAGTTGCGCGGCTGGAGCGATCTGCCGGTCATCGTGCTGTCGGCGCGCACCCAGGAAAGCGAGAAAGTGGCCGCACTCGATGCGGGCGCCGACGACTACCTGACGAAGCCGTTCGGCGTGTCGGAACTGCTCGCGCGGATTCGCGCGCACTTGCGCCGCCGCAACCAGGCGGCGGCGAGCGATTCGCCGCAGGCGCATTTCGGCGCGGTGACGGTGGACCTCGCGTTGCGCCAGGTGTGGCGCAGCGGCGAGCTCGTGCACCTCACGCCGATCGAATACCGGCTGCTCGCCACGCTCGTGCGGCATGCCGGCCGCGTGCTCACGCACCGCCAGTTGCTGCGCGACGTGTGGGGGCCGTCGCACGTCGAGAGCCACCACTATCTGCGTATCTACATGGCGCATCTGCGCCAGAAGCTGGAGCGCGATCCGGCGCAGCCGGAGCATATCGTCACGGAAACGGGCGTCGGGTACCGGCTGGTGGGCGTTGCCTGACGGCGTGCGTCGTGTGTGTAGTGTGCGTCGCGCCACGGCATATCGACGCAGCCTATGCATTGACGCAGGGCGGCCCATTTCGTCAGTTCTGGTTTGATATGATTACGTTTTCGTAAGGACGGCCTTGCGAATTCGGTTCAACGGGGACGACCCCATCTGACAAATGGGAGTGTTCTCATGTCGTGGATTCTTCTTTTCATTGCCGGCCTGCTCGAAGTGGCGTGGGCCGCGGGTCTCAAATCATCGGAAGGCTTCACGCGGCTCTGGCCGTCGGCGTTCACCGTGGTGACGGCGCTCGGCAGCTTCGTGCTGCTGGCCATGGCGATGCGCCAGTTGCCGCTCGGCACCGCCTACGCGGTATGGACAGGGATCGGGGCGGTTGGCGCGTTCGTGTTCGGCATCGTGATGATGGGCGAAGCGGTGACGCCGGCGCGCGTGGCGAGCGCGGCATTGATCGTCGTCGGGCTGATCGGGCTCAAGCTGTCGTCCGGTCATTGAAGCGCGGGGTGTTCAAGGCCGGTTCAAGCCCGCCGCGCCCTTCGCAACGCACTCTCCAGCACGCTAAAAATGGCCGGGCCGCGCATCGGTTTGGCCCTTCCGCCAAGGCCGCCACGAACTCAATCGGCGGATTCCGAATTGACGTGGCTATAATGAACCCAATTCCAACCTGAATTCGTTCCGCGCGAGCATTGTCGCGCGGACCCGGCGGCTTCGGCGCGGTGGGGCGCGCAAGCGTGCTTCGCCGGACAGGCCGCGTGGAGCATGAGGCGTGCGCGGCGCGCCTTCGGAGGCGGCCATGCTTGAACCCCTTTCGCTTGCAGCGGGCCTGTCCTGGGGCAGCGGTCTGCGCCTCTATCTGACCGTTCTGATCGCCGGCCTGTTTGCGCGCCTTGGCATCATTCATCTGCCCGACACGCTGTCCGCGCTCAGCTCGCCCTGGGTGATCGGCGCCGCGGCGTTCCTGACGGTTGCCGAATTCCTCGCCGATAAAGTCCCCGCGTTCGATTCGCTGTGGGACGCCGTTCACACGTTCATCCGCATTCCGGCCGGCGCCGTGCTGGCTGCCGGCGCGCTCGGTCATGCCGATCCGGCGATGCTGACGGTCGCCGCGCTCGCAGGCGGCACGCTCGCGGGTGCCGCCCACCTGACCAAGGCGGGCACCCGCGCGCTGATCAATCTGTCGCCGGAGCCGGTATCGAACGTCGTTACGTCGACTGCCGAAGACGGGCTCGTGTTCGGCGGACTCCTGCTCGCGCTGTTCGTGCCGGTGCTGTTCCTCGTGCTGCTGGTCGGTTTCCTGATGATTGCGGGCTGGTTGCTGCCGCGTCTGTGGCGCGGCGTGCAGGGCGGCTTTCGCGGCATGGCGACGCATATGGTGACGCGTCTTGCGCGGAGCAGACACGATTGAGCGGACCGGCGAGCGGAGTGGCGGGGCGTCCGGGGCGAAACCCGGATCAAAACCCGGGGCGGCGTCCGGGTCGGCGTCTTCAAGGCGGCGATCTGCTGCGCCAGGCGGCGCTGATGACCGCGCGCGACTGGCGCGCAGGCGAGCTGACCATGCTGCTGCTCGCGCTGGTGCTGGCGGTCGCGGCGCTTGCCAGCGTGGGTTTTCTCGCTGACCGGCTGCATCAAGGCCTTGAGCGCGACGCGCGCCGGATGATCGCCGCCGATTTCATCGTGCGCGGCGATCACCCCATCGATCCGCAATTCGCGCAGCAGGCGAAGTCGCTCGGTCTCGAGACCGCGACGACCGCGATTTTCCCCAGCATGATCAACTCGACGGCCGCGCAGCCGATGTCGCGGCTCGCGGCGGTGAAGGCCGTGTCGCCCGGCTATCCGTTGCGTGGCGCGCTGCGCCTCGCGCCGGCGCCGGGCGCGCCCGACTACGCCGCGCGCGAGATCCCGCCGCCCGGCACCGTGTGGGTCGATCAGCAACTACTCGATACGCTGAAAGTGCACGTCGGCGACAAGGTGAAAGTGGGCGGCCGCGATTTCACGATCGGCGCGGTCATTACGAAAGAGCTCGATCGCGGCTTCGCATTCGTCAATTTCTCGCCGCGGCTGATGCTCAATGCGGTCGATCTCGCTTCGACCGGCCTGATCGCCTACGGTAGCCGCGTCACCTACCGGCTGCTGGTCGCGGGCCCCGATTCCGCCGTCGAAAACTACGCGAAATGGGCGCATGAGCGCGTCGACGGCGGCAAGATGCGCGGCGTCGCGCTCGAATCGCTGCAGGACGGTCAGCCGCAAGTCCGCCAGACGCTCGATCGCGCGAGCCATTTCCTCACGCTCGTGTCGCTGCTGACCGCGCTGCTCGCGGCGGTCGCGATCGCCATGGCCGCGCACCGCTATATGCGCCGGCATCTCGATAGCTGCGCCGCGATGCGCTGTCTCGGCGTCAGCCAGCGCACGCTGCGCGCGCTCTTCACGCTCGAATTCGTCGGGCTAGGGCTGGCGGGCGGCGCGCTCGGGGTGATGCTCGGCTTCGCCGGCCATCTGGCGCTGCTCGTGTGGCTCGGCAGCCTGATCGACGTCGTGCTGCCGTATCCGACCGCGTGGCCCGCGCTCGAAGGCATCGCGGCCGGTCTCGTGCTGCTGCTCGGTTTTGCGCTGCCGCCGCTGCTGCCGTTGACGCGCGTGCCGCCAGTGCGCGTGCTGCGCCGCGAATGGGGCGAAGCGGGCCGCACCGCGTGGGCGGGATACGCGCTCGGCATCGTGCTGTTTGCGGGCTTGCTGGTGCTCGCGGCGGGCGAACTGAAGCTGGGCGGCATCGTGGCGGGCGGTTTTGCGGGCGGGCTGCTGGTGTTTGCGTGCCTCGCGCGTGCCGCGTTGTGGGGCGCCGCACGGATCGTGCGCAGCGAGCGGGTCAATGCGGGCGTCGGCTGGCGCTACGCGCTGGCGTCGCTCGAGCGGCGCAGCAACGCGAGCGCGCTGCAGATCACCGCGCTCGGCATCGGCCTGATGTGCCTGCTGCTGATCGCGATGACACGCAACGATCTGATCGAAGGCTGGCGCCAATCGACGCCGCCCGACGCGCCGAACGAATTCATCATCGACATCCAGCCTGACCAGCGCGACGCGGTGATGCACTATCTGACGACGCACGGTTTTCCCGACACCGAGTTGTCGCCGATGGTGCGCGGCCGGCTGATCGCGATCAACGGCAAGCCGGTCAATCCCGATTCGTACAAGAGCGAGGATGCGCGGCGGCTCGTCGACCGCGAATTCAACCTGTCCTATACGACGCAATTGCCTGGGGACAACCGGGTGGTCGCGGGCGACTGGTACGGGACCTCGGACAAGCCGCAGATCTCGATCGAGCAGGGCCTCGCGAAGATCATCGACGTAAAACCGGGTGACATGCTGCGTTTCGACGTCACCGGCCTGCAGGTCGACGCGCCGGTCACGAGCGTGCGCAAGCTCGACTGGGGTTCGTTCAAGGTGAACTTCTTCGTGCTGATGCCGCCCGCCGCGTTGAAGGATTTCCCGGCGACGTTCATCACGAGCTTTCACGTGCCGCCCGAGCAGCGCCCCGCGATCGACGGCCTGATCGCCGTTTATCCGAACCTGACCGCGATCGATACCGCTCCGATTCTCGCGCAGGTGCAGCAGGTGATGGAGCAGGTGATCGGCGCCGTGCAGTTCCTGTTTCTGTTCACGCTCGTCGCGGGCGTGCTCGTGCTGTACGCGGCACTGGCCGGGACGCGCGACGAGCGTATGCGAGAATCCGCGCTGCTGCGCGCGCTGGGCGCGTCGCACCAGCAGGTGCGGGCGGTGCAGATCGCGGAATTCGTCGCGGTCGGCGCGCTGTCCGGCTTGATGGCCGCGGTCGGCGCGCAGGTGATCGGCTGGGTGCTCGCGACGCGCGTCTTCGACTTCCATCTCGCGTTCAACCCGTGGCTGCTGCCCGCCGGGATTGCGGCGGGCATCGCGTGCGCGGGGCTGGGCGGCTGGCTGAGCCTGCGGCGGGTGCTGATGCGGCCCGCGTTGCAGTCGCTGCGCGACGCGTGACACGCTTCGCGTGCCGCGGCGCTTAACACTTCCTCTTTCTACTGGATTGCAGTTGCCTGTATGACCGATTCGAATGACGACGCGCCGGCGCAGCCGAGCGCGTTCGAGCTGGTGGGTGGCGAAGCGCGGGTGCGCGAGCTGATCGACCGCTTCTACGATTTGATGGACCTTGAGCCCGATTTCGCGGGCATTCGCGCGCTGCATCCGCCGACGCTCGAGGGTTCGCGCGACAAGTTCTTCTGGTTCCTGTGCGGTTGGCTCGGCGGCCCGGACCATTACCAGAGCCGCTTCGGCCATCCGCGGCTGCGGGCGCGGCATCTGCCGTTCGCGATCGCGTCGGGCGAGCGCGACCAGTGGCTGCGCTGCATGGCGTGGGCGATGGAAGATGTCGGGCTGTCGGAGCCGCTGCGCGAACGGCTGCTGCATTCGTTCTTCGATACCGCGGACTGGATGCGCAACCGGCCGGGCTAACCGGCACGCCGAGGGCGCAGACCCCAATTTGTCCAGACCAGATTATTCGAGACCCGCTACAAGGAGATCCCCGATGACAACGCGCGCACTCTTTCGCGACGACGCGTACCTCACGCAATGCGACGCGACGATTACCGCGGTGGACGAGCAAGGCATCCATCTCGACCAGACCGTGTTCTATCCGCTCGGCGGCGGCCAGGCGGGCGACGCCGGCGTGCTGCTTCTCGCCGACGGCACGCGTATCGCCATCGCCGATACGCGCAAGGCGAAGTTCGAAGGCGCGACGCCCGATGACGCGATTCATGTCCCGGCGCCGGGACAGGACGCGCTGCTCGCGCGTCTCACCGCGGGCGAGCGTGTGCAGGCCGAAATCGACTGGGCGCGCCGTTACCGTCACATGCGGCTGCACACGGCGAGCCACTTGATGTGCGCGGTGCTGCCGTATCCGGTCGACGGCTGCAGCATCACGATCGACTACGCGAGACTCGACTTCGCGACGGTCGAGCCGATCGAACGGGAGCACGTCGAAGCGCGCCTCGCGGAGCTGGTCGGCGCTGCACACGGTGTCGCAACCGAATGGATCACCGACGACGAAATGGCCGCGCGCCCGGAACTGGTCCGCACGATGAGCGTGAAGCCGCCGATGGGATTGGGCCGCGTGCGTCTGCTGCGCATTGAAGGCGTCGACCTGCAGCCGTGCGGCGGCACGCATGTACGCAACACGCAGGAGATCGGCGCGCTGCGCATCGCGAAGCTGGAAAAAAAGAGCGCCCGCACGCGCCGGCTCGTGCTGGAACTGGTGTGAACATGCCCGAGCCGGCGGACGCGGCAGATGCGGGAAGCACGGCTTACGCGGTGCTCGATCCGTGTGCTCGCGAAGTGCTCGACTGCTGGTTCGGTGCGCCCGATGCGGCGGTATTCGGCACCGATCGCAAGCAATGGTTCGCGCGCGACCATGCGTTCGACGCGATGTTGCGGGAGCGCTTCGGCACCTTGATCGACGCAGGCATCGCAGGCCGGCTCGCCGCGTGGGAGGCGACGCCGCTTGGCGCGCTGGCCCTGATCATCGTGCTCGATCAGTTTTCGCGCAATTGCCATCGCAATACGCCCGCCGCGTTTGCCGGCGATGCGGCCGCGTTGCGCGCTGCGCAGCGGATGGTCGAGCGCGCAGCGGACCGGCAACTGCCGACGGCTTATCACCGTGGTTTCGCGTATATCCCGTTCACGCACGACGAATCGCTCGCGAGCCAGCACGAATCGCTGCGTTTATACCAGTTGCTGGACGCAGAGCAGATCGACCCGTCGTACTACCGTTCCGCGGTCAGGCACGCACGGGTGATCGAACGATTCGGGCGCTATCCGCATCGCAATGCGCTCTTGGGCCGCCCGTCCACCGACGAGGAAATCGCGTTCCTGCGCGAGCCGGGCTCGTCGTTCTGAATGTATCGAGGCGCGCGGCGGATCGCGGGATCAGCGTCCGCCCGCTACGTCGACGATCGCGCCGTTCACGTACGACGCCGCATCGCTCAACAACCACACGATCGCTTGCGCCACTTCGTCGGCGCTGCCCGCGCGACCGAGCGGCGTTTGTGCGCCGAGCACTGCGGCGCGATCGGGGTGCCCGGTGCTCGCGTGAATCTCGGTATCGATGAGGCCCGGGCGCACCGCGTTCACGCGCACGCCTTGCGGGCCGAGTTCCTTCGCAAGACCGAGCGTCAGCGTATCGATGGCACCCTTCGAGCCGGCGTAGTCGACGTATTCGTTCGGCGAGCCGAGCCGCGCTGCCGCCGACGATACATTGACGATTGCGCCGCCCAGCCCGCCGCGGTCTTTTGCCATTCGCCGCGCTGCCTCGCGAGCACACAGGTACGCGCCGAATACGTTGACGTCGAACATGCGCTTCAGGCGCGCGGCGTCCATGTCGGCAAGCTGCATCGAAGGCGCTACGACACCGGCGTTGTTGACAAGCGCGTCGATGCGGCCGAATGCGTGGACCACGGCGTCGAACATCGCGATCACCGCGGCTTCATCGGCGACGTCGCCGTGGATCACGCGCGCGTGGCCGCCAGCCCGCCCGACTTCGGCGGCGGTTTGCCGCGCGGCGGCTTCGTTGGTGGCGTAGTTGACGCCGACAGACCAGCCGCGCGCACCGAGCAGGCGCGCGGTTGCGCGGCCGATGCCGCGGCTTGCACCGGTGATCAGAACCACTTTCGTCATGGCGACCTCGTCAGAAAGACTGACACGGAACAGCGCGCTGCTTGCGGCCTTTGCTGCATGCGGCAAGCGGCGCGCGTGCTACACCGCGTCGCGTAGGTCCGCCCATTTGTCGCGCGCGGGCGGCTGATAGCGGTGCAGCCGGCCGATCAGCGCGGCCGGATCGCTGTCGATCTGCAGGATGTCGAAGTAGGTCTGCCGCATGAAGCCTTCGTGCACCGTATGCGCGAGCATCGCGACGAGCGGATCGTAGTAGCCGTCGATATTCAGCAGCGCAACCGGCTTCTGGTGATAGCCGAGCTGCGCCCACGTATAGGCCTCGAACAGCTCTTCGAGCGTGCCCGCGCCGCCCGGCAGCGCGACGAAGGCATCGGCGAAGTCCGCCATCATCTTCTTGCGCTGATGCATGTCGGGGACGACATGCAGTTCGGTCAGCCCGCCGTGGCCGACTTCCTTGTCGACGAGCAGCGCCGGAATCACGCCGATTGCGCGGCCGCCCGCGGCCATCACGGCATCGGCGATCACGCCCATCAGCCCCACCTTGCCGCCGCCGTAGACGAGCGCGAGACCGGCGTCGACCAGCGCGCGGCCGAACGACTGCGCAGCTTGCGCATAGACGGGTTTGGCTCCGTCGGAGGAACCGCAATACACACACACTGCCTTCATTTTGCGAACATCCTTTCCTGCGCTAGCTTTTTGCTTCGCTGCGCGTAGCCGCGCCGTCTCTCGGCGGCAGATAGTCGTAGAACTCGCGCTTTGGCAGCTTGCCCGACACCAGGTCGTCGAACAGTTCGCGC
>DASXXR010000380.1:0-7357 GCA_036502945.1 Paraburkholderia sp. | reverse complement strand
TCGGGCCACAAAAAACGAACCGTTCAGATGCACGTCGACGACGGCCTTCCATTCTTCCGGGCTCATGTTGAAGAACATCCGGTCGCGCACGATACCCGCGTTATTGACCACGCAGTCGATCCGCCCGAAGGTATCCAGCGCAGCCTGAACGATTTTTTGCGCACAGTCCCATTCGGCGACGCTATCCGTACTGGCAACCGCCTCGCCGCCTGCTTCCTTGATTTCCGCGACGACGCGATGCGCCGCGAACTCGCCGCTTTCCGCATGGCGTCCCAGATCGTTGACCACCACCTTCGCGCCGGCCGCGGCGAACTGCAGCGCGAAATCGCGGCCGATGCCAGCCCCCGCTCCCGTTACAACCACAACCTTGTCTTTCACGATATCGCTCACTGTCGTCTCCATTCGTTACGGGCGTTGATGTAGAAAGTTCGTGGGCCTATAATATCAAAACTGAACGGCGTTGCACATTATGAACGAAAGAGCGACGAGGTTCCAACCTGCACGGAGACCAATCAATGAGGTATCCAGAGAGCTGGAGCGTGCCCGACCATGTATCGCATGACCGGGTGGTGGATTTTGACTACATGAACCCACCCGGCGCCGCCGAGGACGTCCACCTCGCATGGAAGGCGCTGCATACGGGGCCTGACATCGTCTGGTCTCCCTACTATGGCGGACACTGGATCGCCACGCGCGGAGAAGACATCGAAGCGATGCAGAAAGATCATACGCATTTCTCGCATCACAGCGTCAATATTCCGTCTCTGAGCCAGGTGCAGCTTGTGCCGCTTGAACTAGATCCACCCGAGCATAGCGCCTACCGGAATCTGATCACGCCGTCTTTTCTGCCGAAGGCGATCGCTTCGCTCGAAGAGGATGCTCGTGCCCTCGCGATAGAGTTAATCGAAAAACTGGCGCCGCGCGGCGAATGTGAGTTCGTTTCCGAATTCGCCAAGATTCTGCCGATCGTGATCTTTCTGCGCCTCGCCGATCTCCCGTTGAGTGACCGTGAACGGCTGCTCGAATGGGCCGAGATGGCGGTGCGCGGCAAGATCGAGGAGCGTATCGAATCGCAGAATCTGCTGGGCGCTTATATTTCCACCTGGGTGGCTGAACGCCAGGCCAATGCGGGCGGCGACCTGGTCAGCCTGATCGCGAATGCACGGATCGACGGCAAGCCGATGCGAGCCGACCGCATGTTCGGCATGTTCATCGTCGTGCTGTTCGGCGGGCTCGACACGGTCGCATCGCTGATGGGTTTTATCGCCCGCTTTCTGGCCGAAAATCCGGACCACCGGCGTCAACTGATCGAGCATCCTGAACTGATGGTTTCGTCCGTCGACGAACTGATTCGCCGGTTCGGCGTTGCGAACACGGCGCGGCTTGTCACCGAAGACATGGACTATAAGGGTGTCACGCTGAAGAAGGGCGATCAGATCCAGTTGCCCAACGCGTTGTTCGGTTTGGATGAGCGCAAGTTTGCCAATCCGCTCGATGTCGACCTGACCCGCAAGCCGGTGCTGCACGCGGCGTTCGGGAACGGGCCGCATCGCTGCCCCGGATCGTTCCTCGCGCGCACTGAAATCAAGGTGTTTTTGCAGGAATGGCTAAAGCGCATCCCCGATTTCGGCATTCGCGAAGGTGACAGGCCGCGCTGCAGCTCCGGCGCTGTAAACGGCATGCTGTATTTGCCGCTGACCTGGAACGTCACGTCCTGACTCTCTTCTCTTAATACATGACAGAACGACAGCGATGAAACAGTGGCAATGTATCTTCTGTGGCTTTTTCTACGACGAAGCGGCCGGACTTCCGGCCGAAGGTTTTCCGCCTGGCACGCGTTGGGCAGACATCCCTGACGACTGGGCTTGCCCGGAATGCGGCGCAGCGAAGGCGGACTTCGTGATGATCGAAGTTTGATGCGGCACCGGGCACGGTGCGGGCAATCTGTATGGCATGTCCCCTGCCGCAGCGCCGCTCAAGCCCGCTCGAATAACGCGGCCAGACCCTGGCCGCCACCGATGCACATCGCCTCGAGACCATAGCGGCCCTTGCGGCGCTGCAGTTCGAAGAGCAGGGTGGTCATCATTCGTACACCCGTAGCGCCGATCGGATGGCCCAGCGAGATGCCGGAGCCATTGACGTTCAACCGGTCCGGATCGTTCCATCCCCATCCCTTGAGCACGGCGAGCACCTGACACGCGAATGCTTCGTTCAGCTCGACGAGATCGATCTGATCGATTGACAGCCCGGTGCGCGCCATCAGTTTCTGCACCGCGGACACGGGGCCGATGCCCATGCGTGAGGGCTCGCAGCCCGTTGCCGCCCAGCCGTTGAAATAGGCCATCGGCGCGAGACCAAGTGCCTCCAGCTTGTCCTCCGCGACTACGAGGCAGGCGGCTGCCGCATCGTTTTGCTGGCTGGAATTGCCTGCCGTGACGGTGCCACCGGGGATCAACGCACGCAGCTTGCCGAGGCTCTCCATGCTGGCGTCCTCGCGAAAGCCTTCGTCTCTGGCGAAGAGCACGGGCGGGCCTTTTTTCTGCGGCACGGCAACCGCCACGATTTCATCGGCCATGCGGCCCGATGCCCAGGCCTCGGCCGCGCGGTGATGGCTGCGCACCGCGTATTCATCCGCCTCTTCCCGGCTGATGTGATAGTCATTCGCGAGATTTTCGGCCGTTTCGATCATGCCGGAGATGTGGCCGAAGCGTTCCTCGGGCTGCGAGCGCTCACGGCCGCGCGCGAGCCGGTCATGAAACTGCACGGAACCCGAGCGGGCACCCCAACGCATGTCCGTGCTGTAGTACTCGATGTTGCTCATGCTCTCGACACCGCCCGCCAGCACGACATCGGCGGCGCCGGTCTGGACCATCATCGCCGCGGTCGCGAGCGCCTGGAGTCCGCCACCGCAGCGCCGGTCGAGCTGCATGCCTGGCACCTCGACCGGGAGTCCCGCCTGCAACGCGATCCAGCGCCCGACGCACGGCGTTTCGCTATTCGCGTACGACTGCGCGAAAACCACGTCGTCGATGCGGGCGGGATCGAGCCCGGTGCGCTTCAAGACCTCTCTGGTGACCACCGCGCCGAGTTCTTCGACCGGCAGGTTGCGCAGACTGCCGCCAAAAACGCCTACCGGCGTGCGGACTGGTGAGACGATCGCGGCTCGTTTCATAGGAGTTCCTTCAGGTAACGCGGAAAGCGCCGGCCGCCATAGCGTGTCTTGCCGGCGGCAACGTGCTGAACAGCTTGCGTCAGCCGGCTCCGCAGGTGGAGTGTTCGAGTAGGGCGCGGTGGTCGGGGTGAGCGATCGCTAGAAGACGCTCGCGTCGCTGTTTGAGCGTGAGTCCACGCAGATCCGCGACGCCGTATTCGGTCACGATGATGCCCGCGTCGCTGCGCGGCGTGCTGACTGGGCCGCTGAGCGTCGACACGATGCGGCTCGCACCCTTGCCCGCGGTCGAGGGCAGGGCAACCACCGGCAAACCGCCCTTGGCGCGCCGTGCGCCGCGCAGGAAGTCGGGTGCGCCGCCGACCGCGCCGACATAGCCGCCGCCGGCCACTTCTGCGTTGATCTGACCGCTGAGATCGACCTCGAGCGCCGAATTGAGCGCGACAAAACGGTCGATGCGCGCCAGCACGTCCGGATCGTGCGTGTAGCTCGTCGAGCGAAACTGCACGGCGCGGTTGCGATGCGCGAAGTCGTGAATACGGCGGCTGCCCATCATGACGCCTGCAACCGTCAGCCCCCGGTCGACGCTTTTTCGCGCATTGTTGATCACGCCGGCGTCCATCAGGTCGGCGACCTTGTCGCCAATCGTGCCCGAGTGAATGCCCAGGTCCCGCCGGTCCGACAGTCGGGCGAGCACGGCTTCGGGAATCGCACCGAGACCGAACTGGAGCGTCGAACCGTCTTCTATCCAACCGGCGACGTGACCGGCTATCGCCAGTTCGATGTCGCCCGCTTTGCCTGGTGCATTTTCGAGCGGCGCGCGCGACGTCGGCAGGATGAAGTCGAGGTCGTCGTCGCGCAAGTAGCGCTCGCCATAGGTCCATGGCGCTTCTTCGTTGATCTCGGCGACGATCACGCGGGCCGTGTCGAGTGCCGCAATCAGATACTCGTGCGCGATCGACAGACTGTAGCGGCCCTCGGCATCCGGCGGCGCGAGTTGCAGCAGCAGCACATCCACCTTGAGCGCGCCGGAGCGGATCATTTGCGGAAACTGCGAGTAGTGGCACGGCAGCACATCGAGTACGCCGGCGCGCGCCAGTGCGCGATTCGCGCCGGTGCCGCAGTAGGCCGCGAAGTCGATGCAGTCCGCGTGCTCGGGCCGGCAGGTGTCGGTGGCGCTTGCGCCGAGAAACACGCGGAACCGGCCGATACTGTGCCGTTGCGCGATCAACTGCTGGGTCAACGGCAGTGGCTCCGCGTTTGCCTGGCCCCACATGACATGGTCGCCGGGACGAACGATGGACGCGAAGTCGATGGAGCCGGATTGCAGGAGCGTGGACATGAGGCTGACAGGTCGCGAAGGGCGTTGCGCGGGTTGGCGCTGATCAGCACACGGTCGAGGGCATGACGTTACGCCTTCGCGGTGGTGTTCTGGGTGCGGATGACGCCGGCAGAATCGAACGCGGCGACGTGTTCAGCGGCATAACCGAGCGTCTCGAGAATCTCCACCGTGTGCTCGCCGATTGCCGGGATCGACAGTACCGGTTTCGCCGGATCCCGCCGGAACCGGATCGCGTTTCCGACGTGCCGGCGGCCGGCCGCGTCGACGCTGACCATCTGACGAGCGTGAGTCTGCGGATGCGCGAGCGCCTCACTGAGCGATAAAACCGGCGCGACACTGATTCGGCGGCCTTCGAACCAGGCGAGCCAATCGCTCAGCGTGCGTGTCAGGAAAACCTCAGAGAGGAACGCGCGCAGCTCAGCCTGTGCTTCGCCGCCCGGCCCGACTGCGACGGCAATCAGATCCGGTCGGCCGAGCGGCGTCAGCAGATGGGTTGCGAAGTCGAGTTCGCGGCCGCCGAGGCAAAGCCATTGCGAATCGGCTGTCCGATACGCAGCGAGCAGCGCAATCGCGTTGCCGCCGTGCGCGGTTTCGACAGTGTCCCGTTCTAAAGGGTTGAGCGCGCGGCTGGTCAGATGCGGTTGCGCGCTCAGCGCCGCGTCGTGAAGCGAAATGTCGACGAAGTCGCCGTGACCCGTTTCGCGCGCGTGCAACAAGGCCATCAACACCGCGGACAACGCGGTCAATGAGCCCGCGAGAGCAGCGAGCGAGGCGCCCGTGGTCACAGGTACGCCGCGCTCGTCGCGCGGCAAGGTTCCCGCCATCGACTGGATCACGGGGTCATGCGCTGGCACTTGCGAAAGCGGGCCGGTCTGGCCGAAGGCCGTCAAGGAGCAATAGACGAGGCGGGGATGGGCACGGCTCACCGTGTCGTAGTCGATGCCCAGACGCGCGGCGACACCCGGCCGCGACGACTCGATCACGACATCGGCCGCGCCGATCAGTCTCAACGCGATGGCCAGGCCCTCGGGACGCTTCAGGTCCAGCGCGATACTGCGCTTGCCGCGATTGAGCGCCATGAAAAACTCGCTGTCCGACTCCAGCGAGCCGCGTGCCGCATCGCCCGTCAGCGGTTCTATCTTGATGACGTCGGCGCCATGATCGGCAAGATTCGACGCGAGCATCGGCCCCGGCATGAACTGCGAGAGATCGACGACGCGAACGCCCGAAAGCTTCATGCGGCCGGCACCTTGAACGGAAAGGCGCGTTGCGCAATCTCCGCTGCCTGCTGCATGATTCTCGCGATGAGATCGGCACAGGTCGGCAGATCGTGAATCAGGCCCGTCACCATGCCGGCCGGAAAGGCGCCGCCTTCGACATCGCCACTTGCAAATGCGTCCATCCAGCGGCTCGCACCGGTCAGCGCATACAGATCCGCCGAGGTGGCGCCCCCTGCGCGTTCCAGTTCGACTGCCGCGAGACTGACGCTGTTTTTGATCACTCGGCTCGAATCGCCAAGCGTGCGTCCGACCAGCAACGTATCGCGTTCGGTGGCTTCCAGCAGGCGTTGTTTGATAGCGGGATGAACACGCGATTCCTGCGTGAGCATGAATCGCGTGCCCATGTTGATGCCGTCGGCGCCGAGCGCCAGCGCGGCCATCAGACCCCGTCCGTCGGCGAACCCGCCCGACGCGAGCAGCGGAACCTTCAGCCGGTCAGCGGCGGCGGGGATCAGAATCAGTCCGGGAATGTCGTCTTCGCCTGGATGCCCGGCGCATTCGAAGCCGTCGATACTCACTGCATCCGCGCCAAGCGCTTCGGCTTTCAGCGCGTGGCGCACCGCGACGCATTTGTGGATGACCTTGACACCGCTTGCCTTGAACGTTGCGATGTACTTCGCGGGATTGCTTCCGGCGGTTTCGACGACCGGCACGCCCCGCTCGATGATAGTGCGCACGTAGCCATCGTAATCGAGCCCGGCATTGCTGCCGAGTAGCGTCAGATTCACGCCGAACGGTTTGTCGCTGAGTGCCCGCACCTGGTCGATCTCTCGCGCGAGCGCATCGGCGCTCGCATGCGTGTGCGCGGAAATGAATCCGAGTCCGCCGGCATTGCCGACCGCGGCCGCGAGTTCCGCGCGAGCTACCCAGCGCATGCCGCCCTGGATGATCGGGTAGTCGATGCCGAGCAAGGCTGTGATGCGATTCTTGTGAGGGTTCATGGCAGGTCGTGGAGCAGTCGGAGCGAATGACAGGTTGAAAGGGAATCAATCGAATGCGGATTCACGCGTGCGCATGGCGCTCAGCAGTTGCGAAACACGGGCGGGCGCTTTTGCGCGAACGCGGCCATGCCTTCCTTGCGGTCTTCGGTTGTGAAGGTCGCGTAGGCCATCCGTCGTTCGAACAGGATGCCTTCGGCGAGGCTGGATTCGTACGCGCGATTGACACATTCCTTCGCGATCGTCACGACAGGTTGCGAGAATCCGCCGATGACGTTCCCCGTTTTCAATGCTTCGTTCAGCAATTCGTCGAGCGGCACGATGCGGCTGACTAGTCCGCAACGTTCGGCTTCGATCGCATCCATCTTGCGGCCGGTGAGGATCATCTCCATCGCCTTCGATTTGCCGAGCGCGCGCGTAAGACGTTGTGTTCCGCCAGCGCCCGGAATGGTCGCAAGCGTGATTTCGGGCAGTGCAAAGCGGGCGTTGTCGGCCGCGAGAATGAAGTCGCACATCATCGCCAGTTCGCAGCCGCCGCCCAACGCGAGGCCGGCCACAGCTGCAATCACCGGCTTGCGGCAGCGCGCGGCGCGTTCCCAGTTGGACGTAATGAACTGTTTTTTGAATA
>DASXXR010000379.1:0-6103 GCA_036502945.1 Paraburkholderia sp. | reverse complement strand
CGATGGTAATCGTCCTGCTCCATATCGAGCAAGGTCTGTCCGGATACGACCGGCCATTGCGCGGGCAGATCGTCCGACGCTTCGCGCACGCCGCGCTCGGGATCGAACACGTAGCGGCCGTCGGACTGCACGGCCTTGCGGGCGGTGGTGCGATCGAGCGCCATCGCATAGCCAGTCTCGCGCAGCAGCACGCGCTCGAACGAGCGCAGCACCTGCACGGGTGGCTCGTCGTGCGCGAGGCGCGTCAGCGTGACGACGTAGTGATGGAACAGTTGTGGGTGCGGGTCTTCGCGAGCACAGAACTTGACGAGCAGTTCGTTGACGTAGAAGCCGCACAGCAACGCGTCGCCCGCCAGCGGCAACATGCCGCCGACCCATTCCGAGCCCGTCAACGTACGCATTTCGGATTTGCCGGACCATGCGAGCGACAGCGGCTGGAAGGTTTGCAGCACACCGCGCAACGCGGAATGCGGGCGCTTCGCGCCTTTTGCGACCAGTGCGAGGCGGCCGTGATCGCGCGACAGCACGTCGATAATCAGGCTCGTCTCGCGGTACGGATAGCTATGCAGAACGAAGGCAGGCTGTTCGGAGATCCGGTATTCGGATGCGGGCGCGCGCGGCGCGCGGCGCGGTACTTTCGTGCCTGTCGTGCCGCTTGTGCCGGCCGCATCACCGTCGCGGCCCTCGCCGTCCGTCCTGGCGGTTCGCTGCGCCGCGGATTTTTTCGGCGCCCGCGTCGACTTCGGCCGCGCCGGCCGAGCCGACTCAGCCGGTTCAGCCGGCTCCGGCAGGTCCGGATCGGCTTCGGATGGCAGCGTCATCCATGCGTCATTCGTACCCATACGCACGGAGTCCGGCTTCGTTGTCGGCCCAGCCACTTCTCACCTTGATGAACGTCTCCAGATAGACCGGACCGTCGAACAGCTTCTCCATGTCGAGACGCGCCTCAGTGCTGATCTGCTTCAGCTTCGCGCCCTTCTGGCCGATGATCATCGCCTTGTGCGTGTCGCGCTCGACGAGAATCGTCGCGAAAATGCGGCGCAGGCGCCCCTCGGTTTCGAACTTTTCGATCAGCACGGTGCTCGTGTAGGGGAGTTCGTCGCCGGTCCAGCGGAACACCTTCTCGCGCAGGATTTCAGCGGCAAGAAAACGCTCGCTGCGGTCGGTCAGGTCGTCCTCGCCGTAGATCGGATCGCCTTCAGGCAGATACGGCTTCACGGTTGCCATCAGCCGCTTGATGTCGTCGGGGTTCTTCGCCGACAGCGGCACGATTTCCCTGAACGCGTGCCGCTCGCTCATCTGCTGCATGAACGGGAACAGCGAGTCCTTGTCGCTGACGCGGTCGAGCTTGTTCGCGATCAGCAGCGTCGGCGCCGACGCGGGAATCAGGTCAAGCACCTTCTGATCGTCCGGGCCGAAACGGCCGGCCTCGATGACGAACAGGATCGAATCGACCGACGTCAGCGTCGACGTCACCGCGTGGTTCAGCGACCGGTTCAGCGCGCCGCTATGGCGGGTCTGGAAGCCGGGCGTATCGACAAAGATGTACTGCGCATCGTCCAGCGTGTGGATGCCTGTGATGCGGTGACGCGTCGTCTGCGCCTTGCGCGACGTAATGCTGACTTTCTGGCCGACGAGCGCGTTCATCAGCGTCGACTTGCCGACGTTCGGGCGGCCGACGATGGCGACCGTGCCGCAGCGAAAACCAGTGGGAGTGGGAGCGTTCATATTCGGGCTACGACAAATTCGGGTCGGCGCGCACGGCTAGCGGCACGTCGACAGCGATCAGGTGGATCAATGGCCAGCATCGGCGACGCGTATATGCAGCGCGTTCGCGACATCGGGTTCCGGGTCATCCGCAGGCGCGCCGGCAGTGGCTTCACGGCTGCGGGGAGGAGGTTTATCCGTACTTCGGACGTGGGATTCGGGTTTGTCGCCGGGTTTGTCCTTCTCGGCCTGGCGAATGGCGGGTTCGGTCTTGTCGGCTGGTGTCTTGTCAGCCAGTTTCTCGGCGATCCTGTCGGCTGGCTGGTCGGGCGGGCGCGTCGCGGCATCGGTTCGATCGGCGGACTTTTCGGTTCGCTCGGGCTTTTCGGCGCGCGTCGCCTTGTCCTCCGCTCGATCCGCTGCCCGCTCCGACGCCTTCTCTTTGTCCGCGTTCTGGCTTTGACTGTATTCGACGTGCGCGGCCCGGATGACCGCCAGCGGCGCCGTGCCGCCGGACGCAGCGGCCGGTGCTGGCCGTTCGGCGATCGCCTCCGCTACCGTGGCAGCCAGTTTCGCTTCGCCCCGCGCCGCACGTTCGGCCTTGCGATGATCCGGTGTACGCAGATCGAGCGCCGTCTGCACGCCCGTCACACCCGGCACGATTTCCAGCTCGGCGTTTTTCGCCGCGCGCGAGCCTTTCGAACGCTTCGGCTTCGCGACGACAGCCGGTGCCGCGGCCATCACTTCGTCCAGCGCCTTCTTTGCCGCAGCCTGCTCGGCCGCGCGGCGGCTCGCGCCGGAGCCGGAAACCTTCACGTCCAGCTTCGGCACCGTGCATTCGACTTCGAACTGCTGATTGTGCGCCGCACCATGAGTGGCGACGACCGTATAAGTGGGCAGCGCAATCTTGTGCCCTTGCAGATATTCCTGGAGCAGCGTCTTCGCGTCCTTGCCGAGCGTACGCGGGTCGATGTGGTCGAGAATCGGCACGTAAAGCCGTTTGATGACCGTTTGCGCCGCCTCGAACCCGCCGTCGAGGAAAATCGCGCCGAGCACCGCCTCCAGCGTATCGGCGAGGATGGACGGACGCCGGAAACCGCCGCTGCGCAGTTCCCCTTCGCCCAGCCGCAACCCTTCTGAAATATTCAGGGCCTGAGCAATTTCATACAGTGACTGCTGTTTGACCAGATTGGCTCGCACCCGCGACAGATCGCCTTCGTCGAGTTTCCCAAAGCGCTGGAACAAAAGCGCGGCCACCCCGCAGTTGAGAACGGAATCGCCGAGAAACTCGAGCCGTTCGTTATGCGTGGCGCTATGACTACGGTGAGTTAAAGCCTGGCGCAGTAATTCCGCATTGCGAAATTCATAGCGCAGACGGCTTTCCAACGGAGATGAAGGCATGGGCAGAGTATAACGCGGGCGTCTGCCCGGGCGAAAACGCTGGGCGGCACGCGAAAAAGCGTGGTGCTGAAGCGACGTTACCGCACGTTCTTAAAGTAGCGTGATAACACGCCGCGCAAGTTCGCGACGTGTTCCCGAGGGTGTACGGTGAGTGTGACGGCGATCGGCCGACCGCTTAATGAAACGCGCCGATGCGTTTGAGACTGCTGAAGTTCATCCAGATGAAGAACGCGCGGCCGACGATATTCTGGTCCGGCGCGAAACCCCAATAGCGGCTGTCCGCGCTGTTGTCGCGGTTATCGCCCATCATGAAGTAGTTGCCCGGCGGCACAGTGCAGATGACGCCGCGGTCGTTGTAATTGCAATTATTCCGGTACGGATAATCTTCCGCGCCGATGATGAACGGCGGCACTGCGGGGTTGTTGAGGATCGCGTTCTTGCGGCCGTCGATATCTTCTTCGAACTGCTTGGCGTAGCCGATGCGCTCCTCGTCGAAGTAGTCGGGCAGCGGCGTTTCGGGAACCGGCTTGCCGTTGATCGTCAGTTGCTTGTCCTGATACGCAACGACGTCGCCCGGCAGCCCGATCACGCGCTTGATGTAGTCGACCGATTCGTCTTTCGGGTAGCGGAACACCACCACATCGCCACGCTGCAGCGGACGGCCCTGCGTGATCTTCGTGTTGATGATCGGCAGACGCAGGCCGTAGTCGTACTTGTTCACGAGAATGAAGTCGCCCACCAGCAGCGTCGGCACCATCGACCCCGACGGAATCTTGAACGGCTCGACGACGAACGAACGCACGACGAACACGACGAGAATCACCGGGAAAAAGCTGGCCGTGTATTCAAGCCACCACGGCTGGCGCAGATTCTCGTCGCGCAGGCGGGCCCGCGTTTGCGGGGCGTTTTCATCGGCGAAGCGTTCGCCGACGCGCGCCTGCTGACGATCGAACTCGGCGACCGCCGCCTCCGCCGCGCGCCGCCGTTGCGGCATGAAAAACAGTTTGTCTGCGACCCACGCGATGCCCGTCAGGATGACGAGCACAAAAAGAATCAATGCGAAATTCATAGGGTTCCAGTTGTTCGTCTTATTTGTCTTCGACGCGCAGGATCGCGAGGAAAGCCTCTTGGGGGATTTCCACCGAGCCCACCTGCTTCATGCGCTTCTTGCCTTCTTTCTGTTTCTCGAGCAGCTTCTTCTTGCGCGAGATGTCGCCGCCATAGCACTTCGCAAGCACATTTTTGCGCAACGCCTTGATGTTCTCACGCGCGATGATGTGCGCGCCGATGGTTGCCTGAATCGCGACGTCGTACATCTGGCGCGGAATGATCTCGCGCATTTTCGCGGCCACTTCGCGGCCCCGGTACTGGCTCTGCGCGCGGTGCACGATCACCGACAGCGCATCCACCTTGTCGCCGTTGATCAGCATGTCGACCTTCACGACGTCTGCCGCGCGGTATTCCTTGAACTCGTAGTCCATCGACGCATAGCCGCGAGACACCGACTTCAGCCGGTCGAAGAAATCGAGCACGATTTCGCCCATCGGGATTTCGTAAGTCAGCTGCACCTGGCGGCCGCGGTATTGCATGTTGAGCTGCATGCCGCGCTTTTGCGTGCACAGCGTGATCACCGAACCGACGTAATCCTGCGGCATGTACAGGTTCACCGTGACGATCGGCTCGCGCACTTCTTCGATCTTCGACGGATCGGGCATTTTCGCCGGATTCTCGACCCTGATGATCGAACCGTCGCGCTGGACGACTTCATACACCACCGTCGGCGCGGTCGTGATCAGGTCCATGTCGAACTCGCGCTCCAGCCGCTCCTGAACGATCTCCATGTGCAGCAATCCGAGGAAGCCGCAACGGAAACCGAAGCCGAGCGCCTGCGATACTTCCGGCTCGTAATGCAGCGACGCGTCGTTCAGCTTCAGCTTTTCGAGCGAGTCGCGCAGCGCATCGTACTGGTTCGCTTCGACCGGATAAAGACCGGCGAATACCTGCGGCTTCACTTCCTTGAAACCCGGCAGCGGGTCCGGCGAGGGGCGCTTCACGAGCGTGACCGTGTCGCCGACCTTCGCGGCGGTCAGTTCCTTGATGCCGGCGATGATGAAGCCGACCTGCCCCGCGGACAGTTGCACAAGATCCTTCGACTTCGGCGTAAACACGCCGACGTGTTCGACCGGATACTCGGCGCCCGTCGCCATCATGCGGATCTTGTCTTTCGGGCGCAGCGTGCCGTTGAAGATGCGCACCAGCATCACCACACCGACGTAGTTATCGAACCACGAATCGATGATGAGCGCCTGCAGCGGCGCTTCTTCGTCGCCCTTTGGCGGCAGCACTTTCGCGATCAGCGATTCAAGCACGTCTTCGACGCCTTGCCCGGTCTTCGCGCTGCAATGAACCGCGTCGGCTGCGTCAATGCCGATCACGTCTTCGATTTCGGCAATCGCGCTTTCCGGATTCGCTGCCGGCAGGTCGATCTTGTTCAGCACCGGCACGACTTCGACGCCGAGCTCGATCGCGGTGTAGCAGTTCGCAACGGTCTGCGCTTCGACGCCCTGGCTCGCATCGACCACCAGCAGCGCGCCTTCGCACGCCGACAGCGAGCGGCTGACTTCGTAGGAGAAGTCGACGTGCCCCGGCGTGTCGATCATGTTGAGGTTGTAGATCGCCCCGTCACGCGCGCGGTACGACAGCGCGACGGTTTGCGCCTTGATGGTGATGCCCCGTTCGCGCTCGAGATCCATCGAGTCGAGCACCTGCGATTCCATTTCACGGTCTGACAACCCGCCACAGATCTGGATGATGCGATCGGCGAGCGTCGACTTGCCATGGTCGATGTGCGCAATGATCGAAAAGTTACGAATATGATTCATTCAATGCCGATCAAGCGAAAAAGGCGCGCCCGGACGATCGCAGAGCACGCCTTGTAAATTAAGTGAAAAACCCGCCTATTTTAGCTGAAAAGGGGTTCGCACGGCGGATTTGC
>DASXXR010000378.1:0-1888 GCA_036502945.1 Paraburkholderia sp. | reverse complement strand
CACGCTCCAAAATTACGAATACGTCAACCTGACGGACATTATAACGACAGCCCTTGCGGCAACCGCGCCGCAGGTTGTGGGTATCGCGGATATCGCTCCTCAGCGGCGTGACGACGATAGCGAACGATCGTTCTATTTAATCTCAAAAAAGGGCCCAACGCCAGTTTCGGGTTTGACCGACGCCTCTAATTCGTCGCCCGGTCGGCGTCGCCCGCGGTGGCACTCGCGACGTTCAATACAGCGAGTAGCGGCAAACCCTGGTTATTTGTGGCTCAAGCGCCGCACAAGCCAATCTCCCAACAACTGCAGGAACTGCACGAAGACGATCAGGATCACGACGGTCGTCCCCATCACTTCGGGCAGAAACCGCTGATAGCCGTAGCGAATGTCGAGAAGTTCCGATTCGTTAGTAACTGCCCGGAATCAGGGGCCGGCGATCGACTACCGCGGATTCAACGGAGCCAATCGGGCGGCCGCTTGTCGATGAATGCCTGCACGCCTTCCAGCGCCGAGTCCGTCATCATGTTGCACGCCATCGTCTGACCGGCAAGCTGATACGCGGCTTCGATGCCCATTTCAAGCTGGCGATAGAACAGCGCCTTGCCCGCGTGCACGGCCTCGCGCGGCTTCGCACAAATGCTCGTGGCAAGCGCTGCGATTTCCGCGTCGAGTCCGTCGAGCGACACGACGCGATTCACAAGGCCTTGCTGCTTCGCGGCAAGCGCATCGATGAATTCGCCGGTCAGCAGCATTTCCAGCGCCGCCTTCGGCGATACATTGCGCGACAGCGACACGGACGGTGTCGCGCAGAACAGTCCCAGATTGACCCCCGACGTGGCGAAACGCGCGGTATCCGCGGCCACCGCGAGATCGCACATGGCAACCAGCTGACAACCCGCCGCCGTTGCGACGCCGTGTACGCGAGCGATCACCGGTTGCGGCAGGCGCCGGATCGTCAACATCATCTTTGTGCAGCGCGCGAAAAGCGCCTGGTAATACTCGAGCGACGGCGCCGCGCGCATTTCCTTCAGATCGTGTCCTGCGCAGAAGGCGCGCCCCGCCCCCGCCAGCACGACGACGCGTGCCGCGTCCGATTCCGCCAGCGCGGCGAACTGCGTGTTCAATTCGTCCAGTAACGCCTCGGACAGCGCATTGAACGCATCGGGCCGGTTAAGCGTGAGACGCACGACGCCCGGCAAACCGTATGTGTCGTATGTGACGTCGATGAGCTTGCCGGCGTCAGGCGTCGTGCTGAGGGAATGCGGCTGTGCGCTCACGATGTCTCCCTTGCTTTTGCGCCACGACGTGCATCGCGTACATGACGTCCATCCTGCGCACCGCTCGTGCGGTGCCTGGCGTCCGGCGCGGTTCAGATACCGGCCAGCGCCCTGACATGCGCAACCACGCTGCGACCTAGTGCCGACAGGTTATACCCGCCCTCGAGGCAGCTGACGATGCGTCCTTGCGCGTAGCGGTCCGCGATGTGGCGGATCTGTTCGGTGAGCCACGTGTAGTCGTCTTCGACGAGCCCCAGGTTGCCGAGATCGTCTTCACGATGCGCGTCGAACCCGGCCGACACGAACAGCATTTGCGGCTTGAATTCATGCAGGCGCGGCAGCCACATCAGATCGACCGCCTCGCGCACCACCATCCCCTTCGAGCGCGCCGGGATCGGCACGTTGACCATGTTCGACGCCTGATTCTCAGTGCCGCTGTACGGGTAAAACGGGTGCTGGAAGATACTGCACATCAGCACCCGCGAGTCGCCCGAAAAAGCCGCTTCGGTGCCGTTGCCGTGATGAACGTCGAAGTCGATGACAGCCACGCGTTCGAGACCGTGCACCTCAAGCGCGTGACGCGCGGCGATCGCGACATTGTTGAAGAAGCA
>DASXXR010000377.1:0-18661 GCA_036502945.1 Paraburkholderia sp. | reverse complement strand
CGTCGAAGTCTGCCTCGCGCTCAAAGCCGACCCTTCGCTCGACGACGTTCCGGTGATCTTGTGGAGCGCTTCGCCGGAAATACCGGCGGATGTCCGTTGCGAATGCACGCTGCACAAGCCGGTTCCGCGCGAGACGTTGCTCGAGCACGTGCAAGAGCTGCTCAATACGGCATTCGACGCGCAAAGGCTGCGGGTCGTAGCGCGCCGATGAAAGCCACGGTTATACGGAAGCGTGCGTCGGCGCGGCGCTTCACGGTGTCGAGGGCGGTGAGTGCGGCGATAGCGGCGAGTACGGCGATAGCGGCGGCATGCTTCGCGCGTAGTCCCGGTATTCCGCCGTCTGCAGGTACGCTTCGATCGTCGACTGCGGTTTACCCAGGTACATCGACAGGCTGTCGGGCAGCATACCGCCGCCGCCCCACCTCCTGATCTCAGCTTTTTGCTCCTCCGTCAATAGCGTCTGCGTTCCCGACGACCCCGGCTGCGGCGAATCCATCCGCTGCGAGGACATCTCAGCTTGCGACGAAGCCGCGGGCTGGCTGACAGGCGTCGGCGCCGCTGGCGGCAGCACGGATTCGCGGTACGCATCTGAATGCATATACGCGTCGATCGCCGATTCATACCCGCCCATGATCGTGGACAGGTTGCCGGCCGGGAACTTCTTGCCCCACTCGCGGATGAAAGCCTTCATGGGGTCGGTCAACGACATCTGCAGTTCGGGTCGACCGGCCTGAACATCGGCTTTGTGCGTCGCGCCCCAATCGCTCCGTGCGCGTTCAAACGTCCGGCGAATCCTGAGCACAGACCTTTTCGGCAGGCGATGTTGATCGGCCAGTTCCGCCATGGAGGTACCCGGAAAGAGTACGAAGTCGTCCATCAGTTCGCTTCTCACGCCGGCGTCCACGTTGTTCGCCGTCCTCTCCTTGCCATGGATCCTGGCCTGTCGCTTGACGGCCTGCTCTGATACCTTGCACTCCGTCCCGATCTGCAAGTACGACATGGTCGGATTACTAGTCAACATCAGAACGATTCGATCCTGGGTACTTTGCGGCAATACCTTGCCGGGCCCTCTTTTCGTTGTGCTCCCGCGGGTCGCACCATCTGCCGAGGTCGAAAGCTGCGGCTCCGACAGGCCCGGCCGCACCGCGTCCCGGTACTCATCTCCTTGCAGATAAGCGTCGATCACCGACCTTGGCTTTTTCATCAACTCAGCGAAGTTGCTGGCCGACAGTTCATCGTGCCATTTCTGGACGTATTGTTTTTCCCGGTCCGTCAGCGGTGCCTCGATCGCGGACAGGCTCGCCTGATTTCCGGTATCCCAAAGTTGAAGTTCGTGCCAGCGTTCTCGCGCTAACTGAATATCAGCGACGATCATGGACACAATGCGCTCAGATACCTGAAAGTCCGTCGCTACCGATTGTGGACTCGATTGCGGGTAGCGCAGCAAATGGTCCGTAAGCCGCTGCGCCTCTGGTGTGAGCCCCGTTCCGCGTTCTGGGCGGTCACGTTGCGCCGGCGTTTGTGTTCCCGCGCCCTCACCTGAAGTGCGCCCTCCACCTCGCAGGCCAGCATCGCTATGCATCTCCCATTTCCGTTGCGAATCGACGCGGACCGGAAAACCGGGCCGCGACTGGTCGTCGGGATTCACCATCCGGTAGGTCGCGTTACCTGTGTCGTAGGCAACGGCATAAGCGTGTTCATCGTGAACGATGAATTTCTGTTTCTTATCCAGATCGAAAAGAACGCCCGGCGTATCGGTAGTCGCATAGCGGAGCGGTTTCGTTTTCAGCGCGTACCTTTCCGGCCAGACCGTGGAGGTCGATCCACTCGCTATGCTTGCCGGAGCAACGGTATTCGGCGTCGGCACGGGAAGCGAAGAAACGTTCGTCCGCAGAGGCGAGTTACCTGCTTTCGCAGGTTCGGTTCCAGCTGGATGCTCTGTTGCCGGTCCCGCCTGCAAATCAACATGGACTTCGCCCGTGTGAAGGGAAAAAGCCTGGGTTGTCGAAAACCTGAACATAGCCTGTTCTCCATGTGAAGTAACCACAACGTATCTATCGAGGGCTATCGGGTGGAGATCGCACCACGGTGCGCGCATAGTTCTCGTATTCGTCCGTCTGCATGTACGCCTCGATGGTCGACTGCGGCTTCTCCAGGTACATCGCCAGACTGTCGGGCAGCATGCCCCCGCTGCCCCATCGCCGGATCTCGGACTTCTGCTCCTCGGTCAACGGCGCTTGCAGTCCTGGCGGCCCAGCTTGCGGCTCCTCGGCCCACTGGCCGACAGGCAATGGCGGTGCCGACGACAATGCTGAGGGCGGCGGTACCACAGGCGCCGCCGCTGACTTCCCGTATTCATCCGAATGCATGTAACTGTCGATCACGGATCCCGGCATTTCCATGATCCTGGACAGGTTGCCGGCAGACAGCTTTCCGCCCCATTTGCGAACCAGGCTCTTTGCATCGTCAGTCAACGACGCGTACAGTTCCCGACGACCTGCGCGGATATCAGCGTCGCGCGTCATCCTCAGGTCTCGCGCTGCGCGTGCGAAGTCGTCGCGGACCGACCGGACGATGCTCTGCGATAAATGGTAGCGAGCCATGAACCCTCGTTCCGACGACTGCGGGTGGATTACAAGGTCGTCTATCAATGCGCTCTTCACTTCGTGGTTCATGTCGCCCACCCGCCTCCTCAGGCGATAAGACGTGGCCAGGCGCTCCACCTGTCGCCGCGACACCGCACATTCTCTGGCGATCTCCTTGTACGGCAGGGTCAGATTATTGGAGAGCATCGCAACGATTTGCTCTGCTTTTGCCAGTGGTAAATCGGCGGTGTAAGTTCCGATGAGGCGAGGCGTTCCAGCCGCCGGTGCTGAAGACGGCGGCAGTCCCAGTGGCCCCTGTCCCGGTGAAACCTTTTCTTTCGGGACCAGCGGCTGCGCAGCGCTCCGGTATTCATCGCCTTGCATATACGCTTGAATCGCTGACTCTGGTTTCCCCATCAGCGTAGCGAAGTTGCCGGCCGACAGCAGATCGCTCCATTTCTCGACGCATTCCTTTTCTCTGGGCGTCAAACGTGCCGCGATACCCGATTGTCCCTGCTGCGCTCCCGCAGCCTGAAGGTCGTGCCAGCCTTTTCTCGCTAGCTCGACATTGGCAGAAACCATCAACACGGCGAATTCAGATACCTGAAATTGTTTCGCAATCTGGCTCCTGCTCTTCGTCGATCTACCCAACAGATAGTCAGCAATCTCGTGTTCCTTGCTCGTGACCTGTGTTTTTTCTTCTGGACTCTCAGGTTGAAACGGGATTTCTGCTCGCGCGTCTCCACGCACGCCGACATCGCTGCGCGTCGCGGAAGTCCTTTGTGAATCGACACGATCCGGATAGATGGGACGCGACGGATCGTCTGGATTCACGATCCGGTAGGTACGGCGATTGTTGTCATAGGCAACGGCGTAAGCCTTTCCACCGCCAACGATGAATTTTTGCTGCCCCTCCACATCTGCAAAAACGCCTGGCGTATCGGTAGTCGAATACTCGACCGGTTTCGTTTTTAGCGCATATCTTTCCAGCCAGGCGTCGGGCGTCGGTCCACTTGTGGTGCTTGTCGACGCACCGGCATCCGGTGGCCGGGCAACAACGGAAGGCAAGTTCGTCGAACGAGGCGGGTCACCTTCCTTCTCGTGTCCCGTTCCTGCCGGATGCTCCTTTGCCGTTCCCGCCGGAGGCTCGACGTGAACTTCGCTCAGGTGAGGGGAAGGCGTACGGCTTATCGGCGGCGAGAACATCGGTCCCTTCTCCACTTGAAGTAATCGCAACGTTGGCTTCGCGTTGACCATACTAGGAGAAACGGAGTTGCGGGTGCGGTACTCGAGTAGTGTGCTTCCGGAAACTCACGTGGGAAAGGAGAAATCGCCCAACGCGGCTTTAGCGCGCGCTGCGCCACGCAGCAAGGCTTTTTCTGGCCTGAGCAAGCGGCGCGGCAATCCCGCCGCACCGTACCCACGGCTACACACCTTCACACCGCTTCCGGATCCGAACGATGAATCGCGATGCCTTCCATCGGATCGGGCTCTTCAAGCCAGGGCGCACGCTCGATCATTTTGCGCGTGTCGTCGTATCCGGCTGTCCAGCGCCGCTCGATGCCGCTCGCCGAGAAATCGATGTCCTTATGCATGTCGCCGCCGCAGGAGCGCGGCGCATCCAGTTCGATCACCTGCATCGTGGTTCCGCATCCCCAGTTGAGCAGTTCCTTGACTGCCGGCGAATCCCTTTGCTCCTGCGGAATGTGCTTGCCCAGTTCGCGAATCACATGGCGCAGGCTATGAATCTGCTTTTGCCGGCCAAGATGGCTCTCCGCGCGGCTCGAATACTGGATATCGCGCTGCCGGCTGATCGCTTCGTGGATCGATACGGGCTCGGGTCCGTGCACCGGCCACAACTGAACCGCGAAAATCACCGAGTTGCGGCGCGGGTGATCGTCGAGCACCGCTTCAAGCGGCGTATTCGAGTAAACGCCGCCGTCCCAATAGGCTTCACCGTCGATGCGCACCGACGGAAAACCTGGCGGAAACGCGGCGGACGCCATCACGTGATCGACGGCGAGCGGCTTATCGCGGTTCGTAAAGTAATGCATGTGCCCGCTGCTGACGCCGACGGTGCCGACCGTCAAGCGCGTTTGCCCGCCGTTCAGGCAATCGAAATCGACCAGCGAAGACAGCGTTTCGCGAAGCGGTTCGGTACGATAGAACGCGGCCTGCTCGACGCCGACGTCTGCGTAAAGACCCATCCATGCGTCGCTGCGCGGCGTGAAGAACGACGCAATGCCGCGTGTGACGATCGAAAAATCACGCAGCCAATCGGCGACGCCGGGCAACAGGCCGGCAGGCGTGCTGCTCGGCCACGTGACGCGCTTCCAGAATTCCTTGAGCCGATCGAGCCGCTGCGCGACGGGGTTGCCCGCGATGATCGCGCCGTTGATCGCGCCGATCGACGTGCCGATGACCCAGTCCGGTTCGATGCCTGCATCGTGCAGCGCGTGATAAACGCCTGCCTGATAGGCGCCGAGTGCACCGCCTCCCTGCAGAACCAGCACCACCTGGCCGGCGATATCCGGACAGTTCGTTTCGCCCGCGGTATTGTCAACTGCTTCGTCCTGCGGCGATGCGTTGCCGCGGGCTGCCTGTTTTGCCATCGCGCTTCTCCGTTGATGAGACTGGGCCACGGGGTTGCAAGCGTTCACGGCATGCCGGAACCCGCGGGCAGTCACACGATAGCGTACCTTTGCTTCGCGCGCATGAGCGGATCGGGCAGCGCCGTAGCGCGAGGCCGGCCGCCGGCCGATGCCGGGCACTCGACCGTCTACTTGGAAATGCGCAGGATCTGCGATGCGAGTTGCGAGTAGCAGGGCTTCAGATCGTCCGGCGTCGCCGCATAGCAGTAAACACCCACCGGCTGCTTCGGGTTGTAGCATCGCGACGGCCCGTCCGGCACGTTGGCCATGCACTTCAGTATGTCTTCGCCATGCTCGCCATCCGCGCCTTTCCCGACCGTCAGCAACGGACCATAGCCCAGCGCAAACACATAGATCCCCTCGGAACGCGCTTGCGCAGCCATCGCTTCGAGCAGGTTGCGCGCCGCGCGATTGATGTTCTTGTACTTCAGCTGGTAGCTCGCCGAAGTCATGTCTTTCGTCACGACGCGAGGCGTGTTCGTCACGATCGGAAACGTCACAGCCGGCTCGGATGCAGCGTGTGCATTATAGGTATCCGGCAAATGGTCGATCGTCGCAGCCGTAGCGCTGTAGCACGTGCCCGCCAAAGCCTGATTCGTCTGCACACCCAGCTTGTACAGGCCGCCTGGGTTGTCGCTCTCGCCGGCCTTGGTGGGCGCATCGTCGGACGACACGATCGTGCCCAGGTTCGTCGTGCACGCTTTCGTCGTCATCGGAAACGATGACGAGAAGCTGTTCGGCGCGCCGTCCGAAAAGAACACGATCACGCGCAGGCTCGACGGCTGCGTGATCACATGATTCAATTGCCAGCGCGCATTCCACATTGCTTCTTCAGAGTTCGTGTTGCCATTGAACGCATATTTGCCGATCGCCGTCGTCATGCCCGTACGATCGAAGCCGCGCGCATTGGCGCTCTTGAACGGCACGTCGACCACCGTGCCGGTTGCAAAGTGCATCAGCGCCACGCGGTCGCTCGTGACATCGAAGTTGCTGAGGAAGTCGCTCGAACTCGCACGCACGGCTTTCTGCACGGAAGCACTGTTCATCGAACTCGTCGTGTCCACCACGAACGCCATGTCGAGGTCTTTGCGGATCGACTCCGACGCCGTCGACACTGTCAGCGTCTTGAACCCGAGCAATTGCATGAACGTAACCGGCACTTGCGCCTGCGCGGCGATGTCGATGGTTACGGTGCCCTTGTCGAACTGGATAGACGGCGTCGCGAGCGTGGCCGTCGAACCGAGAAAGCCCGCCGGGTAGTTCGCCGTGAAGAACGCCGTGGCGGCCTGCTGCGCGCTCGCCGTTTGCACGTCCTGCGTGTTGCCGCGCGTGACGGCCTGTCCCGCGGCAATCGCGGCGCCGTCGGCGGCCGCATCGAGCTTGGCCTTGATCATATAGCCGAAGCCGGAATCGATAGCGAGGCCCAACGCGCCCAGCAACGCGACCAGCGACAGCACGACGATAATGCTCACAGCGCCTTGCTGGCGCTTTCTTGATATTGACAATGTTCTCACCGCATCCCCCGATCGTTGAGCACGTTCAAAAAACTGTCATCGCATACAGATTCGGTGACAGCGCCGGCGTTTTCAATCCAGGCCCCAGGTTCAGTGCGCCGACCAGCGGTAGCTGGTAGTAAAACGCCTCGACGGCATACGCGGTTTGTCCGTTCGACAGTTTCCCCTGCAACAGGCTGACCTCGGGCGATTTGCTGCCCGGGCTCGGCAGTCCCGCGCAACTGCCCGTGCCGTCGGTCGCCCATTGGGTGGCGCTGCTGCCGCAGTTCCATAGCTGACTGGCAGCGGCCGCGTAGTTGCCGCCGTTCCAGCGATACTGCGAAACCACGACGCCGGTGCAGTTGTTGCCGTTGCCGTCGCAATTGTTGTTGCCGACGATCTGCGTGATGTAGATCATCCCGTTCGCATTCATGTCGAGCGGCGGCGTGGTCAGCGTAAGCGACGACATGATGGTCTGCATCGGAAAGGTCAGCGATGCGCGCGAAGCGAGGTTCGCGCCTTCGCGGCTCACGTTGATCAGGATCATCTGCGCCTGCATGTTGCGGGCGAAGTCGACTACCGGCAGCGCAATCGCAACCAGCAGCGGCAGCAGCAGCGCCATTTCGATCGCGGCCGCGCCGCGCTGCCTGCGGCGCCCTTCAAGCGATATTTTCCGGTTCATGTTCGACAAGCCCTCTCAGAAGCCTTCGTTGCGCATCGTCGCGGCAACGCTGAACGAGTACGCGCCGCCGGCAAAGAACGGTCGCGCGAGCGGCGTCAGGAGCGGCCAGGTGCAATTGAGCTGCAGCACGATGATGTCGCCCGGATTGCCGAACATGCCGGTCGAGTAGCTGCCTTGCGTCGCGTAGTCATTCGCTTTGCCGTTGATCGTCACCGTATAGCTCGGGTCGACCAGGTCGTACAAACCCATCGAGCTGTTCTTGATCTCCTGGACGATCGCGAGATAACGCTGCTGGCTCGACGCGGCAGGATCGAGATTGCTCTGGCCGGTGACCGCGTAGCGCGCGCCTTCGCGCACCGCGTACTGCATCGTCAGGTTGACCCACAGCGAAATGCCGAAGTCCATCGCGACGAACAGCAGCAGAAAGAGAAGCGGCGCGATCAGCGCGAATTCGACCGTGCTCGCGCCGCGCTGCTGATGCGGTGACTGCCTGCAAGATCGCTTTCTCATGATTCCTCCGTCGTTGCATGTTTTCTGCACGCGCCGCCTGCGCTGCTTCAACCCGAAATGTGCTTGACCGTCGGCATCAGCAGACGAACCGTCTGAAGGGCTGCCGGCCCGACCAGCACGATGATCAGCGTCGGGAAGATAAAAAAGATCAGCGGGAACAGCAGCTTCAGCGAAATCTTCGCGGCCTTTTCCTCCGCGCGCATCCGGCGCTTGGTGCGCAGGTTGTCCGTGTACACCCGCAACGAATCGCCGACGCTCGTGCCGAACCGGTCGGCCTGAATCATCATCGTCGTCAACGTGTCGATGTCTTCGACGCCGGTTCTGAGCGAGAGATTGCGCAACGCCTTGTCGCGCCCCGAACCCGCGCGCAGTTCCAGCAGCACGAGTTCGAGTTCGTCGTGCAGCGCCCTGCTGCGCAAACCGATTTCGTCAGTCACGCGCGCCAGCGCCGCATCGAAACCGAGACCCGCTTCGACGCACACGGTCATCAGATCGACCGCGTCGGGCAGGTCTTCGAACAACGCGAGCTTGCGCCGCTCGACGAGCCGTGCGAGCACACCATTAGGCAGATAGAAGCCGAACGCCGACGCGCCCAGAACGGCGGCAAGCAAAAAGATATGCGGTGCATCATGCAGCTTGCCGGACAGCGAAATCAGCGCGAGCGCGGGCAACACGAGCGCAAGCATGGTCTTCGATGCGAAGTAGATGGCCGGCGCGGACTCGCTGCGAAAGCCCGCATTCATGAAGCGCACGCGCAGCAGCGAACCGTTCCAGTTTTCCTTCGGCAACGAGAACTTCGCGACGCGCGACGACACCTGCGCAATCCTCTCGACCCACTTGCCCTCATCCGCTGCGGCGCCCGCATCGGCTGCGGCGCCGAAAGCGGCGCCGGAAGCGGCGCCGATCTGCCCGATGCGCCGTTTCAACGGATCGGGCCGCAGCAGGCTCATCCCAACAAGCGCTGCGGCGAATACGATCAGGAACAGCAGCACCAGCAATGCAATCTGGTCGATCCTCATGGCTTTCGGGTTGCCCCGCCCTCGTTGAATCGTTGTTAAAACATCGAACTCACACGTGGATGCGCACGATCTTGCGCGACCACAGAATGCCCATCACCATGAATCCCAGCGCGACGCCTGCGAGCTTCATGCCGGTGGGGTCGCTCCAGAAAATCCGCATGAGCCCGGGGTTGATCAGCGAGATCACGCCGCCCAGCGCGAACGGCATCAGGCACAGGATCCACGCGGACAACCGTCCTTCCGCCGACAGCACGCGCACCTTGCCGAGCAGCTTCAGGCGTTCGCGAATGAGCGCGCTGATATTGCCGAGAATCTCGGCCAGGTTGCCGCCCGCTTCGCGCTGAATCAGCACGGCGATCACGAAATAGCGCAGATCGTCGAGCGGCACGCGGCTCACCATGTTCTGCAGCGCGTCGCTCATCGACGCGCCGAAGTTGATCTCGTCGAACGCGAGCTTGAATTCGCCGCCGAGCGGCTGCGGCATTTCATCGCCGACCATGCCGAGTGCGCTCGGAAACGAATGCCCGGCCAGCATCGCGCGCGCCACCAGGTCGGCGGCCTCCGGCAACTGCTGTTCGAGCCGCGCGATGCGTTTGGCGCGCTTGCGGCGCACGCTCAGCAACGGCATCACCGCACAGGCCGCCGCGAGCGTGGTTGCGATGATGGGCGGCTGATGCAAAACCAGCCCCGCGGCGAGGCCGCAAGCCGCACACGCGCCGACGTAACCGAAGAAGCGCTTGAGGGTCCAGTTAAGACCGGCCTGCACCAGCAACTGTTGCAGCACCTGCGCACGCGGCATGCCGAGCAGCAGCCGCGCCGCCAGCGACGAATCGTTCAGGCCGCCGTTCTTGAGGATCGACTGCGCCTCGCCGGCGCCGCCGACCGGCGTCGACAGCGCATGCACGCGCGCTTTCACGCGCTTCACGGCAGCGCCGTGCCGTCCGTGCCAGTACAGGTAAGCGCCTTCGATCAACAACACCGTGGCGATAAACAACAGCACGACGAAACCGATAAACGACGTATCCATGCGTAGCTCCTCATGCCCTTTGCGCGCTTCGTTACACCTCGAAATGCCGCGCCGGGTCGAACACGTTGTCGGGCAGCGTCAGTCCGAACGCGGCGAGACGATCGCAGAACTTCGGCCGCACGCCGGTTGCGCAGAAATAGCCGCGCACGCTGCCGTCCTGATCGACGCCCGTGCGCTTGAACGTAAAGATCTCCTGCATGTTGATGACTTCGCCTTCCATGCCGGTAATCTCCTGGATGCTCATCAGCTTGCGGCGCCCGTCAGTCAGACGCGACGCCTGCACGACCACCGACACCGCCGACGCGATCTGCTGGCGCATCGCCTTCACCGGCATCGCGATGCCCGCCATCGACACCATGTTTTCGAGGCGTGTCAACGCATCGCGCGGCGTATTCGCATGCAGCGTCGCCATCGATCCTTCGTGACCGGTGTTCATCGCGTGCAGCATGTCGAGCGCTTCGCCGCCGCGCACTTCGCCGAGCACGATGCGGTCGGGCCGCATCCGCAACGCGTTGCGCACCAGCGAGCGCTGCGAGATCTCGCCCTTGCCTTCGATGTTGGGCGGGCGTGTTTCGAGCCGCAGCACATGTTCCTGACGCAACTGCAGCTCGGCGGCGTCTTCGATCGTCACGATGCGCTCGTCGCCCGGAATGAAGCCCGACAGCAGGTTGAGCAGCGTTGTCTTGCCGCTGCCCGTGCCGCCCGAAATCAGCACGTTGAGCTTCGCCTTGATCAGCGTTTCGAGCAGCTGCGCCATCGCGGGCGTAAAGCTCTTGTTGTTCAGCATGTCGTCGACGGTCAGCGGGTTGACCGAGAAACGCCGGATCGACACCAGCGGCCCGTCGATCGCGGAAGGCGGGATGATCGCGTTGACCCGCGAGCCGTCGGGCAGACGCGCGTCGACCATCGGCGTCGATTCGTCGATGCGCCGGCCGACGCGCGACACGATCCGCTCGATCACCTTCATCAGATGCGCGTCGTCGTAGAAGGTGACGTCGGTGTGCTCGAGCTTGCCGCGGCGCTCCACGTATACGTGTTGCGACGTGTTGACCAGAATGTCCGAGATGGTCGGATCGTTCAGCAACGGTTCGAGCGGGCCGAGGCCGAGCATCTCGTCCTGCACGTCCTGCACGAGCCGCTTGCGCTCGAACTCGTTCATCGGCACTTTGTCTTCGTCGACGATCCGTTCGACGAGCTGGGCCAGTTCGCGCTTGACCTGTTCCGGCGAAAGCCGCTGCAGCTTGTCGAGTTCGACGCGCTCGATGATGGTCTGGTGGATGCTCATCTTCAGTTGCTGATAAGCCTGCCGCGCAGCCTTGGTATCGAGCGCCGCGGACGCGGCGCTCGGTGCCGGCGCCTCGGCCACGGCCAGATCGCTTTGCATCAGGAGTTGTTCGCGCAATGACATGCTGGTCTCCGGCTGGTCGTCAATGATGTCGGGCTATCGTTCAGTGGCTGGGCTTCAGCTGTTGCGCCGCGCCCGCCTTCGACGCGAACAGCCGGCGCAGAATCCGCCTTGCCGGCGCTTCCTGCGGCGGGCACAGCACGGTTGCGAGCGCATCGATACTTCTGGTCAGCGCGCCGCTTTTCGCGACGCTGAAAAGCGGCACACCCTGATTCACCGCGTGGCGCGCGCTCTTTTCATCGTGCGGCAGCAGATGAGCAGGCTTCTCGCCGAGCGTGTGCTCGATCGCCTCGAGGCCGACCTGTTCGCGCTTGTCGTAGTGGTTCACGATCAGACGCGTCTTGCCGCGCGCGTAACCAAGTTCGCCGAGAATGTCGAGCAGCCGCCGGCTCGCGTGCAGATGCGGAATGGTCTGCTGCAGCACGATGCAGATCGCTTCGCTCTGGTCGAGCGCCTGAATCGATAGTGGGTTGATGCTTTGCCCCACGTCGCAGATCACGATGTCGTACTGGTCGCGCACGAGCGCGAGCATCCGCTGCAGGTGCGACGCGCGCAGTTCACCCGCCTTGACCGGGTCGCCGGCGCCCGCCAGCACATCGAGATTCGGATGCACGCGCGCGACGCACGCTTCGAAGAACGCCGTGTCAAGCCGGTCGATCTGCGTGCAGAGGTCGTACAGCGTGGCAGGCGGCGCCTTGTCGGAGAGCAGCAGGGTCGCGTCGGCGAACTGCTGGTTCAGATCGACGAACAGCACACGCTTGTCGCGCGCGGTGGCCAGCACATAGGCGAGATTCGCGGCGATCAGCGTCGTGCCGCAGCCCCCCTTACCCGCCGCGAACGACATCACGCGCCCAGCGCGGCGCGCGTGCGCATTCTTCTTGCCGGCCACATGCGAAAGTTCGCGCGCGAACGCGGTGGCGTCGAGCGGCCACGACAGCACGTGCCGCACGCCCGCGCGCATGGCGGCCATCAACATGTCGGTCGACAGCGCAGGGGTAACCAGCATGCAGGTCAGATTCGGCGCATGCGTGCTCACCTCCTCGATCGCGGCGAGGTCGGCAGGCGCGAGCGCGCCGTCCTCGATGATCAGCAGGTCGGCTTTTTTCACCTGCGCCGCGTAGCGCGTCAGATGCCTTGCGCCGCCGGGTTCCGTGCGCAGGCTGTGGGCGATCCCGCAGTCGCCCAGCAGCGCGGCGATCTCACGTGCACGCTCGTCGCTCGACGAAACCAGAAAAATATCGATCATGTTGAGTCTCCGTTGCCGCTCGGGCCGGCAGTAGGCAGTAGTGGCGGGCAGTCGATGCACGCACTAGTTGCCGACCGCCCCCGAGCCGACGCCGATCTGAAATACGTTCGTCGGCGGCGTCGGCGCGGTGAACGACTTGTTGTAAGCGGTTTGCGCGGCTTCCGCCGTGCGCCCGTCGACGCCCGCAACCGGATCGGTGTTGTCCGATGCGTCCGGGTTCAGCGTCTGCAGCTCGCGGATCTGCATGACGGCGTTGCCGAAGTTCCGGTCCCAGTCAGGTGTCGACGTCATGCATCCGCCGAGCGCTGCACATGCGCCAATACAAAGTGCAACGCGCAGCGAAGAGGTGTAGATCGTGTTCATGTTTATCTCCGTCTATCCGTGCAGCGGTTCTGATCAGGGCGTCGCGGGCGACGCCGGTTGCCGGTCTTTGCCCAACTCGGAAGCCGCGCCGTTCTGGATTGCGATCTCCGCGGGCGATGCATGCGCGCCGGGTGAATGCGGAGGCTGCGGGTCCATGGCACCCCGCATCGCGAGCACCGGCTCGGTACGCAGCCCCACCGAAGCAGCCTGCCTTGCAGCTGATGGCGCCGAACTGATGGTTGAGCTGCCCGCCTGGTCGGCGGCCGGCTCCGTCCTGGGCGTGGGCGCCGCTGACGGCACTGGCACAGCCACTGGCACAACCTCCAGGTTCAGCGGCGGCACCGCACTGCCCACGGCCGCCGGGCTCGCCGGCCGTTGCGGCGCGACCGGCACCGGCACCGCGGCGCCCGGCGCTGCGACCGGCGTGGCCGCCGGAGCGGCCGAAGCGGGGACGGCCGGCGCTGCGGGCCGCGTTCCTTCCATGTTGCCGGTCGCGTAGACCTTCGCCTCGTCCACATTCGCGAAGGTGTCGGTCGGCAGCGGATAGTTTCTCGGCAGCGGCTTCGCAAGCCGCGGCGTCACGACGAACACCAGTTCGGTCTTGTCTTCCTGAAAGTTCGTGCTGCGGAACAGTGCGCCGAGCACCGGCACTTCGCCGATTCCAGGCAACGCCTTCAGCGTACCGGTCACGTTGCTCTTCATGAGACCGCCGATCGCGAAGCTCTGGCCGTCGTACACCTGCAGCGTGGTCGTCGCGCGGCGCGTCGTGATGAGCGGCAGGATCGCCGTGCTGTTGACACCACCGGCCGTCACCGCCACGCCGGTCGGCGAAAGCTCCGACACTTCCGGCGCGACCTTCAGGTTGATGCGGCCGTTTTCGAGCACCGTCGGCGTGAAAGTCAGGCCCACGCCGAACAGCTCTTCCTGCAGCGTGATCGTCGTGCCGCCCGTGCCGTTGCTCTGCGGCACCGGAATGAACACCTTGCCGCCCGCGAGGAAGCTCGCTTCCTGCCCGCTGATCGCCATCAGGTTCGGCTCGGCGAGAATCTTGACGAGCTGGTCCGTCTTCTGTGCGTCGATGGCAAGGTTCAGCGGCAGGTTGTTCGACTTCGCGGCCGCTGCAATACCGAGGCCGCCCGACAGGAATTGCGCGAGCAAACCGAAACTCCAGGTGCCGATGCTGCCTTGCAGGTTCGCCTGCGCGCCGAGCTGATCGATGAGCGTCTTCGATACTTCGGCTACCTTCACTTCGAGCATCACCTGTTGCGGCGCGGCGATATGCATCATGTTGATCACGCGCTGCGACCGGTCGCCGCCATTGGCGCCAGCCGCCGGCGCCGGCGCGGCGCCGGCGATCCCGAGCGGACCGCCGTGCGCCGTGGGCGGCGGCAGCGCCGCGTTCGGCCGCAGCGTAAAGGCGTGGGCCAGTTCGATGATGCGCTCCGCGACGGTCGCGTCGGTCACGGTGCCGGTCAGCACCAGCGCATCGCCTGCCGCCGTCACCTGGACACCGCGTTCGTTCGGCATCAGTTTGACGATGGTCTGCTGCAGCCCGGCGGGATCGGCGCCCACTACCACGTCAATCACGCTGCACGAGCCGCCCTTGCCTTGCACGATCATGTTGGTCGTGCCGATGTCGGAGCCGAGCAGATACAACGTCTGCGGCGAGACGAGCATCGTCTGCACGATCGACGGATTGCCGACCGTGCGCTGCCGGACCGGTTCGCCCAGATTGACCAGCGTCGACTTGCCGAGCGGCACGACAACCGTGCTCGTCTCGCCGACCGGCCCGGTGCAGTTCGGCCCTTTGCCCGAGCCGACCGTCGTCATGCCGGACGGCGCCGGGTCGGCTGCGCCGATCGTGAGACGGATCGGGCCGTTCGCCGCCACCGTCAGCGGCGTGTCCGGCAACGGCGCCTGCGCCGGTGCCGCGCTCGCCACCATGCCGGTCACGCTCGAGCGGCCGCGCACGCTCTCCGCCTGCGCGGTCGGCAACACCCACAGGAAGGCGCCGATCAGGCCCAATAGGATGGTCAGCGCAAAGCGTGCCGCCGCCGATGGTTGCATCCTCGCTTCACGCCTTTGCGACGGATGCGTCAGAGGAGCTGAGTTCGCGTTCATGTCCTTCCCCCGTTAAGGTGCTGCTTGTGCTGCTGCTTTTATCACTGCTTTTTTGCTGCTTTTTTGCTGCTTTTATTGCTTGTGTTGTGTGCTTCCCGTGCCTGGTCGCGTGGCTGGGAAACCTCAGAAGCATTCCTTGGTGGTCTCGCTGCCGACAATCACGCGCACGCAATTCGCCGGCTCCCGCGCGGCCACACGCCGCACGGCCGGCGCGGGCGCCAGTGCCGGTGCGGAGGCCGGTACGACAGGCTCCGCCACGTTGAGCAGCGTCGAGCGGGTTGCGCCGATCGTCGCGGTCGCTTGCGGGTCGATCTGATTGCGCAGCACGAGCGACAGCGTGCCGATGCTGCGCGCAAGATCGATCTTCTCGGCCTGATCGGGCGTCACCTCCAGCGTGACCGCATCGACCACCTTCGGCTTGGTCTCGTCGCGCCCGACCTCCTGTGCGACCGCCAGCACGAGAATTTTTTCGAGCACGATCTTCGAAATATGCTGGTCGCGCTGCGTATTCGGATCTTTCTCGGTGTTGACAATGATGTCGACGTAGTTGCCCGGCAGCGCGAAGCCCGCGACACCGATCACGTCGTTCACGCGTACAGTGATCGCGCGCTTGCCCTCGTTGATCACCGCCGACAGCCCGCCCAGCGTGCCCACCGGCGAAAGCTTCGATTCGACCATCGGCTCGCCGTGCAGCGTGCTTTCCTTTAGCACGCGGCCTTCGAGCTTCTGCACGTCGGAGAACGAACCGGGCGGCACGCTCGTCGTCGGCCAGTCGACCACCTTCAGCACATCGGGCGAGATGCGCTGGCCGAGGCTGATGTCGCTCGTCGCGACCACCACCTTCGCGGTCGACCCGGACGTCTGGGACACCATCCAGCGCGACCCGAACACCACCGCGGCGAGGCCCGCCGCCGTTGCGAGCAGCAACATGAAAATCGCGCGTGAGTTGATCATCTTCGGTCTCCTGCGTTGACCTGCCGGTTGGCGGCGGTCCCCATGACTAACGGTAACAAGCGGGTAACAAGCTGGTAACAAGCGGCATATGGTTCAAGCGGTGGCGAACCTGCGTATCACGTCGCCGGCATGATTGGGCCGGGCCGCGACGATGTCGCTCCCGCCCGCGTTTGCAAAGTAGCTGCTCCACGCGCGCTGCAATGTCTCCGGCGTCGCAACGGGCGGCTCTTCCCGATAGCTCGCCTGCGCCACCACGAGACCCAGCAGATCGCGCGGATAGCACGCGAGCAGCGGACGCCGTGCAGGCAGATGCAGACGATGGATCAGGTAGTCGAACGCGTCGTCGTCGGAACGCACGCCCAGTTCGCCGCAGAAGCGGTCGAACAGCGCACGGTAGTCGTGCTGCGCGAGCGGTCCGATATGCAGCTTGCAGCCGAGCCGCCGCAAGAACGCCTCATCGCCCAGTTGCTGCGGCGACAGGTTGCTCGAGAACGCGAGACGTACGTCGAAAGGCACCGAAAAACGCGCGCCGTTCTGCAGCGTGAGCGTTTCGGTCCCACGGCCGAGCGGCATGATCCAGCGGTTCAGCAAATCCTGCGGCGCGACGCGCTGACGGCCGAGATCGTCGACGATATACAGGCCGTTGTTCGCCTTCATATGGCCCGGCGCCTGATAGAAGCCGGTGCCGGCGTCGTAGTGCAGTTCGAGCATGTCAAGCGTCAGTTCGCCGCCTGCCAGTACGACCGGGCGCCGGCAACGTTGCCAGCGGCGGTCCGGCAGCGCGGCAGCCGGTGTCGCGGAACCCGCCACGCCCAACGTCGCATGGATGAGCGGATCGAAGATCTGCACGATCGCGCGATCGATCAGCAGCGCGTACGGCACATCGATCGTGCCGGGCAACAGCCGCGCAAGCGCTTCGGCCAGATGCGTCTTGCCGCCGCCCGCCGGGCCGTACAGAAGAACCGGACGGCCCGAGTTCATCGCGCCGCCCACTTCGTCGATCAACGCGTCGCTGATCGTGAGCCCTGCGAGCGCGGCGCGCGCGAATGGCCGCGAAATGCGCAGCAGGTTGACCGACTGGCGCGCGACCGCCTGTGCGTAGGCGTCGAGCGTCACCGGCGCAGGGCCGACGTACGCGCACTTGGCGAGATAGCCGATTGCGCGCACGCGGCCCTCTTCGGTCAGCTGGTAGTGCACGTCGAAATCGGCAGCCCCACGGTGCGTGACTTCGAGCTGGTGCTCGCGAATCATGAAGCCCGTCACTTCGTCGAGCACCGGGATCGTCAGCTTCAGGCGCTCCACCAGTTGCGCCAGGCTGATCTTGCCTTCGACCGCGGCGGCCTTCGCGGTCAGTTCGACCAGAAACGGCAGGCCGAGTCCGGTCTGATTCACCGTCTGCGGTACGCGCCGCGCGAGCGCTGCGTGTGATGCGTGTGATGCGTCGCCGCGTGAATCGAGCTCACGCGACACAACCTCGCCCGGTCCGAGAGCGTTGTTCATCTGACTTCCCCCGTATCTGGTCAGCTTTTGTTCGATATTCAATCTGGCCTGCCTTCGCACACCCCGACGTGCGAACCCCGCTGCTGCGGAACCTGCACCTCTCTGAGGAGGCTCGGTTCTCTGTCGTTTGCTTCACCCCGGATGCTTCACCTGCGTGCTGACAGCCACGCTAGTTATTGGAATTGAACCGTCAGAGCGATCGTGCCTACCGTGCCGATCGCAATGGCCACGCCGAACGGCAATCTGCCCACCGACAGCGCACGCATCACTTCCCCCTGCTGCGCGACCTGCCGAAGCCCGCCCGCTGCCGAGAGCAGCATTGAAAACGTATTGGCGAGCCCCGCTTTCATCCGCCTGCGTATCACCAGCAGCGCCAGCGCCCAGATGCCGCCTGTCGCGCAGGCGATCATGGCCACCTCGATGGCCCCCGTCGCGCCGAAGTACGCGCCTACCGCCGCCATCAGCTTGACGTCGCCGGCACCGACTGCACGCAGCAGGTAACCCGGCAAAAAAATGAGCCCCCCGACGAGGCAGCCGGCCGCCCACACCGACATTCCCCCTACCGCGCCGTGCACCATCCATTGCGCCGGCAGCGCCGCGAGCCACCCCGTCGCGACGAGCCAGTTCGGGATGCGGCGCGTGCGCCAATCCAGCACCGCGGCCATGATCACCAGCAGCAGGACGCAGGGTCCAAGCGGAAACGGAACGGCATTCATCGAAACCCCCGCTGTGCAGATGGATACGCCGTCAGGCGCTGGAATGGAGAGGCCCGCGCCGCTCTGCCGCGCGGCTTGCATGCGTGGCAGAGCAGGCGTCGCGGAAGTGGCGAACGCGTCACTTTCCGGTGTTTTTCGACGCCGTGTCCAGCGCGCCCGAAATCGTGCCGAAGATCGTCTGGATGCTCGCGCCGGCGAGCGTCGCACCGCCAATGATCATCACCGAGATCAAACCGACCAGCAGTGCGTATTCGATTGCTGCTGCACCTTCTTCGTCACGCAGAAATTGTTGAATCGCGTTCTTCATGCTAACCCCCGTAGTGAAGTGGAATTACCGCAAAGCCGCGGCGCTCTGAATGTGCGCGTTGGCGTTAAAGTCCGCCCAACTG
>DASXXR010000376.1:0-1980 GCA_036502945.1 Paraburkholderia sp. | reverse complement strand
ACGTCGAACTCGTCGGCCTGGCGGCGCACCAGTTCCATCAGCAGCATGTGCGGCGCGATCCGGTCGCGGATGCCCGGGTCGAGGCGCAGCGCGCGCGGCCAGACCGCTTCCAGCTTCGCGCGCGTGACCGAATCGCCGCTTGCGAACAGCGTCACATCATGGCCCAGGTCGACGAGCGCCTCGGTGATGTACGACACGACGCGCTCGGTGCCGCCGTATAGCTTCGGCGGCACCGATTCGGTCAAAGGGGCGATCTGCGCGATTCTCATCAGGGGTCTCCTTCGGTGGCGAGCGAGTATGCCAGCGCGGTGGCGGCTGATCAAACGGCTTTTTTACTTCGCCATACTCATCTCATGTCGCGTGATTATTGCCTGGAGCCGCCGAAAAAACCTCCGGTATTGCATTTTCTGCGCGCTGTTACAACGGGGAAACATTCGCTGAAGCGCATTCGATGCGCGCCGCGCGCGACTCCACGGCACCTCCGAATGCGTCGGTGCCTGCGCGCTCAACCGTGCGAGCGCGGGCAGCCGGGGCGCGAGGAGCGTGCCATCCGCCCGCCTCAAGCCTGCGTCCGGCCCGTCGGCGCATCGTCGGCGGCCACACTGCGCAGATCGCGCAGGTACGAATCGCGCCACACGCCGAGATCGTTCTTGCGCAGCGCGGCCATGTTGATTTCATAGCGCCGCTGACGCTCCGCAAGCGGCATCGACAGGGCGCGCTGCAGCGCTTCGCACATGCCGAGCGAATCATGCGGATTGACGATCAGCGCGCCGGTCAATTCGGCCGCCGCGCCGGCGAACATCGACAGCACCAGTACGCCCGGGTCGTCGGGATTCTGCGTGGCGACGTATTCCTTCGCGACGAGATTCATCCCGTCATGCAGCGGCGTGACGAAACCGATCTGCGACTCGCGAAACAGCGACATCAACTTCCAGCGATCGTAGCGCTGGTTCAGGTAGCGGATCGGCGTGTAGTCGAGGCCGGAGTAACGGCCGTTGATGCGCCCGGCTTCGTATTCCAGGTCCTGGCGGATCTGCTGGTACGTCGACACGTCGGCGCGGGTGGGCGGCGCGATCTGCACGAGCGTGACGTTGCCGCGCCACTCGGGCGAGCGTTCGAGCAGTTGCTCGAATGCGCGAAAACGCTCGACAAGCCCTTTCGAATAATCGAGCCGGTCGACGCTCATGATCAGCTTGCGCCCCTCGAGACTCTGCTTCAGATCGAGCACATGCTGCCGGCTTTCGTAACGCTTCGCCTGCTCGGCGATTTCATCGGGAAACACGCCGATCCGGTAGACGCCCGTGCGCAGCTTGCGGCCGAACGCTTCGACGCGGCTTTGGGGGTTCACGATGCCGCGCGCATGGCGCTCGATGTAGTCGTGAAACGCGAGCTGGTCGGTGGCCGTCTGAAAACCCAGCAGGTCGTAGCAGCACAGCGACTTCACGAGTTCTTCGTGCGGCGGAATGTTGAGCACGATCTGCGGCGACGGAAACGGAATGTGCAGAAAAAACCCGATCCGGTTTTTCACGCCTTCGGCGCGCAGCGCTTCGGCGAACGGGATCAGATGGTAGTCGTGGGCCCAGATGATGTCGTCGGGCTCGAGCAGCTTGACGAGCTTGTGCGCGAGCCACGCGTTGACGCGCCGGTAGCCGGCATACTCTTCGCGCTCGTAGCGCGCGAGGTCGTTGCGGTAGTGGAATACCGGCCACAGCGTGGCGTTCGAAAAACCCCGGTAATACTGGTCGTAATCCTTGCGCGTGAGGCCGACGGTCGCGAACGTGACGGCGCCGTCACGTTCGATGGACGGGCCCGCATTCGCCACCGTCTCGCTGACGACGTCGCCGCTCCATCCGAACCACACCCCGCCCGTATCCTTTAACGCACCGAATACGCCGACCGCGAGTCCGCCCGCGGATCCTTTGGTTTCGGTGGGTGTCGCCACACGATTCGACACGACGATCAGTCGGCCCATGCTGTTGT
>DASXXR010000375.1:0-1715 GCA_036502945.1 Paraburkholderia sp. | reverse complement strand
TCCTGCAACTGCTCGACCTGCCGCAAGCGCAAGGCGCCGTCAAAGGCGTCGTGATGGAACTGGATGATTGCGCATTCCCGCTGCTGTCGGGCGTCGTGATCACCGACGACCCAAAGGTTGCATTCAAGGATGCAGACGTGGCCCTGCTGGTCGGCGCCCGTCCGCGTTCGAAAGGCATGGAGCGTAAGGACCTGCTGTCGGCCAACGCCGAAATCTTCACGGTTCAGGGCAAGGCGCTGAACGAAGTCGCGAGCCGCGACGTGAAGGTGCTGGTGGTCGGCAACCCGGCCAACACGAACGCGTACATCGCGATGAAGTCGGCGCCGGATCTGCCGAAGAAGAACTTCACCGCGATGCTGCGTCTGGACCACAACCGCGCGCTGTCGCAACTGGCGGCCAAGTCGGGCAAGCCGGTCGCATCGATCGAAAAGCTGGCTGTGTGGGGCAACCACTCGCCGACCATGTACCCGGACTTCCGCGTCGCAACGGCAGAAGGTCAAGACCTGACCAAGCTGATCAACGACGAAGAATGGAACCGCAACACGTTCATCCCGACCGTGGGCAAGCGCGGCGCAGCGATCATCGAAGCGCGCGGCCTGTCGTCGGCAGCATCGGCAGCTAACGCTGCAATCGACCACGTGCGCGACTGGGTCCTCGGCACGAACGGCAAGTGGGTCACGATGGGTATTCCGTCGGACGGCTCGTATGGCATTCCGGAAGACATCATCTACGGCGTGCCGGTCACGTGCGAAAACGGCGAGTACAAGCGCGTCGAAGGTCTGGCAATCGACGCGTTCTCGCGCGAAAAGATGGACGGCACGCTGCAGGAACTGCTGGAAGAGCGCGACGGCGTTCAGCACCTGCTCGGCTAAGCACCTGATGCAGATGAACCGGAACTCCGAAGCGTCAGCGCGGCGGGTTCCGGTTTTTTTCGCGCGAATGCAGCCGTTCGCAGCTGATTCGAACGCGCTTTGCGACTGCCCGACGGCGGCCACGCAGAACGCGCCCGAATCAGATTTTCTCTAATCACTTCCTACGCCACTGACGCCGAAGATGCGCGCCCTCACACCCGCCGAAGTGCTGTTTGACGGCGAAGTGCCGCCTGCTGTGCTGCCTGCCTGCGATCACTACGCCGGCAGCGAAAAGCTGATGCTGAAATCGCTCGCGTTGCAGCAGCAACTGGGGCCGGTGTTCGATATCACGCTCGATTGCGAAGACGGCGCGCAAGTCGGCCGCGAAGCGGAACACGCGGAGCTGGTCGCGTCGCTGCTGGGCAGCGAGCATGACCGCTTTGGCCGCGTCGGCGTGCGGATTCACGACTTCGCTCACGCGCACTGGCGCGACGACGTCCGCCTCATTCTGCGCGCCGCGAAGCGAGCACCCGCTTACATCACACTGCCGAAGATCCGCAACGCCCCCGACGCCGCCGAAATGGTCGCGTTCATCGAGGCAACGCGGCGCGAACTCGGCATCGCGCAACCGGTGCCGGTGCAACTGCTGGTCGAAACCCACGGCGCGCTCACGCGCGTGTTCGATCTGGCCGCGCTGCCAGGCGTCGAAGCACTGAGCTTCGGCCTGATGGACTTCGTCTCCGCGCACGACGGCGCGATTCCCGACACGGCCATGCGCTCGCCGGGGCAGTTCGATCATCCGCTGGTGCGGCGCGCGAAGCTGGAAATCTCGGCGGCCTGTCACGCGCACGGCAAGGTGCCGTC
>DASXXR010000374.1:0-5087 GCA_036502945.1 Paraburkholderia sp. | reverse complement strand
GGGCTCGGCACGTTCCTCGCCGGCCAGGACGGGCGTACCGCGATGCGCGTCGGCATGACGGTGTCGCAGATCGGCGAGTTCTCGTTCATCATCGCGTCGCTCGGGCTCACGCTGAAGGTAACGAGCGCGTTTCTTTACCCGATCGCGGTCGCTGTGTCGGCGTTGACCACGCTCTTCACGCCGTATCTGATCCGCGCGGCCGATCCGTTGACCCAGCGTCTGAGCCACGCAATGCCGCGCACCGTCGCCAATGTGTTCGGTCTGTACGGGCAGTGGCTTGCCAGCCTGCGCCCCGCGAGCGGCGAACCGACGCTCTTCAGCATGACGCGCCGGATCGTCGTGCAGATCGCGGTGAATCTGGCGCTGGTCGTCGCGATCTTTCTGGGCGCGTCGTATGGCGCGCCGTATGCGAACGCTTTCGTTGCGCAATGGCTGCCGTCCGAGCCGATTCAGCGGGTCGTGCTGTGGAGTGCGGCGCTTAGCGTGTCGATGCCGTTTCTCGTCGCCGTGTATCGCAAGACGAAGTCGCTCGCGCTGCTGCTCGCCGAAGTCAGCGTGCAGCCCGCGAAAGCCGGGCGTTTCACGAGCGCGCTGCGCTATGCGATATCGGATCTTGTGCCGATCGCTTCGATGGTCGGTGTGTTCCTGCTGGTTGCCGCACTATCCGGCGCGATCCTGCCGCCCACCGGCCTGCTGGTCGCGGTGCTGGTCTGCGCGGCGCTGCTGATGACGGTGCTGTGGCGCTGGTGCGTGCGGATCCACGCGGCGATGCAGATCGCGCTGCGCGAAACGTTCGATGAGCAGCCTGATCCTTGACGCGATGCTTTCAGTTCGCCGATAGCGGGCGCGCGGCGATGGGTTGCAATGTGGCCTGCGGGGGTGCCCTGCGCCTGACCCGCGTTTGACCCGGGGTGTGACCAATTGTGTGCAGGTTTGCCGCTCATCGCCGGCTGGCGGATAATCGGTGCATGTCCATTCGTTCGCGTGCGAGCGCGCCTGTCAAACAGTCATGAGCGAAAACAAACCTGATAACGCCGGTACGCCCGGCACCCCATCGTCTACCAGCCAGCCGGGCGCTTCGAAGCCCGAAGCAACGCCGGCCGTGTCCACTCCAGAAGCAGCGAAAGAAGCTGCCTCGACCGATTCTCCCGAAAGCGCGTCGAACGTTACACCGCAGGGTGCGGCGGCCGCCGCGGATGCCGCGGCCGGTGCAGGCAGTGCGGCCGGCAAGCCGCCGCCGGGTTTTGGCGCGGCGCCGGATTTCACCGCGGCGAATCCGCCGCCGCCTGGCGCGTTGCCGCCAGGGCAGCCCGCTTATCTGAAGCGCACCGATTCCGCGTGGTCGGTGTTCGGCCGCATTCTCGCGGCGCGCGCGCGGCAGATTTTCGACCGCGCCGGCCGGCGCATCACGCAGCGCACGCTGCGCATCGGTGTATCGGCGCGGATCTTCCATCCGGAGCCGGGCGCGAGAGGGCTGCGCGGCAAGACGCTGCAATACCTCGAGGAATCGATCGCGCATTGGGTGATGTCGCGCGACGTGCTGGTGTTCATGATTCCGACGGTCGGCCATCAAGGCATGCTGCACCCGAGCAACATCCGTCTGCGCGACTACGCGAAGCATCTCGACGGGCTGTTGCTGCAGGGCGGCGCGGACGTGTCGCCGCAGTCGTACACGGAAGTGGCGACGCGCCCCGAGTGGCCCGGCGACCGGGTGCGCGACATGTACGAACTGGAACTGCTGCATGAGTTCATCGAATCGGGCAAGCCGGTGCTGGGCGTGTGCCGTGGCTGCCAGTTGATCAACGTCGCGTTCGGCGGCACGCTGTATCAGGACATCGCCACCGACGTGCCGACGGCCGGCATCCACGTCAATGAACACTACGACCAGCACCGGCACGCGATCCATTTCCCCGACGGCTCGACGCTCGCGAACATGTTCCCCGGCCGGCGCGAGGCGCTCGTCAATTCGATTCACCACCAGGCGGTGAACTCGCTCGGGCGCGATCTGAATATCGAGGCGGTGTCCGCATCCGACGGCATCATCGAAGCCGTCCGCTATCGGCGCGCGCCGTTTGTGATGGGTGTCCAGTGGCACCCGGAGTTTCACCGTGCGGGCGGCGCCGAACTGCTGGATTGCACGCCGCTCCTCGATACGTTCTTGCGCGTCGCGCGGGAAACGCGTTTCTAGAAGCCGGCGGCGGGCGTCGATACCCGCTTGCGCCTGCTTGCGCCCGCTTGTGAGCCGCGCTTCGCGACACCCGCGCATGTCTGCGCGGGGTTGTCGCATGGGTCGACGCCGGCGCACCTAACGCATTGTTTTATCTCGATTTAAAGTCCTTCCAAACCCCGTCGTTTCGCTGCAAATCCGCGCGATAATCCACAGCTGTTTTGGATTCGCATGGAGCATGCACGTTATGAAGTACCCCTTACCTGTACGGCGCGCGTTGCTGCTGGCAACCACATGCGTGTTGCTGCAGCACGGCGGTCTCGTGCGGGCGGCCGCCAACGAAGTGGCGGCGTCTGCAGCGGCCGTCCCGCCGGTCCTGCCGGCTGTTGGCGCAGCGCTCGCGCAGCCCGATGGCGCCGCACGACGGCCGAACGCCACGTTCGAAGCCGCCGCCGGTGCGCAGGGCGACGTCGCCGAACTGATGCGCTCGATTCAGGACGCCACGCTGACCGAGCTGCGCACCACCTACAACGGTGGTTATGGCGCCGCGCTGTTTTTCCGCATGCAGGATTTGACGTACTACGTCGCGCTATTTCAAGACAAGCACTTCTGGCGCGTGATCAAGTCGCAGGACGAAGGGCGGGCGGACGAAATCTACGCAAACTTCGCGCAGCAGACTTCGCAACTCGCCGACGTCGAAATCCGCCGAACCAAACTGCTGGCGCAGACCGCGTTCATCGAACGCGTGATCGGGCTTTCGGAAAACCGCGCGAAGCGCTTGCAAGCGGACCTCGACGTCGCTCGAAGCCAGCAGGCGAAGGTTACCGAGTACCAGCGCCAGATTCACGGCGAAACGCTTACGCTTCGCGACGAAAAAGAGAAGGCGCAGTTGCAGTTGCGTGAGTTGCAGCAGCAGGTGCTGCAATTGCAGCGGCAAACCGAAGCCGGACTTCCGGTTGTGAAGTAGCCGGCTTCGTTTGTGTCGCTGGTCGCTGGAAGCAGACGGCCCGGAATGCGTAAGTTCCGGCCGTCTGCTTATGCGTGGGGGGATCGGCGTGTGCTGACCTGCGTGCAGCGTGGCAGGGTCACCTGGAAAAGCGCTCGGGCACTTCGGTCACGCGCCGTTGTGACATATGGTCCATCCACGACGTGCTGTTCGTGTCGACGTTGAGCGGGGAACGTTGTGCGGACGGCAAATCATTCACTTGCGTGTTGCCAGGCGTACCGATATGCGTCGCGGCAGACAGCGTGACAGACGCATATTCGTCGCTTGCGAGCTGCGCCGGCGCGAACGGCGAGTAGTCACCCGCAGCCGATGGCCTGGCTTGAGCATGATGCGTTGCCGGTGTGGGCATAAGCGGGTGCTGCGAGGCCAGTGAGGCGGCCCGGTTCGCGCCTGATTGCCTTTGCGACGCGGCTTCGCGGCCGGCCCGGGTGGCGTTGCCGCTGCGATATGCGCCGTCGCGCGCGATGGCGTGCGGCGCGGACGCGCGGGGCGGTGTGGTAACCGTCGGCGACACGACGCGTGCGGCGTTTGTGCCGGCACTGCTGCTGAAATCGGGGTGACGAGAGTCTTGCGTACGCACACGTTCATCGAGCGGGCGTGCCGTCGTGGACGCGGTCGCATTGTGCGCGGTTGCCGATGCGGCTGCGGTTGCGGCAACGTCCGACTGCACAGCCACCGCGGTCGCGCCGCTGGCCGACGAATTCGGCTGCGGCGATTCCACGTGTTGCGCCTGCGATAGCGCGGGCGGTGTCGTATCGGGCGCATGAATCGCGGCGCCGTTTTGCGGCAAATGATCTAGTACAAGCCACGCGAGTATCGCCGCGCCGCTAATCGCACAGGCGCTGCCCGCGAGCAGGTTCGACTTGCCATGCGGCCGATTCGGCGCGTCTGTCGAGATCACCACGCCGCGCGCGATCGCATCGGGCAGCGGTGCGCCGGTAGCTTGCGTTGCTGCGGCCTGCGGTTGCGCGCCGCGGGGTTCCCACTTGCACATCGAACGGATTGCATCGGACGACAGGCAGAAGGTGCGCAGCATAGCCGCGTACAACGCCTTCAGTTCCACGCGGAAGCTGACGTTGGGTGGCAGCAGCGACCATTCGCGACCGAATGACCGGGAAATGTGTCCAAGCGGCCGCAGCGACGGTAGCGCCATCGCGCCTTCGATCAGCGTAAAGGGAATAGTCGTCGACATGGTGTGCAAAGCCTCGGGTCAGGTGGGTGGCCTCGCTGGATGTTGACGAAACACGGGCCGGACACGCGCGTGTCCAGCTTGTTGAGATCAGGGTGTTTCTCGTCGGGGGGCCATCGGGTGGCGTGATGATGCCTCGCACCGGGGGCGATACGCGATCAGATTCGTCCGAAAACGATGGGCGTGGACTTCGCTAGTCTTCGCTAGCGGCGTGCGTCGTCGACGAGCGGGTACAGGTAGCGCGATACGGCGATGTCGATGCCGCCGATGCGGTCGGGTTCAGCGGTGGCAATGCGCGGTGGCTGGCGTATGCCTTCGGGCGCGAAATAACTGTTGGGTCTCGCGCCGGGCCGGCGCTACGCGTCGCGCAACGCCAGCGCCACCGCCGCCACGACTTCGCTCCATGCGCCCGGCCGCGGCTGCCGCACCAGATGCGCCCCCGGATACCACGGGCTGCGGGTGTCGCCGATGAACCAGCGCCAGTCGGCTGCAAACGGCAGCATCAGCCACAGTGGCTTGCGCAGCGCGCCGGCCAGGTGAGCAATCGATGTGTCGACCGACACCACCGCATCGAGCCGTTCGATGACCGCCGCGGTATCGGCGAAGTCGCCGATACGCATGCCGAAGCAATGGATCGACTGCGCGCGCGGGTGCGCATTGAGCGCTGCGCGTTCCGCTTCGCTGAGATCAGGCTGCAGCACGATCCAGTCGATGCCTTCGAGTGC
>DASXXR010000373.1:0-4330 GCA_036502945.1 Paraburkholderia sp. | reverse complement strand
GCCGTCGACGCCACGCACAGCACCGTGCCGCGTGCACCGAGCGTATAGGTGTTGCGCTCGCCGGTCGGGCCCGATAGCACCGCCGTCGCGCCGGCCAGCACGTGCGACAGATAACCGTCGCAGCGCGCCGCGAGAGCTGGCTCGCGCTCAGCGATCAGCCAGTCGCGCAGCGTCGTCAGCGTTGCGCGCGGATTACCCTGCGCTGCGCCGTCGCCGTGCTGGGGCGGCTGCGCGTCGTCGGTCATCAGTGTTTGCGCGAGCGACTTCGGCAATCCAGCCGGACGCTTCGCGAGCAGACGTTGCAGATACAGCGCGCCGCCCGCCTTCGGCCCCGTGCCCGACAGCCCTTCTCCACCGAACGGTTGCACCCCGACCACCGCGCCGATCACGTTGCGGTTCACATAAATGTTGCCGACCTGCGCGCGACTGATCACATGCGCAATCGTCTCGTCGATGCGCGTGTGGATGCCGAGCGTCAAGCCGTAGCCGGTCGAGCGAATCTGCTCGAGCAGCTTGTCGAGCGCGCTGCGCCGGTAGCGCACGACATGCAGCACCGGGCCGAACACCTCGCGTTTCAATTCGTCGATGCTGTCCAGTTCGATCAAAGTCGGCGGCACGAACGTGCCTGCCGCGCAGCCGTCCGGCATCGCCAGTTGCGCGATCTTGCGACCCTTGTCGCGCATCGCCGCGATGTGCGCGTCGATGCCGCGCTTCGCGTCCGCATCGATCACCGGGCCGACATCGGTCGACAGGCGGTCCGGATTACCCATCGAAAGCTCGTTCATCGCGCCCGTCAGCATTTCGAGCGTGCGGTCCGCAACGTCGTCTTGCAGGCAAAGAACGCGCAGCGCCGAACACCGTTGACCGGCGGAGTCGAAAGAGGACTGCAGCACGTCCGCGACAACCTGCTCCGCGAGCGCCGACGAATCGACGATCATCGCGTTCTGGCCGCCCGTCTCGGCGATCAGCGGAATCGGTTTGCCGTCGGCGTCGAGACGCTCCGACAGCGTCTTGTTGATCAGGCGCGCCACTTCGGTCGAACCGGTGAACATCACCGCGCGTGTGCGCGCATCGGCGACCAGCGCTGCGCCGACCGTCTCGCCGTCGCCCGGCAGCAGTTGCACGGCGCCCGCGGGCACGCCGGCTTCGCGCAGAATCCGCACGGCTTGCGCGGCGATCAGCGGCGTCTGTTCAGCCGGCTTCGCGAGCACGGTGTTGCCGGCCGCGAGCGCCGCCGCCACCTGGCCCATGAAGATGGCCAGCGGGAAATTCCACGGGCTGATGCAAACCACCGGGCCAAGCGGACGGTGTGTGTCATTCGAGAATTCGTCGCGAATCTGCGTCGAGTAGTAGCGCAGAAAATCGATCGCTTCGCGAATCTCCGACACGGCGTTCGGCAACGACTTGCCCGCTTCGCGCACGATGAGACCCATCAGCGTATGCATCTGCGCTTCGAGCAGATCGGCCGCGCGCGCGAGGCAGTCGGCGCGCGCATCGACGGGCGTCGCCTGCCAGATCGGCGCGGCGGCGACCGCGTGCGCGAGCGCCGCGCTCACATGCTCGGGCGTCGCCTCGACCACCGTGCCGACCAGGTCGCGATGATCGGCCGGGTTGCGCACGTCGCGTGCGGTGCCTACGGCGATCTGGTTGTGTTCGAGCATCGGCGCAGCGCGCCACGGATAATGCGCGCTCGCCAGCAACGCCGACGACAGCGACGCGAGCCGATGTTCGTTCGACAGATCGAGGCCCATCGAATTGACGCGCTCAGCGCCATACAGATTGCGCGGCAGCGGGATCTTCGCGTGCGGCGCGCCGAGCGGCACGAGCTTCGTTGCTTCTTCGACCGGATCGGCGACCAGCTCCTTGACCGGCACGCTTGCGTCGGCGATGCGATTGACGAACGACGTATTCGCGCCGTTCTCGAGCAGGCGCCGCACGAGATACGCGAGCAATGTTTCGTGCGTGCCGACCGGCGCGTACACGCGGCAGGGACGGTTCAGCTTGTCGCGGCCGGTGACTTCTTCGTAAAGCGGCTCGCCCATCCCGTGCAGACACTGGAATTCATACTGGCCGGGATAGTAGTTCTGCCCGGCGAGGTGATAGATCGCCGACAGCGTGTGCGCATTGTGCGTGGCGAACTGCGGATAGACGGCATCCGGCGCACTCAGCAGTTTCTTCGCGCAGGCGAGATACGACACGTCGGTGTAGATCTTGCGCGTATAGACCGGATAGCCTTCGAGGCCGTCGACCTGCGCACGCTTGATCTCGGTGTCCCAGTACGCGCCTTTTACGAGCCGCACCATGATCCGGTGACGGCTGCGGCGCGCGAGGTCGACGATGTAGTCGATCACGAACGGGCAACGCTTCTGATACGCCTGCACGACGAAACCGATGCCGTTCCAGCCCGCGAGCTCCGGATCGAAACACAGCGCTTCGAGCAGATCGAGCGAAATTTCCAGGCGGTCCGCTTCTTCGGCGTCGATGTTCAGGCCGATGTCGTAGCGGCGCGCGAGAATCGCGAGCGCGCGCACGCGCGGCAACAGTTCGCTGATCGCGCGTTCCTGCTGCGAGCGCGAGTAGCGCGCATGCAGCGCCGACAGCTTGATCGAAATGCCCGGACCTTCATAGATGCCGCGGCCGCCCGCTGCCTTGCCGATGGCGTGGATGGCCTGCTCGTACGACGCGTAGTAGCGCAGCGCATCCGCTTCAGTGGTCGCGGCTTCGCCGAGCATGTCGTACGAGTAGCGGAAACCGCGCGCCTCGTACTTGCGGCTGTTCGCGAGCGCTTCCGAAATGTTCTCGCCGGTGACGAACTGCTCGCCCATCAGGCGCATCGCCATATCCACGCCCTTGCGGATCAGCGGCTCGCCGCCCTTGCCGATCATGCGCGTCAACGCCGACGACAAGCCCGTTTCGCTGTTGGTCGTAACGAGCTTGCCCGTGATCATCAGACCCCAGGTCGCCGCATTGACGAACAGCGACGGCGCGTGGCCGACGTGCGATTTCCAGTCGCCCTTGCTGATCTTGTCGCGGATCAACGCGTCGCGCGTCGCGCGATCGGGAATGCGCAACAGCGCCTCAGCAAGGCACATCAGCGCAACGCCTTCCTGGCTCGACAGCGAAAACTCATGAATCAAACCGTCGACGCCACCGCCCGAACGTTTGCCGCGCAACGTTTCAACGAGCCGGCCGGCCATCGTCTCCACTTCGTTGGCGAGGTTCGCTGGCAACCGCGCCTGACCGACCAGGAACGGCACGCATTCGGGCTCGGGCCGGCGGTATGCCGCGGTGATCGCCGCGCGCAGCACCGATTGCGGTTGCACGCTCTGCGCGAATTCGAGGAATGGGTGCGACGACGCGCTGTCTTCGTCGGAATCGACCGCGGCGCCGTCGGCGGGTTCGATCGTGCTGGGGATACCGGTTAGTTCGGCGGGAAGCTGACCGTGCTCGATCTTCTCGAGGTAAGCGAAGATCGCCTGCTTGATCAGCCAGTGCGGCGTGCGCTCAAGGCGCGTGGCGGCCTCTTTCAGCCGGGAACGCAACAGGTCGTCGACTTTGACGCCAAGAGTGGTGCTCGCCATGTTTCCTTCATATGCCAGCAGACCAACGCCAGCCAAAGACTAGTAAGTTGGCCGAATCGTACCTCTCTCAATAAAAAGGTGCAACCAATTATATGGATTGGTTGCACCTTCTCGAAACGCTTATTGGACAAGGGTTTGCGCGATTTCAACGAGAGCGGCAGGCGGTAGGTTGGACTCGGTATTTTCCCTGGCGTAGATTTTTTCGGTGATACCTCAAGCGTGCGCGCTGCGCGCCGTTATACAGGTAAGCAATGCCGCAGCGTAACGCGGAGCAAGCAAAAATGACCGATAGTCAGGGAAGGAAGAAATGGAAAAGTGGTTCGTAGTGACAGCAATCTGGACGATGTGTGCGATGTGCGCCGTGCTGTTCATCCGCGGCGCGACGAGCGGAATGACCCGGGTATCGGGTCGCGCCGCGCGCGATGCGGGTGGTCATCTGCGGTCGGGCAACGCGCAGACCAACGACGCGTAAGCAGCACGCCCGACGCGGTGACCGGCCGGCCGCCGCTTGCGGCAACGACGGGTTAGCCGCGCGGGGAGAACGGGCCGCAGTCGTCGGGCGAGGCGAAGCGGTCGTGCAAACGGCACAAGCGTGTCGCGACGACGCTTGCGCGGAAGCCTGAAATGAAAACAGCGAGGCCGGGAATGCTTTGTTCCAGTGAATGCCGATCGGTGGCGCGGTACCGGCAGCCGGCGCAGCAAGGCCGGCGTATGCCGGTTTGCGCGAGCGGATTGTCCGACGCGCGCGG
>DASXXR010000372.1:0-6885 GCA_036502945.1 Paraburkholderia sp. | reverse complement strand
CTCCCACAAAACCGAACTCTGGTCCGCGTTGCCGCGCCAGCGATTGAGCGCGGCGCGCAGGTCGGCGTCGCTGCCGTAGTCGACCAGCGTCCACAGATACGACGCACGCAGATCGGAGCTCGCGCCCGGCAGGTCCACCGCACGCTTTAAGTCTGCGAGGGCGTCGAGCGGCTGGTCGATCAGCCGGTAGTATTCGGCGCGCGTGCTGAGCACGCCCGGCGATGCATCCGCCGCCCGGCGCTCTTGCGGCGTGAGGCTGGCGAGCAGGGTCGCGATGCGGTCGAACGCCTGGGCGTCCGTGTAGTAGAAGATCGCGTCCTGCAACGCGCGCGGCGTGTGATCGCGCCGATAGCGCAGCTCGGCGACGCGGCCCGCGTCGATCGGATAAGGATCGTAGAAGTACGTCATTTCGCCGAGGTCTTCGGGCGTCGCCGCGCCGCTTGCGAGCAGATGCCGGTACGCTTCGTTCGCATCGTCGTCGCGTTGCAGCAGGCGCGCGAGTTCCGAGTAGTTGCGCCAGAAGTCCTGGTCCGACTCTTTTGCGCCGGCGCGGGCGGTCTTCAATGCGGCCAGCGACGCGCGATAGTCGCCTGCGCGGTACAGCACGCTGGCCGTGCGCAGCGCCGCGTTCGCATCGCCCGGATGACGCGCCTGCACTGCGCGATAGGCGGCCAGCGCCTGATCGTCGTGGCCGGCGCGCTCCGCCAGCGCGCCGATGCGCTGATCGATCGCGTCCGCATTGCCGCCGCGCGGCAGCGAGCGCAAGAATGCAAGGGCTTCGTCGGGCCGGCCGAGGCGTTCATACGTCGCCGTGACGTTGTCGACGAGCTTCAGATCGTTCGGCGTCGCGCGCGCCTGATGCACGAGCGCGGTCAGATACGCTGCATCGTCGTCGAGCATCGGCGCGAGGCGCAGCACGTTCTGCCAGCCGGCTGGGTCGTTCGATATCTGCGCGTAGTCGAGCCACGACTTCAGCGCGAGCGGCGCATTGCGATTCCATTCGGCGACCTGCGCGAGGCGCTTCACCCAGAGCACCGAACGCGGGTCGCGCTGCACCTGCTGCGCGGCGATTTTTTGTGCGCTCGCCAGATCGCCGGATTCGACGAATGCCTGATAGACGACGTCCGCCACGTCGGGCGCGGTGTTCGTTGAGGCGGCGCTCGTTGAGGCTGCGCTCGGCGTGGCTGCGCCGCCAGGGGTCGCTGCCGCTGTTTTTGCCGCTGTTTCTGCATTTGCCGCCACGCGAACGACGCGCGCCGCGTCGCGTTCGCTTTGCCGCGACGTAGCCGCATCGATACGCTGCGCCGCGAAGCCGTGGCCATTCGCAACCGGGCCGTCCATGTAGGCATAGGCAGCGCGCCGGTCGCCTTCGATGGCGAGCCGACCTGCAGCCTCGCGCACCGGTTCATCCGGCAAAGCCTGCGCATAGGGCGCGAGCATCTTCGCGTAGCGATTGACGAGATCCGGCCGGTTCGCCGCCCGCGCGAGGTTCAGCAGCACGATGAGCGTAGCGGGATCGTTCGCCAGCGTGCCGAGATGCTGGTCGGCCGCGGCCAGCGCGTCGTTCAGCAGATTGCCCGATTGCAGCGTGCGGATACCCGCAATGAAGCAGCGGCGCTGTTCATCGCGGGTCTGCGCGACGGCCTGCTGGCGGAACCATGCGTCCGCCGCCGTCCGGTAGTCGCCGACCTGCAATGCGTAGCGCGTGATCTGCGTATCCCAGCGCTGCCGGTCCTTCGGATCGTCGGCCGAGAGCCGCGTGTAGAGCCGCGTCGCGAGCGCCGGCAAGCCCGCCGCGGCCGCGCGTTCGGCCAGCCACGCGAGATCGCGCGGCGCCCATTCGAAGTGCGCCGCGGCGCTCAGATGCTCGCGCAGGTCGGCGAGTGCCGGCGCGCGGCGCGGATCCGCTTCGGGAATCGCAAAGGTGCGCTGCTCGGCGACAGACAGACGCAGCATCGTCGCGGCGCGCGTCATGTCGTCGGTGTGCAGCGAGTCCATCCGCGCGGCAATCTGCTCCGCCTCTTCCGTGCGACCCAGATACACATATTGCGCACCGAGTAGCGACAGGAATTCTTCGTTATCCGGCTGCACCCTCGACCACGCTTCGAGATACGCGACGCTCAGATCGCTCGGTGCGCCGACCGATGCGACACGCTGGCGCAACCCGCCGCGCGGCGATACGCCGTACATCGTCACGAGCACCACCGCGGCCAGCGCGAAGACAAGCCATGTCGAAACGATGTGTGGGCGCTTAACGGTCACCACAGGCAACCTCGACAGGCTGGTAGTTCGGCTGCAGACCGTCGGCAGGCGCCGTATCAAAGCGTAGCAACGCGCCGTTGCGCCGTGCGGCGACTGCGCGCCCCGCGACGGTCACGCGGCAGCTTTGCGCGTTCGCGAGTTCGACGAACGGCTGATAGTAGCCGCCGAATTCGAACGACAAACCGCCTGCGGTGCGCGCGAAGCGGCGCACGAAGCCGTTCGCCTGCGCGATATAGGGCAGGCTGTCCGCGCGCGCGGCGACGGGGGTCGAGCTTGCCGGTGCGCGCGGCGCGTCGAACGCAACGCGCGCAGCGCCGTCAGCGATATGGATGTAGGTGCCGTCCGGCCCAGCCGCGAAACCGGTCACGCCACGCGATGCGCGCAAGTTCGGGATATCCGTACCTGGCCAGTGCAGTTCGCGCACTTCGCCGTTACCGCGCACGATCCAGTTGTCGACGCTCGACGCATCGGCGGCCGCCGCGCTGGATGTATTCACTGCGCTCGCCGCACTTGCCCCACTTGCCCCACTCGCCGCCGCGCCGCGCACCGCGCGCGCCACCGCGAACGAGCGCCAGTCGCGCACCTTGCTCGTGTAGTCGGTCACCTGCACCGGCAACACCGGCTGCTTCAGCACGGCCGCGAAAATCTGGTCGAGCGCGCGCAGCGAGGCGACTTTCGTGCCGCTATACATGTGGTAGTAAATGTCGATCGGCTTGAAGCGCAGCGGCCGGTCGGTCATATCGTAGGTCTCGAGCACGCGCGTAAAGCCATAGAACGGACCGAGCCAGTCGTTCGTATAAACGTTCTCGTCCTGATTCGGCGCATAGACCTGATACGCGCCCGGCCCTTTCGCAACGCCGATCGGCGCAATGTTCGTCCAGCTGTTCGCGCTCTTCGTGATGACCGTGTCGCCGCCGTTGATGTTGTCGACACCGGCCGCATACACCTTGCGCACGACGAGCGCAGGCGGCTCGCAGTTGCCGGGCCATTGCAGGATCACTGTCTTCTTGCCCGGCGGCGCGAGGCGCGTGTTGATGTAGTCGATCGAGCCGGTGATCTCGCGGTCGATGTTGAACTTGTAGTTTGGAATGACCAGCGAAAACGCCGTGTCGCCGCCGCCGCGATCGACGCGCTCGCCGGTCTGCGCATCCACGTCTTCCCATTCGAACGGGTGCGAATACGTATGCGTGCCGATCGCGACGTGCGGCAGCGCGAACATCTTGCGCGCAATCTCCTCGAGGCGCGGCGAGATCTTCGGATACAAACCCGTCGGCCCGACCTCGCCTTCGATCACCGACAGCGTCATCGGCACCTTGTAGCGCGTGAAAATCTGCTCATACAACGCTTCGCCCGAATAGTCCGCGCCGGGGAATTCCACGCGCGAGGCAAAGCCGTCGCCGTCGACGTGCGTCATGAACAGGCGCCGGCCGTTTTCGGTCGTCACGCTCGGCGCCGGCATCGGCGGCAGCCGCAGCGCGGCGGCGAGAAACCTGATCGGCTGAATCGCCCAGCGCTCCTGGCCGATGCCGTTCAACGACACGACCGTATACGGGCTCATTGCATAACCGCCCCACGGCGTGATCGCGACCGGATCGACGGTCGCGTCGCCCGACTTCACGCGCAGCAGCGAACGGCTCGCGGCGCCGGCCCGCACGCCCGTCAGATCGCGCGGCGCGAGCTTCGGCTCGACTTCGAAGCCGACGATCGGATCGCGCGACACGATGCTGATCGCTTCGGTGAACGGTCCCGCGACCGGCTGCAGATCGAGCGCCGCGCCTTCGTCCTGCGCCGCATCGAAACCGAACTGGCCCAGAAAAACCACCGGCACATGCGCGGCGATGCGCGCGTCGATCCAGTTGCGCCACGCCGCACTGTCGCGCAGTTCGTCGCCGTCCAGCCAGGCAACGATGCCCGCGTAGCGGTCCGGCGTGATGTCGTCAGGGAGCGGGCCATTTGCGTCCGCATACTGCACGTCGTAGCCGAGGTAGTTGAGCGGCGTCGCGACATCGCGCACGCCCGGCGTTTCGTCGAGCGGCAGGTTGGCGACCGGGTCCTGCACGATCAGGATCTTGCGCGGCAATACTTCGATCGCGCCGATTCCGACGACATTGCGCGCGCTATTCGTCACGTACGGCGTCACGCCCGTCGCGACGACCTGCGCGGCAGTGGCGCGCGCACATGCGCGATCGTCGCCCGGACAGCGTTCGATCGAGACGACCGGCACGCCGGTGCGCTGCATGAACGATTGCGCGGCGGCTACGCGCGCGGCCCGCTCAGTTGGCGACACATCTTGTTCGTGCGTGCCGGTGCCGTGCAGCAGAGACGGCCCGAGCACCGCGTACAGCCCGTCCGCGTGCGGCAGTGCGCGCTCCAGCGCATCGTTGCCGCCGACGATCACGCGCGCGTCGGCATGTGCCGCGCGAATCGCATCGATCGATGCGATCGCTGCGGGCGTGTCCAGCAGGAAGCCGCGGTAACCGCGTTGCCACAGCGGCTCGATCTGCTGCGCGACGAACGCTGCCGCGGTGCTGTTCGCGGCGGGCGCGGGCGGACGCGCGAGCCACGCCGTGTGCTGCAGCGGATGAGCGGCGGGATCGAAGGCGCTCGCGGGATCGATGACGACGGCGTCGAATGCCTGCAGTTGATCGACGGGCGGACGCGCGCCACCGAAGAACGCAATGTTGACCGGCGTCGCGCCGTATGCGGGCGCCGCTTGCTGTTGTGCCGGTGATTGCGCATACGCGGACAACCATGGGGCAGCGCTCACGGCAAGAACACCGAGTCCGATCGACCATCGGCCTACGAATGCGCGCCCCTCTTCCGACGCCTGCAAAGAGCGCCACCCCCTTCCGAAAAGCAATCTCCCGAATTTCTTCTCAATCGCGGCTGACATGCCTTTTGCCCGTTATTGCTTTTGCCGGCCGTCAAATTACAGGTTTATCGACGGATATGCGTAACACTGATCGGATTCGACGGCACGGTTTATCAAATCTCAGCACATTTATCGCATGCGCATAAAATCCACAGGCGTGCAACGAACGGCGCGAATTCTAGCGCGTTCCCAGAAAAAGAAAAGCTCCGCCCCCGAAAATAAAAAATGGTGCTAAACGCATCAAATGGTTAACTCATCGCGGTTCATCATACAAGCAAGGACGCGCAAACGTTAAACTGAAAATCACAAGCAAAAACCAATTTACTTGCAACGTTTGGCTTTTTGACAACATCAATTCCGGAATTCCGTCCGGCAGCATAAAATACGTGATGCGGTTTGCGGGCACAGCAGTTGCTTTAGTGCTGCTGGCGGCGTCCCGCATCATTCGGGCTACGCCTGCCGAATTCTTGAACCCGTCCAGCAATTCTCCGGTGGGAGGTCCCCATGCTTCGATACGCTGCCATCTTCTTCGTCATTGCAATCATCGCGGCCGTGTTCGGCTTCGGCGGCATCGCGGCAGGCGCTGCGGAAATCGCGAAGATCCTCTTCTTTATCTTTATTGTGATTTTCCTCGTGACGCTACTGATGGGTGTCATCCGGCGTTGATAGCCAAGTGGCAACGTCAGGCACGGACAGTCTTCGACGAACAAGTGCTCGCCCGGTCGCGCCGGTTGCAATTTCTGCCGATTCCGATTGCAATAGTTTCGGTTCGCGCCGGAATTTAACGCTGCCGGGCGGAAGCAAACGTTAATCAAAGCGGGCGCGAAGCGTTATTGCTGCGCCCGCGCTTCCAGCGCGCGCAATGCATCGTCGAGTCTGCGCAGGCGACTACGCTGCGATGGAACACACGCGGCAGACGAAATGTCGTCTACACGCTTGCGCCAATATGCAAGCGGAATTCGGTCGCCGGTTGAGATACGCGTCAGCACCTGCTCCAGATGCTGAATGTCTACTTCTAGCTGATGGTGATTCATGGCCTTCCCCGTGACGACCATCGCGCATGTGACAGCTATGCGAAACGCGGTGGCGCCCGAAAGCTTTCTTATATTAAATGAGATTAAATGGCCCGGCTCGGCGCCGTACCCGCGGACTCGCAATATGACATTTGCACAAAAGACCGGGCAAGCTTCTTGTGCCTTATACGAGGAATCCTCATAACCTGGCCTTTTACGCAAGTTGGTCTGCCCAACTTCGGCCAGCTCCGCTCAACTGGCTATCAATTAGTCTTTCAGGTCCGCCCATCCGTCTGGGCCAACCCGCCTCATCGCTTCATCAGATTCCTTCGATGGCCGATCGTGGCTGATGAAACCGAGAATAAGGCGAACCATTTCATCTTCGAACACGCGCGTGCGCAGATAGCCGGGGCGCTCCAGCGCCGTCGCGAGCAGCACGCCCGAGATCGCCCGGAACAGCACGAAACGCGATTCGTCAGCGGCGATTCGGTGGCCGAGGTCGGGGTTTTCATTCTGCAACGTGTCGGAGATCAGTTCGAAGTAGCACCGCATGGCTTCCCCAATCGGTGAATCGGGTTCGGCATCGCTCCACTCGGTGCTCAAGATCCCGTACAGGCGCGGCCGGTCGCCAATGAACGCGGCTACCGCACGGATCATCCTGCGCGCATTGATTCCTTTGCCGAATGGCGCGGGATCGGCCAGCGCGCCAGTCATCAGCGACGTCAGCCGGTCCAGTTC
>DASXXR010000371.1:0-2497 GCA_036502945.1 Paraburkholderia sp. | reverse complement strand
TCTTCCCAATAGCGCTGCGTGTTGAACCACGGAAACGCCGCCGGAAACGCCGGGTCGTCCCAGCGACGCGCGAGCCACGCCTGATAGTGAATCAGCCGCAGCGTGCGCAACGCTTCGACCAGATACAGTTCGCGCGGCTCGAACTCGCAGAAGTCCTCGTAACCGGCGAGCAGATCCGCCAGCGCGCGCGACGCCTCCATGCGCTCGCCCGGCAGCAACAGCCACAAGTCCTGCACGGCCGGGCCCATGCGGCTGTCGTCGAAGTCGACGAAATGCGGGCCTGCATCGGTCCACAACACATTGCTTGGATGGCAGTCGCCGTGCATTCGCAGCATGCGGATCTCGCCGGCACGCTCGAACGCGCGTTCGACACCTTCGAGCGCGAGGTTCACCACGGTTTCCCACGCGGTACGCACGTCGTCGGGCACGAAACGCTGAGCGAGCAGGAAATCGCGCGGCTCGTAGCCGAAGGTGTGGATGTCGAGCGTGGGACGTTCCGCGTAGTCCTGCGTCTGCCCGACCGCATGAATGCGGCCGATAAAACGCCCCAGCCATTCGAGCGTGTCGCGCCGGTCCAGGTCCGGCGCGCGGCCGCCACGGCGCTCGAAGATCGAGAAGCGGAAACCGTCGAAGGTATGCAGCGTGCGACCCTCCAACGCGCGCGCGGGCACCGCCGGAATCTCGCGCGCGGCGAGATCGGCGACGAACGCATGTTCTTCGAGGATGGCTGCGTCGCTCCAGCGCTCGGGGCGATAGAACTTCGCGACTACGGGCGGACCGTCTTCGACGCCTACCTGGTACACGCGATTCTCGTAGCTGTTGAGCGGCAGCATGCGGCCGTCGGTGCGCACACCGACCGTGCTGAGCACGCTGTCGATTGCATCGAGCACGATTTCCGGCTGGAGCCGGGCGAAAGGCACGGCGCCGTTCGCGCCGTCCTGTGGATCGAGATTGTCGTCGTTCATGCCCGCATTGTGCGCCGCGCCGCCGTCAAAGACGAGGGCGATGGTTCACGATACGGACCACGGCGCGCATTACAACGCGACTACAACCTGCATACGCTTTGAAATCAACACAGCTTCAATGCATCTGCGCGCTCGACGGGCGTACCTGCTCGCCCGTATCGATCAGGTCTTCGAGGAAAAAGGGTTCAGTATTCAGGTGCGGCGATGCGCCGGGCTCACCGGCATACCACGCCACCATGGCCATGTCGCCGAGAATGCGCATGACGATTCCGCGTGCGCCTTGCGGCACGGCGATATGCACCGACCGGACAATGGAACCGATTTGCATGATGTTTCCCCGTTTCTCCTGTAGCCGGCTTTGTGATTTCATGCCGGTCAAGGTGATGATAAAAGCGTCGCTTCGCCGCTAACGTTGCGTACGCACCCAATCTGCTGCGCGTGATACGCGTGAGAGGTTCGAGTCATTGTTCCCGTTTTGCGGGGCTTTGGAAAGCGCGAATTAAAGGCTCTTCAACCGTCGTTTCGCCCTATTCCAATTACGGTGCGCGCGACCGATGATCTGGGCGTAAGACGTCGTAACGAGACCATCATAAACCCTGCTTGGGGGGAGAGACAAAAACGTGCACCGTCAGGACGATCCGCTCAATATGTGCGCCGCGCCCGCCTGCCGCCGCGGCCCGCGCGGCGTCCGCCCCGTGCGCGGCGTCGCCGTCTCCGGCTTTCAGCGCCCACGCTAGTCATGTGGATCGTTCGTCTCGCGCTGCGGCGCCCTTATACCTTCGTCGTCCTGGCCCTGCTATTGCTGATCGTCGGGCCGCTGACCATCCTGCGCACGCCGACCGACATCTTCCCGAACATCGACATTCCGGTGCTCTCAGTGATCTGGTCATACAACGGCCTGCCCGCCGACGAGATCGAAAAGCGCATCGTGCTCAACTACGAGCGCGGGCTGTCGGTGGCGGTCAACGATATCGAGCACACGGAATCGACGTCGTTGAACGGCATCGCGGTGATCAAGATCTTTTTTCAGCCGCACGCGAATATCGACGAGGCACTCGCCGAAGTCACCGCGCTGTCGCAAGCGCAATTGCGCTCGCTGCCGCCCGGCATCACGCCGCCGTTCATCCTGCGCTACAACGCGTCGACGGTGCCGATCCTGCGGCTCTCGCTGTCGTCCGCGTCGCTGACCGAGCAGGAGTTGTACGACTTCGGCAACAACTTCCTGAAGACCCAGCTCGCCACCGTGCCCGGCGCGTCCGCACCCTTGCCCTATGGCGGCAAGCAGCGGCAGATCATGGTCGATATCGATTCGCGCAAGTTGCAGGAGCGCAATCTCTCGCCGCTGGATGTGGTCAACGCGGTCAGCGCGCAAAATCTGATCCTGCCTTCGGGCACCGCGAAAATCGGCTCGACCGAATACTCAGTGGAAATGAACGGCAGCCCGGATTCGCTGGCCGGTCTGAACAACATCCCGATCCGCTCGACGGCCAACGGCACCGTTTATATCCGCGACGTCGCTCATGTGCGCGACG
>DASXXR010000370.1:0-9664 GCA_036502945.1 Paraburkholderia sp. | reverse complement strand
ACACAAGCAAACCGAAGCCGTCGGCCTCATACCAATAGCCGCCGTTTTCGAGTCCGTCGAGCGGCTGCTCCAGCGCATTCGCGATCGATTCGATGCACCGGCGGCGCAGTTCGGCGACCGCCGGATAAGGCGGCTGCGCGCCGCGCACGCTGCATAACAGCACGTCGAGGCCCGGCAGGATATGCGCATACAACACGGGTTCGTCTTGCGCGCGAGCGCGCGCGATCTTCGTGTCAAGCTGGCCGAATGGTTTGAAATGCCGCAGCACGGCGAGGAACGATTCGTCGCCGTCCACCTTCGCGCGCCTACGCTTCTTCGGGAAGGACATAAAAATTCGCCTGAAAAAGAATTGCAAGAAACGCAGCGTCCTCATGCGACCACTCCCGGCTTCGCGCGCCGCACGTCGATCTTTTATAGCATACGAAAAAGCCGGATTCACGGTGATTTCGACAAATGTGTCCGTCTCACACCGACCCGTGTGAACCATGCCGAATCGCGTCGCCGTGTGCTTTCGCATCCTGTGCATCTGTCTCCATCATAGACGCACGGGCGCCGCGAATGATTCCGTCACCGATAAAAAAGACAATTTTGTGTGCGCCAGCACTTCTCCAGTGTTTATTCAGCACAGCTTCGGCGCATGCCCCACAAGAGCGCTGCAATGGATTCGCGGCTCGTTGAAATATCACGGATTCACGTCGATAATTGCCCATTCCCCAGCCGTGCGCCCGCGCTGCGCCGTGCAGAGGCTAATCCGAGGTTGTCCCGAAGTTGTTCCGAGTTGTCCCGAGTTGTCCCGAGTTGTCCCTGTATGACCCGCGCGCCTCGTTCGTTACGTCGCCGCGGCCGGAAAGCTTGCCAGGCGAACATGAAACTATTCACGAAGGGTCTGCTGCTGATCGCGCTGCCGAGCGTCGTCGAACTCGCGTTGCTTGGCGTCGTGTTCGATACGCAGGAGCAAACAGCGCGCGCGGTGCAATCGGCGGCGAACAGCAAACAGACTCTCTATCAGGCGTCCGCCCTTGCAGATCCGCTGCTGCGGCAGGCGGCGCGCGTGCGCACCGGCCTTATCGTCGGCGATGCGTCGTTCATCGACCGCCATGCGGCATGGGTCGATCTGTCCGACCGGCTCATGCACCTCGAGCAGCTGGTTGCCGATACGCCGCAGCAGGCGGCGCGCGTCCATACGATGCGCGACGCAATCGAGAGTTATCACATGCAGGTGCTTGCCGTCGCACAGGCGCTGCGCGAAGGGCGCAGCGTGCAGATGTTCGCATCGCTCGAAGGGGGCGCGCTGCCTGCGCAGGTCGGCATCGTGCGTGAACAACTGGAGGCATTCGTCGAAGAAGCATCGCGGCTCGATGCGCGGCGCAGCGCATCGGTCATGCAGACGCGGGCGCGCCAGCAATACGCGCTGATCGCAGCGGTGGTCGGCTCGATGCTGATCTGGGCGGTGACGGCGCTCGCATTCGCGCGCAGCATCGGCCGTCGTCTCGAAGTGCTGACGAGCAACGCCGAACGCCTCGGCCACGGCCAGCCGTTGACGGCGCCGCTGGCAGGCAACGACGAAATCGCCGCGCTCGATGCAGCGCTGCACCAGACGAGTGCTCGGCTGCGAATGGCCGAACAGGATCAGGTGAGGCTGCAAAAGCGCCTGCAGGCACGGGCGGTTGAACTCGCCGGGGTCAACGAGGCATTGCGCCAGGAGACCCAGGATAACGAAATGTTCATCTACAGCGTGTCGCATGACCTGCGCTCGCCGCTCGTCAATCTGCAGGGCTTTTCAAAAGAACTGCAGGTTTCGTGCGACGACGTGCGCGAAACGATCGACGGCGCGAAGCTGCCCGAGCCCGAGCAACGGCGTCTCGCGCGCGTGCTCGACGGCGACATGCGGGAATCGCTGCAGTTTCTGCGCTCGTCGGTGACACGCGCGGCGGCGATCATCGATGCGTTGCTGCGCATTTCGCGCGCGGGCCGCCTCGAGTATCAATGGCAGCGCGTAAGCGTAGGGCGCGCGGTAGCGCGCGCAGTCGATGCGCTGCAGGGGCCGATTCGCGAGCGCACGGCCACCGTCACGGTGCGCGACCTGCCCTCCGCATGGGGCGACCCCGCGGCGATCGAGCAGGTGTTCGCCAACCTGATCAGCAATGCGCTGAACTTCCTCGATCCGATCCGGCCCGGGCGGATCGAAGTGGGCGCGCTCGCCGCGGAGCCGGACGACGACACCCATGCGCTTGCGCCGAAGACACGAACGTTCTATGTGCGCGACAATGGGCTCGGCATTCCGGCGGCATACATGCCGAAAATGTTCCGTGCGTTCCAGCGTTTGCACGGCGACGTTTCGAAAGGCGACGGCATCGGCCTTGCGCTCGTCAGGCGCACCGTCGAGCGGCACGGCGGCCGGGTATGGGTGGAATCGGCGGAAGGCGCGGGGTCGACGTTCTTCGTGGTATTGCCGGACCAGCCGGTGCGTCTGCTTTGACAAGGCCGGCGGCCTGACAGGATCAAGCGGAATCAAGCGGAATCTAGTGTGGAATCAAGCAAAGTGTGGAATCAAGCAGAATGAAAGACGGAGGAAACATGACAGAGGCCGAAGCGGTCGGCAAGTCGGTAGGTATCGTGCTCGTCGAAGATGACGACGGGCACGCGACGCTCGTCGAGCGTAACCTGCGCCGGGCCGGCATTTCGAATGGTTTCGTCAGATTCGCGGACGGCCAGCAGGCGCTCGATTATTTTTTCGGCGAACGACCGCTTGGGGAAAACGTCGGAAAGTACCCGCCGCGCGACGATCTTGCGAACTATGTCGTGTTGCTCGACCTGAAAATGCCGCGCGTCGACGGCTTCGAGGTGTTAAGACGCCTGAAGGAGTCGCCGGCAACCGCCGCCATGCCCGTGATCGTGTTGACCACGACCGACGACCCGCGTGAAATCGAACGTTGCTATGAACTGGGATGCAACGTCTACATCACGAAGCCGGTCGAATACGATGCGTTCATCGAAGCGGTTCGCCGGCTCGGGTTTTTCCTGCAAGTAGTGAAACTACCGCCCGGGCATCGGCTGGTGATGGCGTGACGACGTAGTGTGAAGGATGCGCCGCGATACGATGGGCTGTCACGCGACGCCGGCATCGAACGAAGAAACACCCACACGCACGCAGGGCCGGCGCTTCCGGCCCTGCGACGGGTCACCGAAAGAAGAGACAACAGAATTAGCATGACACAAGACGTATCCACGTTGCGCGCGGCGCATGTGCTCGTCGTCGACGACGACGAAGGCATTCTGCGGCTCGCGCGCAAGTCGCTCGAACGCGCCGGCTGCAAGGTCGCGCTGTGCGCGGGTGTCGGCGCGGCGCGCGTGCGCATCGCCGAGAGCGAGCCGGATCTGCTGGTGCTCGACTATCAGTTGACCGGCGCGGAAACGGGGCTCGACTTCTTTCGCCGGCTGCGCAGCGAGGGCGTGCGCGTGCCGGCCATCCTCGTCACCGGCTTCACCGACGAATCGCGCGTGATCGAAGCGCTGCGCTCGGGCGTGTCCGACGTGGTGCCGAAGGCTGGCGACTATCTCGACTATCTGCCGGAAGCCGTCGAACGCGTGCTGTCGCAAGTGCGGCTGCAACGGGCGTCCGCCGAAGCGCTGATGCTGCGCGATCGCGAAGAGCATTACCGGACGCTTTCCGAAGCGTTGCCGCACCTTGTGCTCACTTGCAACGCGAATGGCGATTGCGACTTTCTGTCCAAACAGTGGATCGAATACACCGCACTCGACGGCGCCGGCTCGCTCGGTCTCGCATGGCTCGACGCAGTGCACCTGGACGATCGCGAAGAAGTGCGCCGCACGTGGCTGAAAACGGTGCGCAGCGGCGCGAGCGACTATCGGCACGAGTTGCGCATTCGCCGTCACGACGGCACGTATCGCTGGTTCGACACGCGCATCGTCGCGATGCGCGACGCCGACGGCGGCGTCAGCAAATGGTTCGGTAGTTGTACGGACATCCATTCGCAGCGCGAGGCGATCGAAGAACGCGAACGTCTGCTCGAGTCGGAACAGGCGGCGCGCCAGGCGGCCGAAGAGGCCAACCGCGCGAAAGACCGCTTTCTCGCAATGCTGTCGCATGAGCTGAGAACGCCGCTGACGCCGGTGCTGGCGGGTGCGCGCATGCTCGAAATGATTCCCGGATTGCCGGAAGCCGCGCGCTCCGGCGTCACGATGATTCGCCGCAACGTCGAACTGGAAGCGCGTTTGATCGACGACCTGCTCGATGTGACACGCGTGGCGAACGGCAAGCTGCGCCTGTCGCTCGAAACGGTCGATGTGCACGATGTGATCGACGGCGTGCTCGAACTCTTTCGCAGCGAGATCCAGGTCAAGCAGCAGGACGTTCATGTCGACAAAGCCGCGCAGCATCACTATGTGCTTGCCGACCGCGCAAGGCTGCAGCAGATGCTGTGGAATCTGATCCGCAACGCGGCGAAGTTCACGCCCGACGGCGGCCACATCTACGTGCGCACGCACGACGAACGGATGCAAGTGCAGATTTCCGTCGAGGATACCGGTGTCGGTATCGAGCCCGCGCAGATCGGCAAGCTGTTCAACGCGTTCGAGCAGGGTAGCCAGAACATGACGCGACAATTCGGCGGCCTGGGGCTCGGGCTTGCGATCACCAAGGCGCTCACCGACGCGCACGGCGGCACGGTGGCCGCGCACAGCCCGGGCCCGCATTGCGGTGCGACGTTCACGATCATGTTGCCGACGGCGGAGCGGCCAGTCGTTGCGCCGGTCGTTGCGGCCGCATCGACCCAGCACCCTGCGGGCGTGCTGACGATCCTGCTGATCGAAGATCACGTCGATACGGCCGAGGTCATGGCGCAACTGATCCGCACGCTCGGACATGAGGTGACGGTCGTCGGGCGGGTGGCCGACGCGCTCGCGGCTACGCAAACGTTGTCGTTCGATCTGATTGTCAGCGACGTCGGCTTGCCGGACGGCACGGGGCTCGATTTCGTCCGCGCGTTTCGCGAGCGCTCCGATGCGCCCGCCGTCGCGTTGACCGGCTTCGGCACCGACGAAGATATCCGGCGCTGCCTCGCCGCCGGATTCAGCGCGCATCTGACGAAGCCCGTCAACTTCACGCAGCTCGAAAAGGCAATCGAAAGCGCGGCGAACGTGAAGGCGGAGAAGACGGCGAACGCGAACGAAACCGGCGCCGCCTGATCCGGCTGATCTAGCGCTGCGGATTCTTCAATGAATCGCGGATTTCACGCAACAGCAACGTGTCTTCCGCCGGAGCGGCTGGCGCAGCGTCAGCCGGCTTGCGCAGATTGTTGATGAACTTCACCATCAAAAAGATGATGAATGCGAGGATCACGAAGTTGATCGCAACGGTAATGAACGAGCCATAGCCGAACACGGCAACGCCTGCGGTCTGCAGGTCTTTGTACGAATCGGGATTGCCTTTGAAGTTCTCGGGGATGTGCCCGAGCATGACGAACTTGTTGGAAAAATCGAGCCCGCCGGTCACGACGCCGACCACCGGCATGATCAGATCCTTCACGATCGAATTGACGATGGTGGAAAACGCACCGCCGATAATCACACCGACGGCAAGATCCATCACATTGCCCTTAAGGGCGAATTCCTTGAATTCCTTGATCATGCTCATCAGGCATCTCTCCGGTTGGTCAATGCACGAATGATAGTCAACGATCCCGCGAGCCGGGTAGGGAATCCTTCGCCGCGCGCTTCACGACAGCCTTGGCGCGGCAAAAAATACGATTCACGCTTGCGCCGCGCGCGCGCGCTCGATGTGCGTGGCAAATGTGAGCGGATCGGTGTTGGTGCCGCACAGCAGCACGCCGACGCGCTTGCCTTGCAGCGTCTCGCGCAGCGGTCCGAGCAGCGCGGCGGTTGCCGCTGCGCAGGCGGGTTCGACCGCGAGCTTCAGTTGCGCGAACAACGTTAGCATCGCGGCGCGCAGTTGATCGTCGGAGACCGTGACGAGGCGGTCGATATGCCGGCGGCACAACTCATAGCTGTATTGCTCGGTATGCGGCGACATCAGCGAATCCGCAATCGAATGCATATGGCCCATCTTGATCGTGTGGTTGGCCGCAAAGCTTCGGCCCATCACATCGGAGCCTTCCGGTTCGACACCATACACATGCACTCGCGGGTTCGCGAGCCGCAGCGCGGTGGACACGCCGGCCGCAAGTCCGCCGCCGCCGATCGGCACGATCACCGCATCGAGATCGGGGCTTTGCGTCGCCCATTCGTAGCCGAGCGTCGCGGTGCCGAGCACGGTCCGGTAGCCGTTGAACGGATGCACGAAATAACGTCCTTCCTCCGCTTCGATCTTGCGCACCATCTCGAATGCCTCGACCGCGTTTTCCGCGACCACGACTTCCGCGCGATATTGCCGGCACAGCGCGAGGCGAGCGGGATTCGCCGAACGGAACACCACCACCTTCGAACTGATGCCAAGCCGCATCGACGCGTACGCAACCGCCACCGCGTGATTGCCGCCCGACACGCACGTGACGCCTGCGCTGCGCTGCGGACCGTTCAGCGCGAGCAGATTCGTGAAGGCGCCGCGCGCCTTGAAACTGCCGCCTGCCTGCAACAGCTCGAACTTGAAGTTCACGAGCGTGCCTTCCAGCGTCGGAAAATCCATCCGGTCGAACACCGGTGTTCTCACGAGCCACGGCGTCAGTGCGAAGTGCTGTGAGGCGATTCTATCGAGTGTCGGAATCGGCTCGCCGTCGATCGTGTGGTCGGTGTGCTGCTGGAGGGCGGTGGACATGGCGTGAGCGGGGGCGGGTTTCGTTTGGAGGAGGGGGGTCATGGGGAGCCGGAAGGCCTGCTCAGTTCAGCACGCCTGCGCATCGACCGACATGCTGTAAATGAATTTGCCCAGAAAGCGCTCGCACTGCGCGAGCTGTTCGAGCGCAACGAATTCGTTGGCCTTGTGCGCCTGCTGGATATCGCCGGGGCCGCACACGATGCTCGGAATGCCCGCGAGCGAAAAGAGGCCGGCTTCGGTGCCGTAGGCCACCTTGCGTTTCTCGTGATTCGCGGTAAGCGCGCGTACGAGCTGCGTGATCGCCGCCTGTTCGGTGGCGTCGAGCCCGGGCGCGGCGGCGATCTTCGTGAACTCGATTGCCGCGGCCGCGTGTTCGCGCTGCATCTTCGGCAGCAGCGTTTCGCGTGCGTACTGCTCGATGCGCGCGAAGATCGGCTCCGGGTCGAGCGTCGGCAGATTGCGGAACTCGAACGCGAAGCGGCATTCGGCGGGCACCGTGTTGATCGCATTGCCGCCTTCGATCGTGCTGGTTTGCGCGGTGGTGAACGGCACGTCATAGAACTCGTCGAACGGACCTTGCTCGCGGAACTGGTCGGCCATGTCGCGGATGTAGCAGACGAGACGCGCCGCATATTCGATCGCATTCAGCCCTTGCGGCGTCAGCGACGAATGCGCAGCCTGGCCGCGCACGCAGCATTGATATGTGTTGATGCCCTTGTGCGCGATGATCGGCCGCATGCTGGTCGGTTCGCCGACGATGCAGCCGTCGGGCTTGACGCCGCGCTTGGCCAGCTCTGCGAGCATCAGCGGCGCGCCGACGCAACCCACTTCTTCATCGAACGACAGCGCGAGATGAACCGGTTTCGCGAGCTTCGTTTGCTGCATCTCGGGCACGAGCGTGAGCGCAGCGCCGATAAAGCCTTTCATGTCGCACGTGCCGCGGCCATACAGCTTGTCGCCGCGCACCTCGGGGCTGAACGGGTCGCTGTCCCACTGCTGGCCGTCGACCGGCACGACGTCCGTATGCCCCGACAGCACAATGCCGCCGTTCGTTGCGCCATCGTGCGCGGGAAGGGTCGCGAACAGGTTCGCCCATTTGCCGCCTTTACCGTGCGTAAGCGTCGCTTCGATGCCGCGTTCGCGCAGTGCGTCGCGCACGGTTTCGATCAGGCCGAGATTCGGATTGCGGCTCACCGTGTCCATCGAAACGAGGCGCGTGACCCACGAAAGTGAAGCGGGGGTGCTGGAAGAAACGTTAGAAGAAACGTCGGAAGAAGCGGATGCGAAAGAGGAGGACATTCTTGCGGGCTGAGTGGATTCAGCAACCTGGGACATGACGGGGACTCCAGCTGATTGTCTATCCGATCATACCGAAAAACCCTTAAGAAGCCAAAATCCGGCATGTTGTGCGCTCTGCTTTTGCGCGATGCAGCATGAATAACGATAGGCGTGGTTAGCCACGCAACAGGTGAAGCAGCGCGTCTTCGTAGATTTGGTAGACGGGCGCGATGGTCGAAAGATCGACCCGTTCGTCGCTTGCGTGCAGTTGTTCGCCGCGCGGGCCGAAGCCGCACAGCGCGGGAATCGCGAGCGACGCGAGATAGTTGCCGATATTCGAAGGCCCGGCTACCTCGCACGACGGTTGCGCGCCCAGCGTGCGCCGTGCGGCTTCGCACAATGCGCGGACCATCGGATGCGTTTCAGGCACGCGATACGCGGGCCAACCGGCAATCCATTCGATGTCCGTCAATAGATTATTTGCAGAACTGTGCGGGTAGGCGAGGTCGTGCGCGCGGACCGCCGCGGCAATCCGATCGCGTGCGTGCTGCGCATCGAAACGGGGCGTGAGCCGGATATCGACCGTCAGTTCGCAGCGGTCCGGCACCGCTGTGAAACCGCCGTCGCCCGACTGGATGCCGGTTACTGTCAGTTGCGCGGGGCGATTGAAGCCGGCGTCGTCGACGCGCGGCAGCGGCGTGTCGTGCAGCGCATTCGCGAGCGCGGCGCCGCGCACGGCCGCGTTCAGCCCGCGCGCGCTGCTGCCGCCCGCATGCGCGGCGATGCCGTGCACCACGAGCCGCGCGCGCAGAAAACCACGTGCGCCGACCATCACGCGGTCGATCCCCGGATAGCCGATCAATACGCCGTCGGGGCGTGGCGTGCTAGTGTGGCTGTCGGCAGCGTCGAAGAACGCGCGGGCGCCGCCGAAGCGCCCGGTATGCTCGTCGAGGTCGAAGAGGACGCCGAGCCGCCCGGCGAACTCGCCGGTTCGCCGCGACAGCGCGGCGAGCAGATGCGCGAACAGCGCGACGCCGACCTTGCTGTCCGCGGCACCGCGGCCATAGAGCCAGCCGTCGGCGATATGCGCGCCTAGCGGCGCATGGGTCCACGTGTGCGGATCACCGAAGCCGGCGGTGTCGAGCGTTGCGTTCAACACGTAATGACGCGGTTGGCCGGAAGAGGTGAGCGGTGCCGACCCAGGCACCGACCCGCTGATTTCCGCGTATAGCCCGAGCGGTTCGCCGTCGGCCGAGACGAGGCGGGTGCGCGTGCACGGCAGCGCCTGTGCGTCGAACCATTGTTCGATGCACTCGAGCACCGGCGCCGACGGATCGATGCCGCCGCGACTTGATATCCGGACGAGGCGCGTCAGCAGATCGACGATCGATGCGGTACGTGCGTCGGCGTCTGTCATCGTGCGATCACTGGGTAGTCACACGCTGGCCGGAAGCGCTCTTCGCAGGCGAACCGAGCGCGCGCAGCGTCTCCTTGACCGTCGCGACGCGCACCGCCAGATCCGGACTGCGCGTTTCGATGCGCAGCTTGTCCTGGCCGGCAAGCTTGATGTGCTTGTGCTTCTGCACCATCTCG
>DASXXR010000369.1:0-13974 GCA_036502945.1 Paraburkholderia sp. | reverse complement strand
CCGACACGTTGCGCCCCGCGACAGGCGTCAAGCCCGCAAGCTCGAACTCGTCGACTTCCGGCGGTACCGGGGCGGACGACCGGTTCATCTGTTCGGCGAGCGGTTTCGACGTCAGGTTCCAGACGAATTCGCGCGTCTCTTCGATGTTGCGAATGCTGTCCTTCAAGCCTTCGCTGCAAAAGCCGATGATCGGCGGGAAGGTCGCAAACGCGCCGAAAAAGCTATACGGCGCAAGATTGAGCCGGCCGCTCGCGGCGCGCGTCGAAATCCAGCCAATCACGCGCGGCGCGACGATCGCCTTGAACGGGTCGTGCAGCAGACCATGGCCGGTAATGGGATCATAAAAATGGACTTCGCTCATTCGAGTGTTCCTGCGTTGCGGTGTTGCGATGCTGATTCATTCGGTTCAGGGAAAGCGACCAGAATAGCGCAACGCGCATTTTAACGATCCACAATGCAATCGGCCGGCTGCTCGTCAGAGCAGCCGGCCGATTGCCGTGCACCACGCGGCGGCCAGGCGCCGCGCGCAATCTTAGCCGTGGTGATCGTGATGATCGTCGTGATCGTCGTGATGACGCGGATCGTGATCGTGCGGATGACGATGCATCCATTCATCGTGCGCCCAATAACGATGACCGTCCCAGTACCGATCGCCGTGCCAGCCGATGTCGATCGATACGCCGACCGGAATCAATTGCGCTCCGTCGTACACCGCCACGGACTGCGCAAATGCACTGCTCGCTCCGAGCAAGGCGCCACCTGCAAGCAAAGTGGCAATGAGGGTGCGCGACGTCTTGTTCAAGATTTTCATGATTGATCCTCCCGTAGAAAATTGTTGCCGGCGAGGGGCACAACAAAGAACTGAAAACTCTGCCCCGCGCTTGAGATCCACTTTAACGGCGACGCCGATACACAAACGTGACGACTTGTAAGCGCACATTTCAAATAGCGAGGCGATAAACGGCCGTGTTATGGGTATTTTCGCTGCGCGTTCGCGATGGAACGTGCTCAATGCATGGTCGGACAGGCCAAACGGCTGTCAGGTACCGTTACATCCATTTCGGCGACGAAAGGCGAAGAAAGCTAAATGCAGGGCGCGCGGGAAGGAGAAGTAGCCGGTTTTCGACGGCCGAATGACGAAGAGCCCGGTATTACCGGGCTCCTGACGATGCGCTCTCAGCGAAACCACTGTGAGACTGCCCACGGTCAGTCCGTCAGACGAATACCGAACACCGTGGCTTGCGCGCGGCGAAGACGTTCCGCTTCGCGTCGACGTGCTTCGTACGAGTAGTCCGAATCCAGCGGCAGGTGGGGCGACGCGAAGAGGTCGCTGACCTTTTGATACAGAGCAAAGATAAAGTTCATGGCGACTCCCGGTTGGTCATTGATAGGGTTTTCCCTTAGGAACCGAGTATAGGGTTATCCCTAGGAAAAATCTAGTGCGCCGCAACATTTTTAGGAATGTAGGCAGGTCGCAGACCGCACGGGCGTGTGACGCGTTGCATCATTACAACAGATGGGCCTCTGCAGGCCCAAAGTCCGATCAATGAGGGTGCGCCGGCTTGTGCTTACGCGCCGTGTGCTGCGTTTTCGCCGCGTGCGTGTCCGCCGGCCGTGCCGCCGTGGTCGTAACAGCGGCGGCTGGCGCCGCGGGCGGTGGCGGTGGTGCAACTGCCGGCGTCGCGGCGGTCGACGAATCCGTGTCGAGCAGCGTCGCGAGCGTCGCCTGCTGATTCAGCATCATTTGCTCGATGCGTTGCTGCTGGACGGTCGTATTGCGCGTCAATCGCATTAGTAGCAGCGTCTGCGCAATCCCGATCGCGACCGTCACCAGCAATGCGCAAACGACAACCGACAACATCCACTTCATGCGGCGCGAATGGTCGGTTGCCGCGCGGCGCTGATCCGCGATCACGCCATACAGCGCATCGATCGTGTCCGCGAACGCGGCTGCGCGGGCATGTTCGAGCTCGGGTGTCGCGTGCGGCGCGTTTGGCGCAGACGGCGGAACGTTGTAAGGCGCTGTTGGCGGCATGCCGGGCTTCACGGCGGCGGCCTCATCCGTCTCCGCGGCCGGCCGGCGAGTCGCCGCCATGTTGCGCTGGACCGACGCGGCCATCGGGGGGGCGACGGCTGTCCCGTCCTGAGCGTCGACGGCAGCTTCGGCGTTATCGACGTGAAGCGCGCCAGCGTCCGTGGTTTTGCGCTGCTCGACGTCAAGACCGCCTCGTTCGGCTACTACGGTGACGTCCTGCAAGACATCCGGTGCGGCAGGCATCGCGGGCGAATCCGCGTGCCCTATGTCCACCCGCGCCATGTCATCCGCCGTCGCCGCCCGTGTCGTTCGGCGCGCGGCCTTCGCGTCCGGCAGCACCGCAACCTCGCCGTCACCCTCCGCCGCCTCGGCCGCCGCCGACACCACCTCCGGCAATTCGAAGCCTGTCAACGTGCCTTGCCGCACGTCGATAGTCATGGCCTGCAGCGTGGCGCGCGTCGAATCGTTGGGGAACAGGTCGGGCGTGCTGTCATCGCGGGGCACGTCGCTCAGTTCTGCGAGGCGTTGTGCCGAGCGCGCGGCGCGCGCAAGCTTGTTTTCGGTTTCGGTCGACACAGCGGGCGTGTGCGGCTTTTTCGAACCGGAACGGGATGGGCGGGAAGTCGTGGATGCTGCGGAATCTGCCATGTTATGTTCCAAAGTGTTCCCGGGAGAGTCGGGCCAAGCGCCGCTATTATGGACGACAAGCCGCAGCGATTCGATCCCGCCGTGGCGGGTTCGCCGGTCACACGTTGTGGAAATGAGTCAGGCAGTAGACATCGAATTCGATGTTCGTGTTACAGCCGTCCGCGATCGGACGGCTCGCTCAGGACGCGTTCGCCGCGCCGCCCTGCCCTTCGTCGGGATTCGCTTCGAGGCGCAACCGCACGCGCAACGGCTGCCGCATGTCGGGCGGCGGCGGCTCGGTGATCGGGCGCGCGGTCAGCAGCGAGCGCAGGATCGCGTCGGCCTTCGGGTCGCCGAGCGAATCGAACGCAACCGTCGTCACTGCGCCGTCCGCGCCGACCCACGCACGAATCACGATCGCCGACGGCGGCGCGTCGCCCTTCGGATGCAGGATCCGGTCTTCGAGAAACGCATGCAGCTGGTTCGCGGCATCGTCATCGGCTTCGAGCCACGCCTGGAACTGCCGGCCGACCAGTTGCGCGTAGCTCACCCACGGTTGCGGCACACCTGTCGACTGCGCCCATCCGCCGATGCTCCACGCGATCGCAGACACGCCGATCACAAGCCTCAACCAGCGGGACAAACCGTTGCGCTTACCTGTGCTCATCGACCACCTCCGGGCCATCGGCCATGTTCTCGAATTGGAATGCGTCTGGGTTGACGCTGCGCCGGCGCATCAAGCCGGATCGACCGGCAGATAAAGCCGCGACGCCCCGCGCTGGATCAGCAGCGCGGCGTTGCCGTGCATCTGGCGCAACTGATCGGCGAGCTGGTCGATCGTCGCGACCGGCGTCTCGTTGACCGACAACACGATGTCGCCGACCTTCAGACCGATGCGTGTAGCACGGCCGGCGACCTGCTGGATCACGAGACCGTGATCGACGCCGACGCGCTGCTGTTCGACCGCCGACAGCGGCCGCACAACAATACCGAGCCGCGCGGGCCCGGCGCTGGGCACCGTCGCGGCCGCGCCGCCGTTGCTGTCCAGTTCGCCGACCGCGACGCTCAGATGCATCGCATGCCCGGCGCGCCAGACGAGCAGATCGGCCTTCTGCCCGGGCCGGATCTTCGCGACCGTCATCAACAGATCGGCCGATTCGCCGACGTCGCTGCCGTTGACAGCCAGCACGACATCGCCGGCCTGCAGGCCCGCCTGGGCCGCGGGGCCGCCCGCCTCGACGACGCTTAGCAACGCGCCGTCCGGTTTGGCGAGGCCGAACGAGCGGGCGAGCGCCTGACTGACCTCCTGGACGCCGACGCCGAGCCGGCCGCGGCTCACGTGGCCGGTTTTCAGCAACTGGTCCTTGACGTCCAGCGCGACATCGATCGGAATCGCAAACGAAAGCCCCTGATAGCCGCCCGTCTTCGAATAGATCATCGAATTGATCGCCACCACGCGGCCGCGCAGATCGAACAGCGGGCCGCCGGAGTTGCCCGGATTGATCGGCACATCGGTCTGGATGAACGGGATATAGGCTTCGCCCGGCAGCGAGCGCGACTTCGCGCTGACGATGCCCGACGTCACCGTATTGGCAAAGCCGTACGGCGAGCCGATCGCCATCACCCAGTCGCCGACGTCGATGTGGTTCGGGTTGCCGGTCACGACGACCGGCAGATCGTCCGCATTGATCTTGACCAGCGCGACATCGGAGAGCGCATCGCTGCCGACCACTTTGCCTTCGAACTCGCGTTTATCGGTGAGCTTCACCTCGACGACGCTGGCGTCGCCGACGACGTGACGATTAGTCAGGATGTAGCCATCCGCACTGACGATAAAGCCGGACCCGAGGCTCATTTCCTCGCGATTGCCGATCACACGGCGCGCGAGAAACGGTGCAAGTGGATTGCCGGGCGACACGCCGGGCGGCAATTGCACGCCCATCTGCGCCACTTCATGCGTGACGCTGATGTTCACGACCGCGGCGCCATAGCGTTTGACGAGCGACGCGAAGTTCGGCAACACGATCTGCGGTGCGGCCGCGGGCGGCGGCGCCACCTCCTGCGCAACGGCGGCCCCGGCAAGCGGCCACGCCGCAATCAACCACGCGGCCAGCGCAACCGCCCGCCTGAATCGCCTCAACCGCTCCCGCGCACCCCGTTTAAGACCCCGTGTTCCAGCTGTCATAGAAAGTATTCGAATGTTCTGAAACGTTGGCGCGGCAGCGTCGAACGCTACGTCATTTCACCGGCACAGCGGGCGTGGGCGCCGGTCGTTGCGGTGTCACCGAGTTCCCCCACGCGTTGCCGAACCGGATGCTCTCCGCCGAGTAGTTGAACGTGCCGACCTTGTTCGACGGCGCCGTGGCCAGTGCTTCGGCGGGATTTTCCGAGCTGCCGGGCGTAGCGGTCGGTGTCGGCGCGAGTTGCTGGCTCAGACAGTCGTACGAAAGCGCCTTCACGCCATTGATTTCCGCGTTCACGCATACCTTCTTGCCGCCGCCGGGCACCGCGGCGCCCGATGCACCGCTTGTGCCTGTCGCACCCGAACCCGCCGGCTGCGCCCACACCGCACCGGCAAACAGCGCGCCGGTCAGCAACGTTGCTCTCACCCACCAGCGGACATGCCTATCGCGTTTCATAACAACGCCCTCTCATGGTGTCCCCGTGTTGGCGCGTTCGGGATCGGCCGACTTCCGGTCGGTCACCGCAAAGCGCTGGAACTCCTTCACATCGGACCGTTTAATGTAGGCCGGCGGTATCTCGAGGAAAGAGGTGTCGCGTTTCACCAGCTCGTAGTGAATCAACTGCTTTGACGTCGGAAACGGCGTATCGCTCGGCGCGCTGTACATCATCCTGAAGAACCGCGCCTGCGACCCCTCGTGCGTCCACAGATCGCCGACGTCGCGCACGGTTGCATCGAAACAGAAACGCACCCATACCGCCTTGCCCGCCATCGAGCCAGCGCGCATGAATTGCGCGAGCGTCAACAGCACATAGGGCACGTCATGTTGTTCGAGCGCCGGATACGACCAGAGGTTCATTACATCGGCGTAGCCGACGAGATGGATGAAGCGCCGCACCGACATCGACGGCACCACACGCCGCATCGCCTGATAGTGGCGCTGCCAGTTCGCGACGAACGCGCCGCGCTGGTCGCGCTCGCGCGCGGCGTCGCGCATATGCTGCACGCTTATTCCATCCGGCTGGTACGACAACGTGGATAAAGGGCAGCAGTCCCCCTCTTCCTTCGAAACATGGCGGAAACGCCCGCGGCCATCGCCGAGCAACGGCATCAGCGCGCCGAGGCAGACCGGACAGCGCGGGCGCAATCTGTCGCCGCTGTCATTCCCCATGCCGAGCACGAAAAAGCCATCGGCGCCGATGGTCGGATCGCCGAGTGGATGAAGCGCCGTATCGAAGGAAGAGGTTGCGCCCACGTGTATCCACCCTTCAGTGGGCGGCAGCCAGCGCTTTTTTCAGCGCGTCTTCATCGATCGGCGCGGCGGACGGGCCCGCGAGCTTCGCCATATACGACTGGGCGTTTTGCTGCTCGCGCTGCTGCCGCAATTGCGCGCGCAGTTGTTCCTTCACATCGGCGAGCGGACGCACGCTCGGCGCGTGGGTGTCGAGCAGCTTGATCACATGAAAACCGGAAGACGTCTGGATCGGGCCGGTGACATCGCCCGGCTTCATGCTGTCGGTGGCTTTGCGAATCTCGGGCATCAGCATGGCATCCGGCAGGAAGCCCATGTCGCCGCCGTTCGCGGCGCTTTGCTTTTCCTGCGAGCTGGCCTTGGCAAGCGCCGCAAAATCGGCGCCCGATGCCCGTGCCTGGCGCGCCAGGTCGGTGGCCTGCTTGCGTGCCTTGTCGATCGTGGCCGCGTCGGCGTCCGGCGGCGTTGCAATGTAGATCTGCGCGATGCGCAATGCACGCGGCATCGCGAACATCTGCGGGTTGCTATCGTAGGCGGCCTGGAGGTCGGCGTCGGACGGATAGTCAGCCGACGGCGCCGCCACCGATGCAAGGTAGCTACGCGCAATCACATCGCGCCGCGCATCGTCGATCAACGCGACAACCTGCGGCTGCTTGTCCCAGCCTTTCGAGCTCGCCTCCGCCAGCACAGCGGCAGCGGCAAGCTTCGCGCGCACCACCTGGTCGAGCCGCGCCGGGTCGGCGGCCAGCCGGGTTCTAACGTCGGGACTCAGCGACTTGAGCAGCGTCGTCATATCGGCTTGCGTCACCGATGCCTGGCCCGATCGCGCAATCACGTCGCCTTGCGCATAGACCGCCAGCGGCACGCTCAACATCACACTGCCCACCACCATTGCAAGTTTCTTCACCTTCTCGCTCCCACTGCTAGAAAAACGATAGATTTGCGCGGCCTCGCGCGATGCGCCCTGTCACTCCGCTGAAACTCCGCTTAGGTGCAGCAGACTCAAAGCGCAGCGCCGAGGCTCAACCGCACAACCACGGGCTGCTTCATCCTGCGCGGCGGCGCCTCGCCGACCGACTGCGCAAGCAGCAGCGAACGCAAATCGGCCTCGGCCTCGTCGCTGCCCACCTGATCGAACTCGACGCGCTCGACGTGCCCCGCCCGGTCGAGCCACACGCGCACTTTCAGCGTCGGCGGTTCGAACGGCAGCGGCTCGCCGTCGGCCGGCAGTTGCGACTGCGGAAAAAGCCCAGCGTCGGTGTTCACCCAGTTGCCGAAGAAGTCATTGAAGCGCTGCGCCACTTCCGTATCGGTGGCAAGCGCCGTCTGCAGGCTCTGCGAAACGAGCTGCGCATACGAGAGCCACGCCTGCGGCGCGTCGTCCGCACTGACAGGCTGCGCGGGCGCACCGGCCCACACGCCCTGGGTGAACGCCAGCAGCGCCGCGCCGACTGCGCCGACCACGCCGGGCTTGCCGCGCCGCTTCATTGCACGGTGGCTTTCGTCGCGTCGGCGCCTGCTGCCGAGGCCGCCGCGATAGCATCGACTGCGCCCATCTCGGCCGATTCAGCTGCGGCCATCGCCGGGCGGTTACGCAGATGCAGCAGGAATTCACGAATCAGCCGGTCCCAGAGCTCGATCAGCGAACGCAGATTGCGTTCGCTGACACCGCCGGCCACGACGACATCCATTTCCAGCACGAGAAACTGCCCCTGCACCCAGAGCCGCGCAAAGCGCTTCGTGCGGTTCCAGCTTGCGACGATTTCCGCGGGCAGTTCGCCCTGCACCTGCAGCGCGCAGCTCAGCGTGAAGTCGAGAAACGTGTCGGCCTGCGCGCCGGAATTGCCGAAGCGCACCGCGAAACCGACGCCCTGGCTCGCGCTCATCAACTGCACCATGCCGTTCTGTTCGGCCGGCGTGACACGGTAGCCGGCCGCCTTGAACACGTCGCCGAGCTGTTCGACGCTGACTGCTTCGATCAGCGCTTCGTCGCCGGCTTTCTTTGCGCCTGCTTTTGCTGCCCCTGCTTTTTCCGCGGTAGTCATGATGTTTCCTGTCGTTTCGGTTGCTTGATGAAGGCGTATGGTGCGACGCCTTCGTGACTGCGTTATTTCGCTGCGCCCTGCACCGACGATGCCGCAGCGGGCGCCGCCACCGCGTTCGGGTCGTATTTGCCCGCATACAACTGGTCGCCGTACTGCTGCGCGATCTGGTCGTACTTCACGCGCGCGCTTTCCGCGAACGGCTGGCGGGTTTTCACGAACGTGCCGAGCCCGATGTGCTCGTAGGCATCCAGAACCTCGTGCCCGACCTGGTACAGCTGCGCGTTCTTCGCTTCGCACGTGCGCAACTGCGTATCGCGCGTCTTCAGGTCGTTCTGCGCCTGCTTGTGCTGCACATCCTGAGAACGCGACAGCGTCAGCAGCTCGTCATAGGCCGACTTGTATTTTGCGAGCTGTTGCGTGTCCTGCGCGTGACTGGCCCGCTCGGCGGCAAGCGAATGCTCAGCCGCCGCCTGGCCGCTCGACTTGCCCTTTGCCGCATCGAGCTCGCCCTGGGCAGCTTTCAGGTCGGCCAGCGCCTTGTCACGCTGCTGCTCGGCGGCGGTCTTGTCAGCCTGCAACTGCGCCTGCGTATCCTGCAGTTGCCGCAGCTGTTCGACCGTCGAGCGCAGTTGCGTGCGCAACTTGTCTTCGAGGCCATTGCTCTGCGCAAGAGCCGGTAATGACGTGCACAACAGCGCGGCGCTCAGATAGCCACTTGCCACGCTCAATAGACGTTTTCGCATGGTCCGCCTCAGAATCTCGCATTGAGTTCGAGCTGCAGCACGTCGATCGACAGCGGCGGCCCATACACTTCACGCGCGCTCAGGTAACGCGCGGACAGCCACGCATCGCGCGCCACCGCATACTGCGCGCCCAGCACGTAGCCCTTCGCATTCGTGCCGCCCAGGTGGAAGTCGGAATCGGTGAACGCATCGAGCACCGCATCCGGCTGCAGGTACTTGTAGGCAACCGAGAAATTCCACTGGCCCTTCTCGACCGTCTCCGGCTCGCCGAGCGTCGCCTTGAACATGAAGCCGTTCCCGCCGCTGCGGTAGTCGGCCTGCGTGACGGTCGTGCTCGTCGCGTTATTGAAGTTGTTGACCGGCGTCGATGGCGCCTGGAACGCCTTGTTCGAGTCGTACGCGAGGTTGCGCACGAACTCGCCGTCAAGCCGCACCTTGTAGCGGTCCATGATCTTCGTGTCCCATTCCAGCTTCGCGTCGAACAACCGGTAGTTGTACGCGAGACCGAAGAGCTGCGGCTCGGGCGTGAAGCCCGGCGCCAGGCTCGGATTCTGCACGATATTGCGCAGCTGGATCACCGTATTGCCCTTCTGCATGAAGTCCGGTGCATCGTTGTCGGTGCTGCAGCTCGTCGCGCCAAGGAACAGCGCGCATGGCGACGACTGCTCGCCGCGCGAGTTCTGGAAGTCGTAGTACGCAATGGCGCCCTTCAGGCGGTTCTGGTCGTTGATCTTCCACTCGGCGCCGAACTGGCCGCCGAACAGCCACTTCGTATCGCTGCCGGATTTCGTGGGGCTGTCGATCGGGAAGTTGTCGTCGCTGTACTGCACCGGGAACGCACCGAGCGTGCCGAACAGCGTGACGTCCTGCGCGGTCGGCAGCGCATGGCGGAAGTTCGCGGCGAAGCCGTCGAACTGGAGGTCCGGGTCGAACAGCAGGTCCGACGAGTAGAACGGGTTGTCGAAGCGGCCTGCGGTAAGCGTCACCCACGACGCCGGCGTATAGCTGACGTAAGCCTTGTTCAGCCAGATGGCCTTCTTGTCGAAGCCGCCGCCGAGAAACTGGGTCATCGACACCGGATTGTTGTCATTACCCGATGCGAGCTGAACGCCGGCCGTCAAGCCATCCGCCACCTGCGCGGTGACGCCGAGGCGCGCACGAACACTGAACAGGTTCGAACGGTTCGTGGTCGTATTGGAGCTCGGAAAGTTCGTGAAATTCGTGTTCGGGTTGACGTCGGCACCGCCCATGCGGTTGATCGCTCCGAAGTCGGTCAGACCCGTCACGTTGCGCGGCGAGAAGAAGTGGAATTCGTCACGCAAACGCATGTCGCCGTTGATCGTGATGCGCGACACCCAATCCGGGAACGTGTTCGGCTGCGCCCAGTTTTCCGCCTTCGCCTGCGCGACCACTTCCTGTTTCACCTGATCGCGAATCTGGTCCCGCACAATTTGCGGCACGTAAGGCACCGCGACGTCGCCCGGCTGCGTCGGCGCGTTGGCCACGAGCGGCACGGCCGGGCGCGCGGCAGCGGCCTTCGCCTGCGCAGTTTCGCTCTGGGCCTGCGCGATCAGGTCGTTGGCATTGGCCTGCGTCAGCACGCCGCGCTTTACCAGCAGATTGATCAGGTTGATCACCGTGCTCTCGGTCGGCGCGGCGGTGCGCGTCGCTGCCTGCGTTTCAAGCGATTGCGCGTAGCTCCCGGTCGACATCGCCATCCCCAGCGTCGTCAGCACCGCGAAGCTGATTCGCGACCGGCGGAGAGCGATCCCCCCGCTGTGCTGCCCGCCACCCCGTATCACCATCTTTTGAATCATTCTGCTTCTCCGCTTGACTGCTGTTTTTTGCTGGCACGTCCTGGCCGGCGAACCTGATGCGGTCCGCTTCAGCCCGGCTGATGCCCCTGTAAGTTGAGCCGCACCGGGTACTGCCACGACGGCGGCGGCGTTTCGTCGAGCTTGCCGATCGTCTGCAGGGCAATGACCACGGCTTCATCGAGCTTCGGGTCGCCGGTGGATTGCCCGATCGTCACCTTGTCGATGCGGCCTGTCGGCTCCAGCCAGACGTTCACGCCCACGGTGAAACGCAGACCCTGTCCCGAGTCCTGTACGCGCTTGTCGCGTTCGACCGCCTGCTGCAGCGCATACACCAGGTACTGCGTGTAGGTCGCGTTGCCGAAGCCGCCGCCTGCGCCGCTGCCCGCCATGCCCGAACCGTCGCCCGCGGCAATCGCGAAGTTGTCCGTGCCCGCCTGCGCCGGCGCGTTCATCGTCATCTGCTTCGGCATGTTGTCCATCGGCTTCGGCGACTCGGCCGGCTTCGGCGCGACGGTCGGTTTCGGCGTCGGCGTCTGCACGTCCGGCTGCTTCTCGGGCGGCGGCTTCATCTTCGGCGGCGGCGGTGGAGGCGGCGGCGGCACGGGAATCACCGTCGTCACGCGCGGCGCCTCAGCTCGCTTCACGCCTGCGGTATCGTTCGCGAAGTGCCAGACCAGCAGCACCACGCCGATCGCGGCCAGCACGCCGAGCGCGGGCTTCACGAAGCGCCGCAGCCCTTTGCCTTCGTCATCCGGATCGCCGCCACCCTCATAGGTCATTTCCATGAGTCGGACCTCCGGCGGTTTTTGCTGCGCGCGAGTCTCATGATTTCTGCTTGCCCGTCACAAGGCCGACCTGCGAAAGATCGAGCCGGCGCAGCAGATCCAGCACGTCCATCACTTTTTGATAGGCGACTGTCGAATCGCCCTTCAGCACGATCGGAAACTCCGGCGTGGTGGCTTTCAACGTGCGCAGCCGGTTCTCGAGCTCGTCCATCGTCACCGGATACGCGTCGAGGAAAATCTGCCCCGAGTCGGACACGGTGATCGCTTTGGTCTGCGGCTTCGCGAGACTTGTCGACGAACTTGCCTTCGGCAGATCGACCTTGATCCCCTGTACCGAAGCGGTCGTCATGATGATGAAGATGATCAGCAGCACATACGCGAGATCCAGCATCGGCGTGATGTTGATATCGTCGTATGGCTTGTCGTCGTCCTGAACTTGCATGCCTTCTCTCCGTTATCGCGTAACCTGGCGCTCAATTGCCAGCCAGCGCGTGGTCCGGGCTGCGATGCGCTTCAGCAAGACGCGTGACGAATTCGTCGACGAACACCTGCATGTTCGCCGTCACGTTCTTGTTGCGGATCAGCAGGTAGTTGTAGCCAAACAGCGCGGGAATCGCGACGAAGAGACCCGTGACCGTAGCGAGCAGCGCAGCGGCGATACCCGGCGCGATCGCGTTCACGTTGACGTCGCCCGCGGCGGCAATCGCGGCGAACGTGATCATCACGCCCACCACCGTGCCCAGCAGGCCGAGGAACGGGCCGCCTGAAATCGCGATGGTCAGCAGCACCATCGACTTCGAAAGACGCTGGTTTTCGCGCACGAGGGTGGCGTCCATCGTCGCGCGGATCGCTTCGATCGATTCGGTGGTGATCACGGTGCGTCCGTTTTCGTCGACACGGCTATGGATTTCCGACACGCCCGCCTTATACAGCCGATACAGCGACGACTGCCGCAGCCGGCGCCCTTCTTCCGAGCGCTCGTCGGTATGCGCGAGGCCGACGAGGTGGCGGCCCGCCACTTCGCGGAAACGCCGCACGAAGTGCGCATTCGCCTTGTCGATCGAGCCGACGTAGCGCGCCTTGTTCCACATCACGACCCACGACACAGCGGCCATCCCCAGCAGAATCACGATCACGACCCACGCATCGACCGTCACCGACTTCACGATCACGCCGAAGTAGCCGAAGCCGAAGCCCGATTGCTTTTCATCCGCGCCGTAATTGACGAGCTTCGATTCGGCGCCCTGGCTCAGCGCGTCGATGGAGATCAGCGTCGCGGAGCGCGCGACCTTCGACAGGCGCAGTTCGTCGATTTCTCCGGCATAGCCACCGGCCGCACCGGTCGCGCCGGCCGCGCCGCTTGCGCCCGCGGCTGCTGCCGCGCTCACGACATCGCCGCCGATCGCGGCCGGCGTGTTCAACACGGGCAGCGCCGCCGCAATCTGCGCGGCCTGATGGCCGCCCACATACAGCGTGAGGTTCGTGCCGTCGGCCGTCACGGCGATGTGCGTCCATTGGGCTGCGGCAACCGGCGCGATAGCGGGCGTGCGCACCGGCGCAGCGCCGCCGTCGACTTCGGCAAACGGCACGCCGTTGTCGAGTCCGATCAGCAATGCGTTAGCGCCATCGCGGCGGCTGAACAACAGCGTTTGCGGCGCGAGCGCAGCCGGCTTCACCCATGCGCTGAACGTGAATTTGCCGCCTGCCGGAATCGCGAGCGACGGGCTTGCCGCGAGATTCAGCGACGTCTTGCCGTCGAACAGCGCGGCCTTGCCGACGATGCCGTCTTCGACGATCCGCGCCGGCGCGTTCTGCGCGTTGTTCGCATAGGCCGTGACGTCTTTAGGCGGCGTGCCTGATACGCCGTCGAAGTGATAGACGAGCGTGTAGTCCGGATCGAACGACTCGGCCGCCTTACCGCCGTCCGGCGCCTTCTTGTTGCCGTAGTACATCCAGATGTTTTGCGCCGCGCCCGCCGGAAACTGCGGTACGTCGACCCAAACGAGCGCTACGCCCAGCACCGGGTCGTACTGCTCGATCTGATAGTTGAGCGGCGTCTTGTCGTCGGCGGCGACGAAGCGGATGTCCGTGCCGTTGTCCTGCAACCCGTCGAACTGGAAGTTGCCTGAATGCAGACGGATCAGCAACGGCACGCGGCCGGCCGATTCCGCGACGTTGCCACCCTTTGGCGTCGTATCGACCGTGATCGACTTGCGGAACGACCAGTCGTTCTGCCACCACGCATTCGCGACACCAGGCAGCAACATGAACGCCGCCGTCATTAATACCAACCAAGCTCGCTTCACAGTCAAATCCCCCAATAAGCCGGGCCAGGTCCGTGGCCGGCGCAACACATAAAGAAACAGGTTAAAAACTCGCGCGCACATAGAAGTCGAAACGCGGGCTATAAGCTTTCGTGAAAGTCGCCGACTTGAGCGGGAACCCCATTTCCAGATCTGCGCTCGCGTACTTCAGCAACTGGATCCGC
>DASXXR010000368.1:0-3253 GCA_036502945.1 Paraburkholderia sp. | reverse complement strand
CGGGCTGTACATAGCCGCTAACGGCGCGACGCTGTTCGGACGCTTGCTGGCCGGTTCGCTGACGATGGCGTTCTTCACCTACGCGTTCGTCAACATCGGGATGGTGAGCGGGATTTTGCCGGTGGTCGGCGTGCCGTTGCCGTTCATGAGCTACGGCGGCACCGCGCTAACCACGCTCGGTGTCGCGATCGGCCTCATCATGAGCGTCGCGCGGCAAAAGCGGTTGATGCAAAGCTAGCCGCCGGTTACACCGCTGCGAGAGGCGACGCCTCCCACCTTTGCCGACGCGGTTCGCTAGGTTCGCTACTGCGGCTTCGCTTCGTGCGACTCCCGCAATTGCGTGCTCAGTTGCTGGTATTTGAGCCGCGCCGCCGGATCGCCCTGCGCGGCCGCTGCCGCATAGTACGCGCGCGCCACGTTCAGATTCTGCGTGACGCCGTCGCCGCCTCGTTCGTAGAACGAGCCCGTGACGTATTGCGCCGTCATGTCGCCGCCTTCCGCCGCTTTCTTGTACCAGAGGAACGCCTGCTGGTTGTCGCGCGCGGTGCCGCGCCCGTCGAGGAACTGGTTCGCGAGCGCGAGTTCCGCCTGAGTGTGCCCTTGCTGCGCGGCCTTCAGGAACCATCGATGCGCCTCCGCCGGATCGCGGCCGACGAACTCGCCATCGTCGTACATCTTGCCGTACACATACTGCGCGTGCGACATGTTCGCGTCGGCAGCCTTGCGCAGCCACTTCTTGCCTTCGTCGACGTTGACCGGGCCGCCTTCGCCGTTGAGCAGCATCATCGCGTAGTTGAACTCGGCGAGCCGGCTGCCGCGCTCCGCAGCCTTGCGAAATTCGGCGAGCGCGGACGTCAGGTTGCCGGCGTTGTAATCGGCGACCGCCGTCTGCGTCTCCATGTCCGACGCCTTCGGGCTCGCGCTCTGCGCGTGCGCCACGGCCATCGCGCCTGCCGTCAGCGCGGTCAGCGCCGCTAACGCGATGGCGCGCATCGTCGCGCGCATCCAGGAAAGCGAAACCACATTCATGACCTGACCTCCTGCAATGCCTGACGCGTCGCCCGCAACACCCACATCACGTCGGCGGCAAGCGAGATGAAACGGAAACCGGCGTCGCGATACTGTCGCGCGCTCACGACGTCCATCGCGAAGATGCCGGACGCGATATGCGCATTCTTCGCGGCTTGCACGATGTGCGCCATCGCATCCTGCACTTCCGGATGTTTCGAATCGCCGAGATGTCCGAGGCTCGCGGCCAGATCCGCCGGCCCGACGAACAGGCAATCGATGCCCGGCGTTGCCGCAATTTGTTCAACCTGTTCGAGCGCGCGCGCCGATTCGATCTGCACGATCGTCGCAATCTGCGCATTCGCGTTCTGCAGATAGTCGCGCCGCATGCCATACGCCGCGGCGCGCACCGCGCCGGCGACCCCGCGCAGGCCGTCCGCTGCGGCGGCGCTCGGGTATTGCGTGAGGCGCACGGCATAGGCGGCTTCGTCCGCGGATTCGACGTTCGGGAACATCAGCGTGCGCGCACCGGCGTCCAGCACGTGCTTGACGAGCCACGGCTCCGCTGCCGGCAGCCGCACAACCGGCTCGCTCGGCAAGTGCGCGGCGGCAATCGCACGCAATTGCGCGGTGACGTCGCCGCTATCGTTCGGTGCATGCTCCATATCGATCAGCAGCCAGTCGAAACCGGCATGCGCAATCGCCTCGGCAGCGCTTTCGCTGCCGAGCGACAGCCACAGTCCGAACAGCGGATCAGGCTCTTTCAGGCGCAGCTTGAGGGGATTCGTGAAGGTGCTCATGGCCGCCCTCCGCGGCGGCGCGTCGCGCCGCATGAAGTGGGAGCGCGGGTCAGCAAGCCGATGTGGCGGGCGTGGCGTTCGTTTGGCTGCGTGGTAGCCGGCATGTCTCGCTCCGGGTGGTTATCGAAACGATCATACCGTGCCAATAACGCGTTAGTCGCGGATCACATCGGCCCAGCAATTCGGCGTTTCATACAGACGCACCCGCTGCAGGCGCAGATTCACGCCGTAGTGCGCGTCGTAGACGTTCGCGAGGATGTCGAACGCGACGGCTGCGAGGTTTTCGACCGTCGGAATACGGTCGAGCACCACCGTCTTGTGGCCGGGCATCGAATCGAGAAAGCCGCGCACGTGCGTATCGCCTTCGTAGACGATGAACGCGTGATCCCACCGATTCACGAGATGCTCCATCGCCAGCGTTTTGACTTCGGCGAAATCCATCACCATGCCGCGGTCAGGCGCGCCTTCCGTTTCGACGATGTCGCCCTGCAGCGTCAGTTCGAGCACATAGCGATGACCATGCAGATTGCGGCACTGGCTGCGGTGGTCGGGGATGCGGTGGCCCGCGTCGAATTCGAGTTTTCGGGTAATCGTCAGCACGGCAATCAGGGAATGTTCAGGTACTTATGAGTCTGCATCGACAGGCGCCACTGTGGGTGGCGCTTGCACCAGTCGATGGCGAGTTTGGTATTGAAGTCGCGCGACGGGCCGTCCATCGGCTGGACCAGAAAATAGTCGAAGTCGAGCTTCGCGTAGTCCGACAGGCGCTGGTTGTCCTGCGGAATCACGACCTTCAATTCGTTGCCTTTCGTCACGACGAGCGGCGCATCGGCTTTCGGGCTGACGCAGATCCAGTCGATGGTTTCGAGCACCGGCAGCGAACCGTTCGTTTCGATCGCGATTTCGAAGGCAGCCGCGTGCAGCGCATCGACGAATGGCGCGTCAATCTGCAGCATCGGCTCGCCGCCCGTACAGACGACGAAGCGCCGACCTTCGCCTTCCGGCCACAGCGATGCGATCTTCGCGGCCAGTTCGTCGGCGCTGCGGTATTTGCCACCGTTTTCGCCATCGGTGCCGACGAAGTCGGTATCGCAGAAGCGGCATACGGCGTCCGCGCGGTCTTCTTCGCGACCCGACCACAGATTGCAGCCGGCGAACCGGCAGAACACGGCCGGGCGACCGGCATTCGCGCCTTCGCCTTGCAACGTGTAGAAGATCTCTTTGACCGCGTACGTCATGCTGGTTCTGCCTGATGCCATGTGAAACTGGAATGAAACCGGGTGGCGCTGCCGCCGGGACATCTGGGTTGCTGGCGGCGCCTTAGGCTTGCGCGCTCACCGGCCCGCTGACCTGCTCGCCCGCAAGATAAGCTTCGTAGCCGCGCTTGCGCAAGCGGCACGCCGGACATTCGCCGCAACCGTAACCCCACGCATGCAATTCCGAAC
>DASXXR010000367.1:0-9047 GCA_036502945.1 Paraburkholderia sp. | reverse complement strand
GCAATCAGCTTCTCGCATCTGATGAACGACATGATCCAGTCGTTGATCCTCGCGATCTATCCGATGCTGAAGGCCAACTTTTCGCTGTCGTTTGCGCAGATCGGCTTGATCACGCTGACTTACCAGATCACCGCGTCGCTGCTGCAGCCGCTGATCGGCATCTACACCGACAAACACCCGAAGCCGTATTCGCTGCCCGTCGGCATGGGCTTCACGCTCGCCGGGCTGCTGCTGATGTCGGTCGCGCCGAACTTCGGCGTGCTGCTGGTCGCAGCGGCGCTGGTGGGCTGCGGCTCGTCGGTATTCCACCCGGAATCGTCGCGCGTCGCGCGGATGGCGTCGGGCGGCCGCCACGGCCTCGCGCAGTCGCTGTTCCAGGTGGGCGGCAATGCAGGTGCGTCGCTCGGGCCGCTGCTCGCCGCGCTGATCGTGATTCCGCACGGCCAGCACAGCATTGCGTGGTTCTCGGTGGCGGCGCTCGTCGGCATTCTCGTGCTGACGCAGATCAGCCGCTGGTACCAACAGCATCCGGCGGCGAAAAAAGCGCGCAGCGTAGAGGCTGCGCACGCGCTGTTGCCGCGCGGCAAGGTGGCGTTCGCGATGAGCGTGCTCGTCCTGCTGGTGTTCTCGAAGTACTTCTATTTGACCAGCATCAACAGCTACTTCACGTTCTATCTGATCGACAAGTTCCACCTGCCGGTGCAGGCCGCGCAGATCCATCTGTTCGTGTTCCTCGCGGCGGTCGCGGCCGGCACGATCATCGGCGGCCCGATCGGCGACAGGATCGGCCGCAAGTACGTGATCTGGGTGTCGATTCTCGGCGTCGCGCCGTTCACGCTGCTGCTGCCGTACGCGAACCTGTTCTGGACCGGCGTGCTGACGGTCGTGATCGGCATCGTGCTCGCGTCGGCGTTCTCGGCGATTATCGTCTACGCGCAGGAACTGATTCCGGGCAAGGTCGGGATGGTGTCGGGGCTCTTCTTCGGCTTTGCGTTCGGGCTCGGCGGCATCGGCGCGGCGGTGCTCGGCCAGCTCGCCGACGCGACGAGCATCGCGTACGTCTACAAGGTCTGCTCGTTCCTGCCGCTGCTGGGCATTCTGACGGTGTTCCTGCCGGACATCGAAGGCAGCAGGCACGCGAAGGCCTGACGGCCAGTCGTTTTCCGTCCGCCGCTTGTTGCAAACCCGCTGCAAACCCCTCTCATCCGGTCCGCACTGCCAGGGCGCCGCACATCGCGGCGCCCTTTTCTTTGCCGCAGCGCTCATGGTGAACCCGCGTTGTCCGCGCATCCATGCGTGCTCTATGCTGTGCTGACACGGATACGCCGGCATGCTGGTTGCGTGCCGGCGCATCGCGTGTTCGCCCTCCTCGCAGCACGAAGGATCGCCGCCGATGACCCGCTACCGCGATTTTCACCGCCGTTCGATCGACGCCCCCGAAGCGTTCTGGCGCGACGAGGCGCAGCGCATTCACTGGGAGACGCCGTTTGAAACCGTGCTCGACCGCTCGAATCCGCCGTTTGCGCGCTGGTTCGCCGGCGGCAGGACCAACCTGTGCCACAACGCTGTCGACCGCCATCTCGCGCAACGCGCGCAGCAGACCGCGCTCATCTACCTGTCGACGGAAACCGGCATCGAGCGGCGTTACACCTATGCCGAGCTGCATGCGGAAGTGAACCGGATGGCGGCCGTGATGCGCTCGCTCGGCGTGACGCGTGGCGAGCGCGTGCTGCTCTATCTGCCGATGATTCCCGAAGCCGCGTTCGCGATGCTCGCCTGCGCACGGCTCGGCGCGATTCATTCGGTGGTGTTCGGCGGCTTCGCGGCGCCGAATCTCGCGGCCCGCATTGACGACGCGAAACCCGCGCTGATCGTCACCGCCGATGCCGGCGCGCGCAGCGGCAAGGTGATCGACTACGCACCGCTGATCAACGAAGCGCTGTCGCGCGCGAAGCACAAGACGCCGCGCGTGCTGATGATCGACCGGCAGCTCGCGCCGGAACGCTTCGACGCGCCGTATCTGACCGACTACGAGCCGTTGCGCGAGCAGTTCTTCGATGCGCACGTGCCGTGCGAATGGCTCGAATCGAATGAGCCTTCGTACGTGCTCTACACGTCCGGCACGACCGGGCGGCCGAAAGGCGTGCAGCGCGACGTCGGCGGCTATGCGGTGGCGCTCGCCGCGTCGATGGAATACATCTTCGAGGGCCGCGCGGGCGACACGATGTTCACCGCGTCCGACATCGGCTGGGTGGTCGGCCACAGCTACATCCTCTACGCGCCGTTGATCGCGGGCTTGACGACCGTGATGTACGAAGGCACGCCGATCCGGCCCGACGGCGGCATCTGGTGGCGACTCGTCGAGCAATACGGAATCAACCTGATGTTCACTGCGCCGACCGCGCTGCGCGTGTTGAAAAAGCAGGACCCGGCGCTGCTGAAACAAGCCAGTCTGTCGAGTCTGCGCACACTCTTTCTCGCCGGCGAACCGCTCGACGAACCCACGGCGTCGTGGATCGCCGGGGCGCTCGGCAAACCGGTCGTCGATAACTTCTGGCAGACCGAAACCGGCTGGCCGATTCTCGCTATCCCGCGCGGTGTCGAAGCGCTGCCGCCGAAACTCGGGTCGCCCGGCGTGCCGGTCTACGGCTACGACCTGACGTTACGCAACGAACTGACGGGCGAGCCCTGCGCGCCGGGCGAAAAAGGCGTGATCACGCTCGCGTATCCGTTGCCGCCCGGCTGCATGTCGACGGTGTGGGGCGACGATACGCGTTTCGTCAGCACGTACTGGTCGAGCGTGCCGAACCAGCAGGTCTATTCGACCTTCGACTGGGGTGTAGAGGACGACGACGGCTACGTGACGATCCTCGGCCGCACCGACGACGTGATCAACGTCGCCGGCCATCGGCTCGGCACGCGCGAGATCGAAGAAGCGCTGTCGAGCCACCATGCGGTGGCGGAGGTTGCCGTAGTGGGCGTTGCGGATCCGGTCAAGGGCCAGGTCGCGTTGGCGTTCGCGGTGTTGCGCGATGCAGACCGCTATGCGGCGCCCGCTGCGCGGCGCGCACTCGAAGCGGAACTGGCCGTCACCGTCGACCGTCAGTTGGGTGCGATTGCGCGGCCGGCGCGCGTGCATATCGTGTCGATGCTGCCGAAGACGCGCTCCGGCAAGCTGCTGCGCCGCGCGATCGCGGCGCTCGCGGAAGGCCGCGATGCGGGCGATTTGCCGACCATCGAAGATCCGTCGGCGCTGCAGCAGATACGCGACGCGCTCGGCGAAGCGCGTTAAAGAAACACTGACGCAATAAAGGCGATTTTCACGAATGCTCACAGATAATCATTGTCGCGCTGCCACTCCCACTATATGGGCGTCAATAGGCTTTGCTGCACCACGCAACTCGCAGATTACCTGGATCTCCATATAAAAGGGCAGAAATAGCGATGACTCAATCAATGGAATTGCGCCAGTCGCGGCACGCCCGAACCCATAAAATTAATGCACGCGTTTCGGTTGCGGTTGCCATCCTGTTTATGTTGCACCGTCACCGCCTGCGCCATTATTACGACGAAGAGATAAGCAGGCGCCTCGCGCAGCCGGACTAAATTCGTCGGATGAACGCGAGCCCGCCACGGGAGCAACGCCCACGTCCGCCAAGTGGGGCACCGGATTCGTGCCGTCAGGCGCCATTAATCAACGCCCCAATCTTTGGGATTCTCAAGACGATTCATTTTCCGGCTCGAAACGTCTATCGATTTAATCTTGCGAAAGGTTGATTTCATGCCGGGACTAAAGGCACAATCGCGCATCGGTTTAGGATTCGCACGTGCGTGCATACATTCTTTTCATATTTCTTTCAATAACCTTTAGCGTACAATGAATCGATTAACCTTGGTCTTGATGCGATAAGCCGTTCCTGGCCTATTAAACAAATATCGCAGACCATATCAGGAGACAACGTGAAAAAGAAGGCGGTTTTATTGGCTGTCGGCACCCTTGTTGCTCAATCAGCTTATTCGCAGAGTTCGGTCACGCTCTATGGGCGTATTGATGCAGGCGTCGAGTATATGTCGGGGGTGCCTACCGGCACCGGTGCGAACGGCCAGGCGACGGGGAGCAGCCACCGTTTCCGCGCTGAGAGCGGCGATTGGGGAACCAGCCTGTGGGGCCTCAAAGGCACCGAAGATCTGGGCGGCGGCTATTCGGCCGTGTTTCACCTGGAAGGCGCCTTTAACACGATGACGGGCCAGGGAAGCAGCGACGGCCTGTTTGACCGGTATGCGACGGTCGGCCTGTCCAGCACCCGCTACGGTACGTTTTTGCTCGGCAGAGAGCTGTTCATCTCGAATGGCGTCTGGGACTTCGATCCATTCGGGCAATCGAACTGGTCCAGTGCGTCATTGGTGCGCGGCCGGAACTGGCTGCACTCCAGCAACACCATTTCTTACCAGACGCCTAACATTGATGGATTTGATGCGTTCGGGCAGTACGCGCTGTCGAACGCGACGAGCTTCAACGGCAACGGCACGACGCCGCAAGGACGATGGGCCGGGCTGCAGCTCACCTACACGAACGCCCACTTCCAGGTGCGCGGAATTTACGACGAAATACGCAGCGCGCAGACCGGGCAATTCAACGACCCGTTTACCGCCTCCCGCGAGTACACGGCTGCCGTCAACGTGTTCCTGGGTCCGATCAAGCTGCAAGGCGCGTATCAGGCCATCCGCACGTCCGGTGCGCCGGCAACCACCGGCGTGTCGCCGACTACCCTCGATCACGAATGGGGCGGTGTGACGTGGCAGGCAACCCCGGCTGCCGCGCTTATCGCGGCGGTCTACCACGTCAACGCCAACAAGGGCGCGGGCAATGCGACCATTTACACGGTGGGCGGCACCTACAACCTGTCGAAGCGCACCCTGCTCGACTTCCAGATAGCCACCGCGCAAAACAGCAAGTCTGCCAACTTCGGACTGAACGCCAACAGCGCCGGAGACACGGTGTCGACCGACAATCCGTTGGTCGGTCATAGCCAGTCCGGTGCGTATGCCGGCATCCAGCATCTGTTCTAACCGGCGAGGCTAGAACCGCGCCTGCAGGAAGCGCCGCAGAATCCCGTTCGAATACGTGCCGGCTATTTCGATCAGGAACGTGGCGAACGATGCAGGCGCATGCGCGTCGGCGGTATCGGACACCGTGCGCACGACCGCGCACGGCACGCCGTATTCGTGGCAAACCTGTGCGATCGCCGCGCCTTCCATTTCGACCGCCAGCGCATCTGGTAGCGCGCTGCGCAACGCGCCGACGGCCGCCGCGCTCGCGACGAACTGATCGCCGCTGATCACGAGCCCGCGATGCACCTGCGGGCTCGCGGTGCCGAACCGCGCGGCGAGCGCCGCGCCTTCTTCGGCGATGAAGCTTTCGCACGCAGCCGCGAGTTGCGCGGCGAGCGTCGCGTCAGCGGCAAAACGCGCGACGCCGAGCAACGGCACTTCGAAGCGGGGAAAGAGCGGCGACGCGTCGAGATCGTGCTGCATCAGCGTGTCTGCGACGACGATATCGCCGATCCGCACCGCCTGCCCCACGCCGCCCGCGACGCCGGTGAACACCACCGCCTCCACATCGAATGCATGAATCAGCGCGCTGACCGTCGCGGCCGCGGCAACCTTGCCGATCCGCGCAAGGGTCACGACACATGGCGCGCCGTGCACCGTGCCGACGTGGTAATCGCGCTGCCCGTGCGTGACCGTGCGGATGCCGCCTTCCGCGCGCATCGCGGCGACGAGGTCGCCGAGCTCTTCCGGCAATGCCGCCATCACGCCGAGCGGACGGCGTGCGTCGATGGTTCGGGTCATGCCGGAAGCGTCAGCCGCCGTTTCCGCGTTGCGTGTTTCGCTCATTCCACCGCCTGAAGTTTTGCGACCGCGAGCGCAAGCCACTTCTCGCCGTGCCGCTTGAATTTGACCTGTGCCCGGCCGTCGGCGCCGCTGCCTTCCAGCGCGGTGACCGTGCCTTCGCCGAATTTCGTATGGAACACCTGCTGGCCGACCCGAAAGCCCGCTTGCGCAGCACGCTGCTCGTTCGCGAACGCCGGCAGCGGCGTGGATGTCGCGCTCTGATAGCTTTGCTGACGCTCAGGCCGCCCGAACCAGTCGCGGCCGTAGCCGGCGTTGTCGGACCGGCCGCCCCAGCGCGAACCGGCTTCGACCTTCGGCGTGAGCCACTTCAATGTTTCCTGCGGCAGTTCGTCGAAGAAGCGCGAACGGATGTTGTAGCGCGTCTGGCCGTGCAGCATCCGGCTCTGCGCAAAGGATAAATAAAGCCGCTCCTTAGCACGCGTGATCGCGACGTACATCAGGCGCCGCTCTTCCTCGAGCCCGTCCGATTCCTTCGCGCTGTTCTCGTGCGGGAAGAGCCCTTCCTCAAGACCGGTGATGAACACCGCCGTAAATTCGAGACCCTTCGACGAATGCACGGTCATCAGTTGCACCGCTTCCTGACCGGCCTGTGCCTGGTTGTCGCCGGCTTCGAGCGACGCATGCGACAGAAAGCCCGCGAGCGGCGTCATCGTGTCGGGGTTCTGCGCCGGGTCCGCCGGGCCGGCTGCGTCGAACACGACCGTGTTCGGATCGTCGAACGCGACCGCCAGTTCGGGCGCGGTCGTGGCGCCCGGGCGCAGCGGGATCGAGCGCGCGGGCGTGTCGAGCCCGTAGCCCTCTTCGCTGACGAACGCTGCCGCCGCGTTGACGAGTTCCTGCAGGTTTTCGAGGCGGTCCTGGCCCTCGCGCTCGTTCTGGTAGAACTCCGAGAGGCCGCTGCCGCGCACCACGTATTCGACCGTTTCCGGCAAGCTCATCTGCTGCGTTTCAGCACGCATCCTGCCGATCAGCGTGGCGAACGCAGCGAGGCTCGAACCCGCCTTGCCGGCCACGTAGGGAATCGCCACCGCCATCGAGCAGTTATACAACCGCGCGGCATCGGCGAGCTGTTCGATCGACCGCGCGCCGATGCCGCGCGCCGGGAAATTGACGACGCGCGAGAACGCGGTGTCGTCGTTCGGGTTGTCGATCAGACGCAGATACGCGAGCGCGTGCTTCACTTCCTGCCGTTCGAAAAAGCGCAGCCCGCCATACACGCGATACGGAATGCCGACGTTCACGAGCGTATGTTCGATCGCGCGCGACTGCGCGTTGCTCCGGTACAGCACCGCGATTTCGCTGCGCGACAGCCCGCTGTGGATCAACGCGCGAACCTCTTCGACGATCCACGCGGCTTCCTGGGTATCGGTGGCCGCTTCGTAGACGCGCACCGGCTCGCCGTGACCCGCATCGGTGCGCAGGTTCTTGCCGAGACGCCGCGCGTTGTTCGCAATCAGCTGGTTCGCCGCATCGAGAATGTGGCCGTGCGAGCGGTAATTCTGCTCGAGCTTGATCAGATGCCGCACGTTGAACTCGTGCTCGAAGTCGCGCATGTTGCCGACATTCGCACCGCGGAACGCGTAGATCGACTGGTCGTCGTCGCCGACCGCGAAGATCGTGTTGTTCTGCCCGGCGAGCAGCTTGAGCCACGCATACTGCAGCTTGTTGGTGTCCTGAAACTCGTCGACCAGAACGTGCCTGAAACGCGCCTGATAGTGCGCGCGCAACGGCGGATTGTGCGAGAGCAGTTCGTAGCAGCGCAGCAGCAGCTCCGGAAAATCGACGACGCCTTCACGCTGGCACTGCTGGTCATACGCTTCGTACAGTTCGACGAACTTGCGGTTGAAATTGTCGGTGGCGTCGACGTTTTGAGGGCGCAGCCCCTGCTCTTTCGCGTTGTTGATGAAGTACTGCAGATTCTTCGCCGGATACTTTTCGTCGTCGATGTTGAGGCCCTTCATCAGCCGCTTGATCGCCGACAGCTGATCCGCCGTGTCGAGAATCTGGAACGTTGCGGGCAGCCCGGCGTCGCGGTGATGCGCGCGCAACATGCGGTTGCACAGGCCATGGAAGGTGCCGATCCACATGCCGCGCGTGTCGATCGGCAGCAGTGCCGACAGGCGCGACATCATCTCGCGCGCCGCCTTGTTCGTGAACGTGACCGCGAGCACCGTGAGCGGCGACGCGTAGCCGTGCTGGATCAGCCACGCGATCCGCGTGATCAGCACGCGCGTCTTGCCGCTGCCGGCTCCCGCCAGAATGAGCGCCGGTTCGTTCGGCAATGTAACGGCGGCGTGTTGTTCGGGGTTGAGGTTCGCGAGCAGATCGGGCATGGGGAATGGGCAGGGCCAAAAGGCGAGGCAAGGGGCAACGCAACCGCAACGCAAAGGCAGCGCAAAGGCAGCGCAAGCGCCGGCAGAAACACTGGCATAAGCGACTGGCGAAGCGGCTAGCACCAGCGGCTAGCACCAGCGGCCGGGGCAAGCGCCAGAAGCGCCAGCACAACCGCAAGACCGGCGGGCCAACAACGGTTGCGGCAGATCGTCCGACATTATAAGTCCGCCTGCCGCGAGCGCCCGTCCGGGCGCTCAGCGTCGGCCGAATGGCCGCAGCGCGGCCGATCGGCGCCCCAGCCCGCGCACCGCGCGCGGGCGCCGGGCCGGCATCCCCTTATAATTGAAGGTTCCCGGCATCCTTCCACGCATTTTTCGGCAGACTTTCACAATGAGCGACAGCACGCTGGCCAAGAGCTTCGAGCCCCACACGATCGAGGCCGAATGGGGCCACAAATGGGAACAACGCGGCTACGCCGCGCCCGCGCTGCAGCCGGGCCGCAAGAACTTCTCGATTCAACTGCCGCCGCCGAACGTCACCGGCACGCTGCATATGGGCCACGCGTTCAACCAGACGATCATGGACGGCCTGACACGCTATCACCGGATGCTCGGCGAAAACACGTTGTGGGTGCCGGGCACGGACCACGCCGGCATCGCAACGCAGATCGTCGTCGAACGGCAGCTCGATGCGCAGAAAACCTCGCGGCATGATCTCGGCCGCGAGAAGTTCGTCGAGCGCGTGTGGGCGTGGAAGCAGGAATCCGGCTCGACGATCACCAACCAGGTGCGGCGCCT